>NZ_JBEXNE010000026.1:0-98851 GCF_040610915.1 Streptomyces sp. NPDC003300 | reverse complement strand
TCCCGCGTACTGGCCAGGATCTCCGCGATGTGCACCGGGCGGATGGCGGTGCGCTGCCGGGACATCGTGCCGTCCATCCCGAGCGGGCCGCGCGGACGGTGGGGCACGACGGGAGCCGGCCCCGAACGTGAGGTCCTCAGATCCTCCGGGTTCCTGACCGCCCCGAGGTTCCCGTTCCGGGCCGCTCGCGCCACTCGACGGGCCGGCGGGGGTTGCGCACCCTTCCCACTCCCCGCCCACCGCGTACCCCCGCCGGCCACCAACCAGGAGCAGATGCATGGCCGTCTCGACCGGCACCCCGCCCGCCGCCTCGCAGGACAATCCCTCGCCCGGAAAGACGGCGCCCGACTTCGCCCCCGCCAAGGGGGCCCGCTGGCACCGGGCCGAGCGGCGCCTGTCGCCGTACTTCTACATCTCGCCGTTCTTCCTCGTCTTCGGCGTCTTCGGCCTGTTCCCGCTGCTCTACACGGCGTATGTGTCGCTCACCGCCTGGCGGGCCGACACCGACGGCAGCAGGCACACCTTCGTCGGCCTCGACAACTACCGCACTCTGCTGCACGACCAGTTCTTCTGGAACGCGCTGCGCAACACCCTCGGCATCGGCGTGCTCTCCACCGTCCCGCAACTGCTGCTCGCGCTGGGCCTGGCCCACCTGCTCAACTACCGCCTGCGGGGCCGCACTTTCATCCGGATGGGCGTGCTGCTGCCCAACGTCACCTCGGTCGCGGCCGTCACGATCATCTTCGTCCAGCTCTTCGGCCGCGACTTCGGCCTGGTCAACTGGTTCCTCGGCCTCTTCGGCGTCCCGCACACCGACTGGCAGGCGGGCACCTGGTCCTCCTGGATCGGCATCTCCACCATCGTCACCTGGCGCTGGACCGGCTACAACGCGCTGATCTACCTCGCCGCGATGCAGGCCGTCCCCTTCGAGCTGTACGAGGCCGCCGCGATCGACGGGGCCAGCCGGTGGCGGCAGTTCAGGTCCATCACCATCCCGGTGCTGCGCCCCACCATCTTGTTCACCGTCATCACCTCGACCATCGGCGCGCTCCAGATGTTCGGCGAGCCACTGCTGTTCAGCGCGAGCCAGACCCCGATGGCGGGCGGCTCGCAGCACCAGTTCCAGACGATGGCGCTGTACTCGTACGACCAGTTCTGGGGGAAGTTCAAATACGGCTACGGCGCCGCGATCTCCTGGGCGATGTTCCTGGTCATCGTCGTGATCGTCGCCGTCAACTTCCTTCTGGCCCGCCGCATGAAGGGAGTCGAGGCCGCATGACCACCCTGCCGCTCACCAAGCGCCCCCGCCGCCGGTCCGGCCGGGACCGTCAGCTCTCGGCCGGCAAGGGCGTCTACGTCGCGCTCGCCGTCGTCGTCGGACTCTCGGTCTTCCCGCTGTACTGGACGCTGGTCGCCGCCTCGCGGGACAACGCCGCGCTCAGCCAGGTGCCGCCCGCGCTGCTGCCCGGCAGCCACCTCCTGTCCAACCTGCGCCGGGCGTTCGATCAGGCCGACATGCAACTGGCCCTGGTCAACTCGCTGATCGTGGCCGGCACGGTCACCGTCTCGGTGGTGCTGACCTCCACGCTCGCCGGATTCGCCTTCGCCAAGCTGCGGTTCCCCGGCCGGAGTCCGCTGCTGGGCTCCGTGGTGGCGACGATGATGGTCCCCACCCAGCTCGGCATCATCCCGCTCTACATCATGATGGCGAACTGGCTGCACTGGGCGAACCACCTCCAGGCGCTCATCGTGCCCGCCGCCGCCAACGCCTTCGGCGTGTTCTTCATGCGGCAGTACCTGGTCACGGCCATCCCCGACGAACTGCTCGACGCGGGCCGGATGGACGGCTGCACGACCCGGGGCCTGTACTGGCACATCGCACTGCCCGCCGCCCGCCCGGCGATGGCGGTGCTCGGCATGCTCACCTTCATGGCCAGTTGGAACGACTTCTACTGGCCCAAGGTGGTCATGACCCAGCAGAACCCCACGGTGCAGCTCTCGCTGTCCGAACTGGCCAGCGGCTACATCCAGGACTACTCCCTGGTGCTCACCGGGGCGCTCGTCTCCAGCCTGCCGATCATCGCGGTCTTCCTGCTGATGGGCCGTCAAATCCTGGACGGCATCATGCAGGGGGCCATGAAGGGATGACCATGATCACTCCCGAGTCCGAGTCCCTGCCCCTTCCCGGGCCCGCGACGCTGTCCGATCCCGCGTCGGGGAACGGGTCGGGGCCCGCGCCGGGGTCCGCGTCACAGCCCGCGTCGGAGGCGGAACCCGCCCCGTCCGACGCGGAGTTGGACGCGCTCGTCGCCAAGCTCGACCTCCCCGCCAAGGTCCGGCTGCTCTCCGGCGCCAGTTCCTTCAGGACGCAGGGCGAACCGGCCGTCGGCCTGCGGGAGATGGGCGTGTCCGACGGGCCCGCGGGCGTACGCGGCGAGCGCTGGGACGAACGCGACACCGCGCTCGTCCTGCCGTCGCCGACCGCGCTCGCGGCGAGCTGGGACGAGGAACTCGTCGCCGAACTGGGCGGTCTGCTCGCCGCGGAGGCCCGCCGCAAGCGGATCGACATCATGCTCGCCCCCACCCTCAACCTGCACAGGACCCCGGCGGCCGGACGGCACTTCGAGTGCTACTCCGAGGACCCGCTGCTCACCGGACGCACGGCCGCCGCGTACATCCGCGGCGTCCAGGCCGGCGGCGTCGCGGCCACCGCCAAGCACTATGTGGCGAACGACTCGGAGACCGAACGTCTGACGCTGGACGCCCGCGTCGACGAACGCACCCTGCGCGAGGTGTACATGGCGCCCTTCGAGGCCGCGGTGCGCGCGGGCGTGTGGGTGGTGATGTCCGCGTACAACGCGGTCAACGGCGTCACCATGTCCGAGAGCCCGCTGCTGGCCGAACCGCTCAAGGGCACCTGGGGCTTCGACGGGGTCGTGGTCTCCGACTGGGGCGCGGTCCGGTCCACCGAGGAGTCGGCGCTCGCCCCGCAGGACCTCGCGATGCCGGGGCCGCACCCGCTGTGGGGCGAGCCGCTGGTGGCGGCGGTCCGCGAGGGCCGGGTGCCCGAGACGGTGATCGACGACAAGGTCCGCCGATTCCTGCGGCTCGCCGCACGGGTCGGTGCGCTGGAGGGCTTCCAGGGGACCTTGTCACCCCTGGAAGCCCACGGCGAAACACGAGCGACCCCTCCGGCGACCGCCGCGCCGGTCGTGTCCGACGACGCCCGCGCCCTGCTGCGCCGCGCGGTCGCCGCCGCGAGCGTCCTGCTGCGCAACGAGGGCGGGCTGCTGCCGCTCGACCCGGCCCCCGGACGAGGGACCGGCCAGGACGGTCCGGACGGCGGGCCGCCGCGGATCGCCGTACTCGGCCCGAACGCCGCCGCCGCGCGCGTCCAGGGCGGCGGCAGCGCGGGCGTCTTCCCGATCGAGGTCGTCTCGCCGCTCGACGGCATCAGGGACGCGGTCGGCGACAGCGCCGAGGTCGTGCACGCCGAGGGCGTCGTCCTCACCACCCGCCCGACCCCGCTGCACAGCGGCAACTCCCGCGACCCGCGCAGCGGCGCACCCGGCGTCCTGGTCCGCTACCTCGCCGCCGACGGCGCCGAGATCCACGCCGAGCACCGGCTCAGCGGCCGGATCCTGGAGTCGGGCGACGCGCCGGAACTCGCCGCCACCGCGGCGGCCGTCGAGGTCAGCGCCCTGGTCACACCGGATGTCACGGGGGAGTGGCGGTTCGCCGTCGTCGGCCTCGGCGCGGTCACCCTGCGGGCGGACGGCGAGACGCTGATCGACACCTATGTGCGACCCGAATCGCGGGACCCCACATATGTCCATGTCACACCGTCCTTCCGGGTGGCGTCCCGGCAGGTGACGGCGGGCGGTGAACTGCTGCTGGTCGCCACCCGGCACTGGGAGGCGGACGACGGCTTCGCGGTCGCGCTGGCCGCCGACCCGCCGCGCCGCGACGAGGACGAGTCGATCGCCGAGGCCGTGGCGCTGGCCCGCGACGCGGACGTGGCCGTCGTGGTCGTCGGCACCACCGACGAGATCGAGAGCGAGGGCTTCGACCGTACGTCGCTCGCGCTCCCCGGCCGCCAGGACGAACTCGTCGCCGCGGTCGCCGCCGCCAACCCCCGTACCGTGGTGATCGTCAACTCCGGCGGACCGGTCGAACTGCCCTGGCGGGAGAGCGTCCCCGCGGTGCTGCTGAGCTGGTTCCCCGGCCAGGAGGCCGGACACGGCCTGGCCGACGTACTGTTCGGCCACGCCGAGCCCGGCGGGCGGCTGCCCACCACCTGGGCCGGACTCGCCGAGGGCGCGCCCCTGCCGTCCACCACTCCCGCCGACGGAGTGCTGCCGTACGAGGAAGGGCCGTATATCGGCCATCGTGCGTGGCGCAGGGCGGGCGCGGAACCCGCGTACTGGTTCGGTCACGGGCTCGGCTACACCACCTGGGACTACCGGTTGCTGGACGTGCCCGAGGCGGTGGAGGAGACCTCGGGCCACGGCGAAGCCGCAGGTGAGGATGGGGAACGGGACATCGTGGTACGGGTCGCGCTGCGCAACACCGGGGCGCGTGCCGGCCGCGAGGTCGTCCAGGTCTACCTCGGCACCGGGCCCGACGGCGACTATGACAACGGTGGACCGCGACTGGCCGGATTTACCGCGGTCCGGGCCGAGCCCGGTGAGGATGTCGTGGCGGAAGTTCACGTGGCAGCACGGTCGTTCCAGCGGTGGTCACCCGCGGAAGGACGCTGGCGGAGCCGCCCGGCCCCGTACACGCTGTACGCCGGGCCCACGGCCGCCCGGCTGCCGCTCTCCGCGCCACTGGCGTTCTGAGAGAACGCACCGAGACCGGGGCGCCCCCCTCACCTGACAGTCGGGGGCGTCCCCCGGGCACACTCCGGCCCGGTCCTGATCAGGTGGAGCCTGGGGGTTCCTGAGGGATCCTGAGGGGGATTGATTGCCCGGACCGGCGAACCGTAAGGTCAACGCGTCCCGGCAACACATCCGATGTATCGTCTCGCGAGGACGCGCCCCATGCCCATGCAGCCCTGGTTCGCCGACGCCAAGCTCGGCATCTTCATCCACTACGGGATCTACGCCGTCGACGGCGTCCCCGAGTCGTGGTCCTTCTACACCGGGCAGGTCACCCGGGAGCGGTACATGAAGCAGCTCGCGGGGTTCACCGCCGCCGCGTACGAACCGGACGACTGGGCGCGGCTGTTCGCCCGCGCCGGCGCCCGCTACGCCGTGCTGACGGCCCGTCACCACGACGGCGTGGCCCTGTGGGACACCGCCCGCGAGGACGGCCTGTCCGTCACCCGCGACACCCCCGCGGGTCGCGACCTGCTCGGCGGCTACGCCGACGCGCTGCGCGCCGAAGGGCTCAAGGTCGGCTTCTACTACTCCCACTCCGACTGGTCGCACCCCGACTACCCGTCCGTCCGGCACCCCGACCCCGACCCGCTCCAGGCCGCCGTCAACGACAACCCGCTCAGCGCCCCCGCACCGGGCGCGGAGGACCCCGCCGCCTGGCGGCGCTACCTCGGCTACCGCGACGCCCAGGTCGTGGAACTGGCCGAGCGGTACCGCCCCGACCTGCTGTGGTTCGACGGCGAGTGGGAGCGCGCCGAGGAGCAGTGGGGTATCGACACGCTGGCCGACGCCGTCCTCGCGGTCAACCCCGAGACGGTCTTCAACGCCCGGATGTTCAGCCGCGGCGACTACGCGACCCCCGAGCAGGGCGTCCCGCTCCAGGCCCCCGACGGCCCCTGGGAGCTGTGCCTGACCGTCAACGACTCCTGGGGCTACCAGGGCCACGACGACCACCAGAAGTCGGTCGGCCAGCTCGTGCGCTACTTCACCGAGACGATCGGCGCGGGCGGCAACCTGCTGCTGGACGTGGGCCCGCGCGAGGACGGCACGATCACCGCGGAGCAGGCGGCCCGCCTCGAAGGGCTCGGCGACTGGATCGCCCGGCACTCCGCCGCCGTCTACGGCACCGTCGCCGGACTCCCGGCCGGTCACCACTACGGTCCGAGCACCCTCTCCGCCGACCGCCGCACCCTCTACCTGACCTGCTTCGACGCCCCGCGTGAGACGGTCTCACTGCGCGGCCTGCGCAACGCCGTACGCCGCGTGACCGTGGTGGGCACCGGTGCCGAACTCGGCCACGAGGTCACCGGCGGCCTGCACGACGTACCGGGAGTGCTGTGGATCGACGCGCCCTCGGCGGGCGACGTGGACGAGCACGCCACCGTGCTGGCCGTGGAACTGGACGGCGAACTCGACCTCTACCGGGGGACGGGACGGGTGTGAGGAGTGGTCCAAGGACGGCCGCGGGTCGGTGGGAAGGGGTGAGTTAACCCGTAAGCATCCGATGTCTTGGTTCCTGGGGAGTGCTCCCCAAAGCGGAGAGTGGGTGATCTGGCACTATGTGCCCTGTACTGCGCTCTCCCGGGGGTGCCGTGTCCGACCGACATCGTGGAGGGAGCCCGGTGACGCGCGACGTGGGCCGGACGACGAGGGACCTGCGTCGGCACAACCGCACATCGGTGCTGACCCGGCTCTATCTGCACGGCCCCGCCAGCCGCTACGACCTGATGCGCGCCACCGGGCTCAGCTCCGCCACCGTCAGCAACGTCGTCACCGACCTGGTCGCGGACGGCCTCGTCGCCGAGGCGGGACTGCTCGTCTCCGACGGCGGCCGTCCCCGCACGCTCCTCGAAGTGCGGCCCGGATACGGGCAGGTGGCCGGGGTCGACATCGGCGAGACCCACGTCCAGGTCGGGCTCTTCGACTGGACGCTCGACACCCTTGCCACCGCCACCTACCCGATGGACACCGGACGGCCCGACCCCGCGGTGCTGGCCGGGCTCGTGACGGCGGGCATCGAGGAGGTCACCGCCAAGGCGGGCGTCGACACCGGCACCCTGCTCGGCGTGGGCGTCGGCGTGCCCGGCGCCGTCCTGCCCGACGGCTCGGTCCACGCGCCGACCCTCGGCTGGTCGGACGTCCCCTTCGACGCCCTGCTCAGGCCGCACATCGCCGCGCCCCTCCACCTCGACAACTGCGCCCGCACGCTCGGCCAGGCCGAGATGTGGCGCGGCGCGGGCCGGGGCGCCGAACGCGCCATCGTCGCGCTGCTCGCGGTCGGCGTCGGCGCCGCCGTCGCCACCGGCTCGCCCGGCGGCGTCACCAGCACCACCAGCGAGTGGGGCCACACCGTCGTCGAGGCGGGCGGCGCCGCGTGCCGCTGCGGCTCCCACGGGTGCCTGGAGGCGTACGTCGGCGCCGACGCCATCCTCGGCCACTACGGGCGCGTCCCCGGCGCCCCCGAACTCCCCGGCGTCGGCACCGAGGCGCGCGTCGCCGCGCTCGTCGCCGCCGCCTCCCGGCCGGGCCCGGCGGCCGACACGGTCCGCTGGACCGCGGAGTACCTGGGCATCGGCATCGCCAACCTGATCAATCTGCTCAGCCCCGACCGCGTCATCCTCTCCGGCTGGGTCAGCGGCGCCATGGGCCCGACGATGCTCCCCGCCGTACGCGACGCGATGCGCCGCCACACGCTCGACTACCTGGCGGCGGGCACGGCGGTGGAACTGGGCCGCCTGGGCCCGGAGGCGGTGGCGCTGGGGGCGGCGACGCTGCCGGTGCACGGGGTGTTGACGGGGGGGTAGGGGGTCTTGGGTGAGCTCAGCGTGGCGGCGAACCGTGGGTGGGAGCCGCCTTGCGTCGGCTCACCGTCCTTCCCCTTTTTTGCCGCCCTCTCGCCTCCGGCGGCTTAGATCCGGTGTCGACGCTCCTCTTCGACGGTCGCTCGTTCCTCGCTCCCTGCTCATCGTCGCTTTCGACACCGGCGCCGCCTTTGGCTCGCTGGCTACCGGCGAACCCCACCTGCGCAGCGGTCCCGTAGGGGCGCAGCCCCTCGTGCAGGGGCACCCGTGCGGCGAACCCACCTGCGCAGCGGTGCCGTAGGGGCGCAGCCCC
This sequence comes from Streptomyces sp. NPDC003300, assembly GCF_040610915.1. Classification (NCBI taxonomy): domain Bacteria; kingdom Bacillati; phylum Actinomycetota; class Actinomycetes; order Kitasatosporales; family Streptomycetaceae; genus Streptomyces; species Streptomyces sp. NPDC003300. The sequence goes on along the minus strand of NZ_JBEXNE010000026.1, from coordinate 90,857 downwards.
TCGCGCAGGGGCACCCGTGCGGCGAACCCCGGGGCGGGGCGGTGAGCTGGTGGGGAACCGGCTGGGGGATGTGGGGTCCGGGAAAAAGTTGTGTGCGACGGATTGACCGGTGATCGGTCGCTACTTAGTTTAAGTCCAAGAAAAAGGCGGCTCATTTCGGTACCCCCTTCCTTGGAGAACGTATGCCCTCGCATCCCGGAGACGGTCGGCTGTACATCGACGGCGAGTTCGTGGCGGCGGCGTCGCGGAGGAGCGGGGTGGTGGAGGAGAAGGCGACGGGGCGGGAGATCGGGCGGTACGCGCTGGGGGCGGCGGAGGACGTGGACCGGGCGGTGGCGGCGGCGCGGGCGGCGCAGCCGGCGTGGGCGGGGCTGGCGGCGCCGGAACGGGGCCGGTATGTGCGGGAGTTGGGGCGGTATTTGGAGGACCGGTTCGGGGAGCTGGTCGAGCAGAGCATGCGGGAGACGGGCGGGGTGAGGGCGAAGGCCGAGGACGAGGTGGGGACCAGCGTGCGGCAGCTCGCCTTGTCGGCGGTGCAGGTGAGCGAGAACGCGGGGGAGATCCTGCCGCCGTACAAGGCGGGGAAGCTGTCGCTGTCGCGGGTGGTGCCGCTCGGGGTGCTGGGGCTGATCACGCCGTGGAACTACCCGATGAATCTGGCGATGCGGGCGGTGGCGCCGGGGCTGGCGTTCGGGAACACGGTGGTGCTGAAACCGGCGGAGCTGACGCCGGTGATCGGCGGGCAGGTGCTGGCGGAGGCGGCCGAGCATGTGGGGCTGCCGCGCGGGGTGTTGAACGTGGTGACGGGGGAGGGCCCCGAGGCCGGGTGGGCGTTGGCGCGGCATCAGGGGGTGGACATGCTGGACTTCACCGGGTCGCGGGAGGTGGGGCTGGCGATCAGCCGGGCTGCGGCGGGGGAGTTGCGGGACATCCGGCTGGAGTTGGGCGGCAGTAACGCGTTCGTGGTGCTGGACGACGCGGATGTGGAACTGGCCGCGGACTGCGCGATGGTGGCGTCGCTGGAGTTCCAGGGGCAGACGTGCATCAGCGCCAGTCGGCACATCGTGCAGCGGGCCGTCGCGGACACGTATGTGGAGGCCGTGGTGCGGCGGGCGGCGGCGCTGAAGGTGGGGGACCCGTTCGACGCGGGGAACGCGTTGGGGCCGCTGATCAGCCGGACGCAGCTCGACCGGCTGCACCGCACGATCGTGGAGCCGTCGCTGGCGATGGGCGCGCGGCTGGTGACCGGCGGCACGTACGAGGGGCTGTTCTACCGGCCGACGGTGCTGACCGGGGTGACGCCGCGGATGCCCGCGTTCCGGGAGGAGGTCTTCGGGCCGGTGATCCCGGTGACGGTGGTCGACACCGAGGAGGAGGCCGTGGCGCTGACCAACGGCCTTCCCATGCTGATGAATTCGGTCTTCACGCGGGATCTGATCCGCGGTCTGTCCGTCGCGGAGCGGCTCGCGGCGGGCGAGGTGCACGTCAACGACGCGCACGCCAGGCACGGCGCGGAGAACCAGATGCCCGGCTTCACGCGGCGGCAGTGGATCGGCCTCCAGCGCACGCCGTTGAACCTTCCCGACTGGGCCACCGCGCCCGCCACCGACGAGAGCTGAGGAACCACCCCATGGGCGTGACACGGACAAGAGCCGCCGTTGTGCTGGTGGCGGCAGGGCTGCTGGTGACGACGGCTGCCTGTGGCGGCGGATCGGACAAGAAGTCCGGCCAGGAGCCGAGCGGGAAGGGCAAGGTCGAACTGTCCTTCTGGGACTGGGACCCGAACATGGACAAGGTCGTCGCCAAGTGGAACACGGCGCACCCCGAGATCCACGTGAAGCTCTCCAACCCGGCGGGCGGTGACCAGTTGGTCGCCAAGATGATCACCGCGCACGAGGCGAAGAACGGTCCGGACATCGCCAAGGTCGAGTACCAGTCGTTGCCCGCGCTGGTCTCCAAGGGCGTCGTGCGGGACATCACCGAGTACACCAAGGACACCGTCGGGAAATTCGACCAACCGACCCTGAAGAGCACGGTGTTCGAGGGCAAGGTGTACGGCGTCCCGCAGGACGTCGCCCCGCTGATGCTCTTCTACCGCGCCGACCTGTTCACGAAGTACGGCCTGGCCGTACCGACGACGTGGGACGCGTACGCGGCGGCGGCCAGGACGCTGCGGGCCAAGGCGCCCAAGGCGTATCTGACCAACTTCGACGCGGCGGACCCCGGTTGGTTCACCGGCCTCGCGCAGCAGGCGGGCGCCGACTGGTGGACCACCAGCGGAACCACCTGGAAGGTCGACATCGCGGGCGCGCCCACGGTGAAGGTCGCGGACTACTGGCAGGGCCTGGTCGACGACGGCGTGATCGCCAAGAATCCGTCGTTCAGCCCGCAGTGGAACAAGCAGATGAACGACGGGACGCTGCTCACCTGGATCTCCGGCGCCTGGGCGCCCGCGCAGATCGGCGGCATCGCGCCCGCCACCAAGGGCAAGTGGGCGGTCGCGCCGCTGCCCGCGTGGACGGCCGGAGACCCCGCCACCGGCATCTGGGGCGGCTCCGCCACCACCGTCACCAGCGACTCCCGGCACCCGGCCGAGGCCGCCGCGTTCGCGTCCTGGCTGAACACCGACGACGCGGCGGTCACCGAGCAGGTCAAGCAGATCAACGTCTATCCCGCCGCCACCGCGGGCCGCTCGCTGCCCGTGCTCCAGGCCGCGCCCGCGTTCTTCCCGAACCAGCCGGACTTCTACGCGCAGGTCAAGAAGGTCGCACCGGCCGCGCGCAGCTTCCCGATGTGGGGACCCGACGTCACCGTGACCTTCACCGGCTACACCGACAACTTCAGCAAGGCGCTCCAGGGCGGCGGTTCGTTCAAGGGCGCGCTCGACGCCATGCAGAGCGCCACCGTCGCGGACATGAAGAAGCTCGGATTCACGGTCGGCTGATGGAGCGTCAGACGACCACCGCGCGCAGGACCGGCCGGTTCCCGTATCTGCTGGTCCTGCCCGCCGTCCTGCTCTTCGCCGCCTTCGTCGTGGCCCCCGGGGTCTACGCGCTGCTGCTCAGCTTCCAGCGCCGCAAGGTCAACGGCGGGCTGCTCGGCGGCGGCACCCACACCGTATGGGCGGGCCTGGCCAACTACCGTGACGTGCTGGGGGATTCCGACCTCTGGTCGGGTGTCACGCGGATGCTGGCGCTCGGCGCGATCACCGTGCCGGGGACGGTGTTCCTCGCGCTGCTGTTCGCGGTGCTGCTCGACATGGAACGCACCCGGCTCAAGCGGATCACCCGGCTGACGATCTTCCTGCCGTACGCGGTCCCCGGCGTGATCGCCTCGCTGATGTGGGGCTTCCTCTACCTGCCCGCCACCAGCCCGATCGGCGGCGACCACGTCGACTTCTTCGGACGGACCGCGGTCTTCTTCTCGGTCGCCAACGTGGCGGTGTGGGGCGCGGTCGGCTTCAACATGATCGTGATCTACACGGCGCTGCGCGCGCTGCCCGCCGAACTCCACGAGTCGGCGCGGCTGGACGGCGCGACCGAGTGGCAGATCGTGCTGCGGATCAAGGTGCCGCTGGTCATGCCCGCGGTGGTGATGTGCTGCCTGTTCACGGTGCTCGCCGCGCTCCAGGTCTTCAATGAGCCCAACACCCTCAAGCCGCTGTCCAACGCCGTCTCCTCCACCTGGGTGCCGCTGATGAAGATCTACGACGACGCCTTCGGCAACTCCGACATCCACGCGGCGGCGGCCACCTCCGTCGTCCTGACCGTCGCCGCGCTCGCCGTCTCCTTCGTGACCGCGCGCGTCATCCAGTCCCGGGTCCAGCGGGAGGCCAAGTGACCACCGTGACCACCGCGCCCGCGGGCGCCCCGCCGCGCGAGCGCCAGGAGCGCGGCACCCCGGCCCCCCGCCCCCGCATCGCGTTCCTCCCCACCGCCGCGCTCGTCCTCGGCGCGCTCTACTGCGTCGTGCCCACGCTCTGGATCCTGATCGCGGCCACCAAATCCCGCACCAAACTCTTCTCCACCGCCACCTACGTCCCCTCGCCCGACCTCGGACTGCTGCGCAACATCAGGGACTTGACGGACTATCAGCACGGCATCTTCTGGCGCTGGATGCTCAACAGCTTCTTCTACGCGGCGGTCGGCGGCCTGCTCGCCTCCTTCGTCTCCGCCGCCACCGGATACGCGCTGGCCAAATACGCCTTCCGCGGCCGTACCGCGCTGTTCAACACGATCCTCGCCGGAGTGCTGCTGCCGCAGGTCGTGCTCGCCGTGCCGCAGTATCTGCTGCTGTCCAAGGTCGGCATGACGGACAGTCTGATCGGCGTGCTGCTCCCGCAGTTGTTCAACCCGTACGGCATCTACCTGTGCCGGATCTACGCCGCCGCCGCGGTGCCCGACTCGCTGCTTGAGGCCGGGCGGATCGACGGCGCGGGCGAGGCCCGGCTGTTCTTCACCGTGGGGCTGCGGCTGATGGGCCCCGGCCTGGTCACGGTGTTCCTGCTCCAGTTCATCGCAATCTGGAACAACTTCCTGCTGCCGTACGTGATGCTCACCAGCGACGACAAATTCCCGCTCACCGTGGGGCTGTACAGCCTGCTGCGGCACGGCGCCGACGAGGCGTCGCTGTACTCGCTGGTGGTGACCGGCACGCTGCTGTCGGTCGTTCCCGTGATCGCGCTCTTCCTGTCGCTCCAGCGGTTCTGGCGAATCGATCTGGTGACGGGGGCGCTCAAGTAGGGTTCCTGGCTCGCGCCTGTGCCGGGTCCCCGCTCCTGTGCGGGCTTCATTTCTTGAAGCCCGCACAGGGGATTGACGGCGCCGCGCTATGAGGAGTTAATTCCCCTAGCCGTTCATGGGAGCGCTCCCACTCAGCGTCGCCCGGACAGCGCCCGCACTCCGTCCCGCCGTATCGAGGAGTCCACCCGCATGCCCGCACGCGTCCGCGCACGTACCGCCCGTACGCTCGTCACCGCCGCCACGGCCACCGCCGCGCTGGCCGCCGTCGCCGTCGCCCCGGCGCACGCGACGACCGGTCACGGCACGAACCCCGCCCCGCGCCCGCCCGCCGCGCTCTACACCCCGCCCGCCAACGCGGACGGGAACCGGCAGATCCTGGACCTGCTGCGGCACGGGCAATTCCGGGACGCGGCAGGGGTGTTGGCGATGACCCTGACCCCGCAGGCCGTCTGGTACGGCGACGGGACACCCGCCCAGGTGGAGAGCTCGGTCCACAAGACCGTCACCGACGCCGCCCGCCGCCACGCGCTGCCGGTGCTCGCGCTCTACAACATCCCCGGCCGCGACTGCGCCCAGTACTCGGCGGGCGGCGCCGCCAACACCGCCGAGTACGAGGCGTGGATCGACGCCGTCAAGCGCGGCATCGGGGCGCAGCCCGCCACAGTGATCCTCGAACCCGACTCGCTGGCGCTGCTCCCGTCCGACTGCGGCGCCGACGACGCGCAGGGCACCCTCACGGCCGCGCGCTACGACGAAATCCACTACGCCGTCGAGGCGTTGGAGCCGCAGGCGGGCACCAAGGTCTACCTGGACGCGGGCCACAGCGGCTGGCACAACGTCAACGACATCGTCCCCCGGCTGGTGGAGGCGGGCGTCGGCGACGCCACCGGCTTCTACCTGAACATCTCCAACTACCGCTCGGACAGCGAACTCGCCTGGTACGGCAAGCTCATCTCGTCCTGCCTCGCCTACGCGGCGGGCGGCGGCGACACCGCCGCCTGCCCCAACCAGTACTGGCCGGTCAACGACGCGCAGACCTGGCTGACCGCGAACGTGCACACCGCGCCGTCCGCCATGAAGCACTTCGTCACCGACACCAGCCGCAACGGCCAGGGCCCCTGGACCCCGCCGTCCGGCGTCTACACCGACGCGCAGGACTGGTGCAATCCCCCCGGCCGCGGCCTCGGGGCCAGGCCGACCCTGAACACCGGCGACCCGCTGGCCGACGCGAAGCTCTGGGTGAAGATCCCGGGCGAGTCCGACGGCCAGTGCACCCGCGGCACCGCGGGCCCGAACGACCCGGAACGCGGCTACGCGGACCCGGCGGCGGGCGCGTGGTTCACCCAGCAGGCGCTGGAACTGGTCCGCCGGGCCAACCCGCCGCTGCTGCCGCACTGATGCCGCCGGCCGCCTTCCCCGCCACCGCGCTCTCCCCGCTCGCGGCAGGGCGGGGAAGGCGGCCGTGCGCTTTCCCGTCCCCGCCCGTCCGACCCCCGCCCGTCCGACCCCGGCCCACTCGCGCCCACCCGAGCCCCCGCTCCGCCGCCGCCCGCTCCCGTGGACCGGAAGGCGACCGTCCGCCGGTCGTGGCGTATGGGGCGCGAGTGACGCTTTCGCCGCTGTGGGCGCTGTGGGGAGTAGAGCCACGTACCGCCCACCAGGAGCGGTCGGCTCGCTGAGCGGAGGCGGTATGCACGGTCCGGCGCGCACACAGTACGGTCCGCCCCCCGGCCGCGCCCGCCGGTTCGCAGGTCCCACGGGCGCGGGCCCGGTACGCCCGCACCCGGAACGACGCACCGCCGAGCCGTCCCGCGCCGGACGGGGTCCGCGGTGACACCTGCCGGGGCCGCGACGCTGTACGAGACGGGACGGCAACCCCGGGGGTCCGGCCGCTCCGGGGGCATGGGCACGGTGCGCGGTGCCGCGACGTACGAAGAGGACGCGGTGGTCAGGGCCGGTACGCGACGGCGCGCGGGGACGGACGGCGGGGAACTCGGCCGCGCGGTGACCCGCGCGAGAGCCGGGGACGAGGCCGCGTTCACCGTCGTCTACCGCGAGGTGCAGCCGATGCTGCTCGGCTACCTGCGCGGCCTGGTCGGCGACGACGCCGACGACATCGCCTCCGACACCTGGCACGACATCGTCCGCGACCTGCACGCCTTCCGCGGTGACGGCGCCGCCTTCCGCGGCTGGGCGGCCACCATCGCCAGGCACCGCGCCCTCGACCACATACGCCGGCTCAAGTCCCGCCCCCGCACCACCGTCCTCGACCCCGCCGCGGCCGAGCCGGTCCCCGTGCCCGACTCCGCGGGCACCGCCCTCGACAATCTGTCCACCGCCCGCGCGCTCGCCCTGATCGCCGCGCTCCCGCGCGACCAGGCCGAGGCCGTCCTGCTCCGCGTCGTGATCGGCCTGAGCGCACCCGCGGCGGCCGACGTCCTCGGCAAACGCCCCGGCGCCGTACGCACCGCCGCCTACCGCGGCCTGCGCCGCCTCGCCCAACAGCTGGGCGCCGGAGCCCGCGAGCCGCGCGAACGCGCGGTGGCGCCCGCGGAATCCGGCGGGGAGGTCGGCACTACGGACGCGGACGTCACGGACCCGGCCGGTACGGGCGCCGGAGGTAAGGACATCGCGCGTGGTGAAACCGCGCGCACGGACATCGCGTGTACGGACTCGGGCGGGCCGGCGGTCGTCGGACGCCGACGGGTCGCGGGCGCGGACGGGCCGGGGCGCGGCGGCGCCGACGAGGTGGTGGGTGACGATGCCGGGGAGGCGTGAGATGGACGACGGACGTGACGTGGGCACCTGGCCGGACCCGGTGACCGCCGAACGGCTGCTGAGCGTCGTCACCAAGGGCGAGTGCCCCGCCGAACCCGGCACCCTCCACGAGGTCGCCGACGCCCGGTTCTTCACACTGCTGCGGCTGCTGACGGCCGCGTCCGGGGACACCGAGGTCGACCCCGAGCGCGAACAGGCCGCGCTGGCCGCCTTCCGGGCCGCGCGCCGTACCGGCGGCGCCGACGAGGGACGGCGGCTGGTGGTGTCGGGGCGGTCCGCGAAGGCGCTGGCCGGGGGACTGGTCGCGGTCTTCGCGGTGAGCGGGGTGGCCGTGGCCGCCGGGACCGGCGTGCTGCCCGGACCCTTCCGCGGCGGCGCCTTCCACGCGGGTCCCCTCGCCGCCGGTGGCACCGGCGGGACCGCCGACGGACCGGGCGCCGCCGTACCGCGCACGACCTCCCCGCCCGCGCCCGGCACCGACGCGCCCCGCACCGCCTCGCCGTCCCCCACCGGGGACGACGGGGGACACCGGCACGGCGACCCGCGCGCCCCGCACCACCCCGGCCCGTACAAGCCGTCGGACAGGAACCACCAGGCCGTGCTCAAGGCGCTGTGCCGCGGCTATACGCAGGCCACCCGGCACGGCGGGCACGCCGATCCGTGGCTGGTCGCCCGGCTCCAGGGGGAGGCGGGCCGCAAGGAGCGGATCGCCGACTACTGCCGCCGGGTGCTCGCGCACGGGCAGTCCGCCCCGGCCGCCACGACCGACCCCGTCGACACCGACGGCTACACCTGGCCCACCGGGGGCGCGCCGACCTGGCCGGGCACGTCCGCGCCGCCGTCGCCGGGCGCCACGGCCCCCGGCCAGGACTCCGGCTCGGGCGCGGGGTCGAATTCCGGCTCGGAGCAGGGCTCCGGCGCGGGGTCGAATTCCGGCTCGGACGACTCCTCCGGGCAGGGAAAGAGTGACGAGAACGCGACACACGACCACGGGACGACCGTGAGGTGACCTCCGGAGCGACGATCCGGCACAGTGGACGCCATGCTTACCGGGGTTCCCTCGCCGCACGATCCTCACGTGCGTCACATGCGCCAGATGTTCCTCGCGGTCGTCACCGGAAGCTTCATCTTCCTCATCCCCTGGATCGGCTACCTGCTGGCGAGCCTCCCGAGCCACCGGGTGGTCAGCCAGTGGCGCTTCGCGTGGGTCGGCTTCGACTGCGCGCTGATCCTCGCGATCGGCGTCACCGCGCTGTGCGCCTGGCGGCGGCTCCAGATCTTCATCCCGTGGGCGATCGTCACCGGCACCCTGCTGATCTGCGACGCCTGGTTCGACGTCGTCCTCGACTGGAACAGCGACGACAGGGTCGGCTCGCTGCTCACCGCCGGCCTCGCCGAACTGCCCATGGCCGCGTTGCTGTTGTACGTCGCCCGGAAGATGATCAGACTGACGATCATCATCGCCTGGCAGCGGGCGGGCCGCACCGACCCGGTGCCGCCGCTGTCCCGGCTGTCGCTGCTGATACTGACCGCGCACCAGGACCACGCCGCGCGCCGCGGTGACCACGAGGGAGACCGCCGATGACCACCGCACCGCGGGGCCGCGACGCGACGGACGCCGAGGTACGGGGCGCGGACGCGCCCGGTTCCGAAAGCCCCGGTTCCGCGAGCCCCGACTACGACGTCCTCGTGGTCGGCGGCACCGGCGTGGACACCATCGTGCGGGTCGACGACTTCGCCATCCCCGACAGCGACTCGGTCGGCGTCCCGCCGATCCGCGACTATGTCGCGCACACCGGCAACGGCGTCGCCCTCGGCTTCCACGCGCTCGGCCTGACCACCAAATTCATCGACTTCCTCGGCGACGACGCGCAGGGCCGGATGATCCTGGAGCGGTACGCGTCCGCCGGGCTCGACTTCAGCCATCTGCCCGCGCCCGCGGGCACCCCGCGCAGCGTCAACCTGGTCGACCGCGAAGGGCGGCGCTTCTCCTTCTACGACGGCCGCCACCCGGACGGCCTGCGGCTGCCGAGCGCCTTCTACCTGCCCCACCTGGCCCGCGCCCGCCATGTGCACATCTCCCGATCGCCCCTGGCCCAGGACGTGTTCGCCGACGCCGCCCGGCTGGGCCGCACCGTCTCCACCGACCTGCACGCCTGGGACGGCGAGGACGCCTCCGCCCACCCGTGGGCGTACGGCGCGGATCTCGTCTTCCTCAGCGCCGCCTCGGTGGGCGAGGGGATCGGCGCGGTGATGCTGCGGATCGTCGAGCGGGGCAGGGCCTCGCTGGTCGTCGCCACCGACGGCGCCGCGGGCTGCCACGTCCTGGCCCGCGGCGACGACCGGCCGCGGCACTTCCCCGCCGTCACCCCCGAACGCCCGGTCGTGGACAGCAACGGAGCCGGTGACGCCTTCCTCACCGCCTTCCTGCACGCCCGGTTCGCCGGGCGCGACCTGGCGGAGTGCGTGCTCGCAGGTTCCGTCTCCGGCGCCTACGCCTGCGGGAGCCACGGCACCCACGAGGAGATCATCGGCGCCGCCGACCTCGCCGCGGCCGTCGCCCGCGCGCGTGCCGCGGCCAACGGCGCGGTGGGCGCCGCCCTTTAGCCCGTGCCCGTACGGATCGACGTCCTCAGGCCGCCTCGATCCGCCGCACCGCCGTGTCCAGGGCCGCGTCCTGCGACGCGTAGACCTCGCACACCGGGTCGCCGCTCGGTGTGCGGGTGTGGTCGATCTCCCACAGGCTCACCTCGGTGCCGTCCAGCAGCAGGAACGCGTGCTCGTACAGCGACCACGACACATGGCGGCCCCGGATCAGGGCGCTGCGGCGGGTGACGATGCTGATGTCGTGCGCGATTGCGGCGCGCAGCCTGCCGCGGACGTCCTGGCCGGGCGCGTTGGCGTTGGTCGCGCGGCGCAGCAGCCGCCAGGCGTGCTCGGCGGAGTCGCCCTCGGTGTACGCGCGACGGAAGGCGTCGGGGGTGTCGGCGAGCAGCCCGGTCGCGGTCGCGGGCAACGTGTCCTCGTACGGCGACGCGGGCGCGTCGGGGGCGAGGTCGCGCGGTCCCGGGGAGCCGCCGAAGACCGCGTCGACCTCCCACTCGGCGAGCGTCAGGTCCTCGCGTTCGGTGAAGACGGCGCGGTGCACGGCGCCGTCGTCCGGCCCCGCGTTGTGTTCGAGCTCCCACACCACGCGGACGGCGCCGTCCGGCAGCAGGAAGCTGTGCCGGAAGGTGCGCCGGTTCAGCTTGCGCGGCGGGCCCTTGGTGTGACGGCACGACTGGAGGCCGCAGTAGTGCATCAGCGCGGTGCGCACCTCCGCGGCCAGGACGGGTTCCACCCGTTCCCCGTTCTCCGCACGGCGGAGTAACTGGTCGAACTGCTCCGCCGGCCGGCCGCCCGACCGTACGGGCTCCGTTCCGTTCTTAGGCTCTGCGTCCATCCGGCCCTCCCGGCTCCGCCTCGCCAACCCCGCGGCGACTCAGGGTAGTAGCGCGGTAGCCGATTGCGCCCGCGAACGCGCAGATTTGCGGCGCATGGTTGGCCCCCGCGCGCCCTCCGGTTGCGTGATCCGCCGTCAGTTCCCGTCGCCGGACGGGCCTTTCGCGGCGCACCACAGGAGCGCGCCGCGCAGGTGGGCGCGGAAGTCCGGGTCGGCGTAGGCCGTCGCGTCGTGGCCCAGCGCCGTGTAGAACGACCGGCCCGCACCCAGGCGACGGCACCACACCAGCGGATGGTCGGCGCCCATCGTGCCGCCGGTGTAGCCCCGCTCGTCCACCGAGGCCAGCACGCGTACGCCCGCGTCCGCGCCGGTGGCCCGGCCGGCATCGCGGGGATTGGCGCGGAAGTTGTACCACTCGTCGGTCCACGTCCAGCGCTCCGGCAGGTGCGCGGTCGCCGGGTGCGTACGGTCCTCGACGGTCATCTCGGCCCGCTGGATCTCCGGGTGCCCGTCGAAGCGGGCGCCGACCAGCTCTTCATAGTACGGCCAGTGCTCCTCCGCGCAGGCGGCGGCGTGGACGCCGAGGAAACCGCCGCCGTCCGTGACGTAGGCCCGCAGGTGACGGCGGGTCAGGTCGTCGAGGACGTCACCGGTGGGGGAGAGGAAGACGACGGCCGCGCAGCCGTCGAGCACGGCTGCCCCCAACTCCGCGCTGTCCTCGGTGTGGTGGACGCGCAGTCCGTGGTCCGCCGCGATCTCGGTGAGGGCGGCGGCCCCGGCCGGTATGGAGTCGTGCCGGTACCCGGCGGTGGCGCTGAAGACGAGGACGCGGTCGGATCCGGGCATGCGGGCGGCTCTCTGCGGGCTGGGGCGGGCTGCGGGGTCAGTCGGAGGGGGAGTCGTGGTCGGTGCGGTCGGGGTGCTCGCGGGCCTGGCCCGGCCCGACGCCGTCACCCGTCGGGAACGGCGTACCGCAGCGGGCGCAGGCGCGGGCCGTCATGTCCTCGCGGAAGGCGCCGCATTCGTCGCAGACGCGGTTCAGCCAGCAGACGGGGTCGCCGCCCTCGGTGTGCTCACCGGACTCACGCACGTCGTCCCCACTCCCTGTCGCGTTCCGTTTCCCTGTCCTGGCCCACCTGTTCCGCCTGGTCCGCCCGGTCCGCCCGATCCGTATGCTGCCCGGTCTCGCGCTCGCGCGCGTCCCAGCGGTTCATCGCGCGGCGCAGCGACCGGGATTCGGCGAAACCGAGGCGGGCCGCGCGCTGGGCGGAGCCGCCGCCCGCGTGCCGGGGATCGGCGGACCGTTCACGGCGTACGGCGTCGAGTTCGGCGCGCCAGGTGGTGCCCGCCTCGCCGAGACGGCGCTGGAGGGTGCGCGGGCTGACCGCGAGCCGCCGCGCCGCTTCGGCCAACGACGGTCGTCCGTCGGGCAGTTGGGTGATGATCGCCTCGCGCAGACCGGGCACGGCGACGCCCTCGGTGTCCGCCCGGGGAACCCGTACGGTCCGCGCGGTACGCATCATGATCGCGGCGAGCGCCGGGTCCGCGGTGACCAACGGGCGTTCCAGATCGGCGCGGTGCAGCGTGATCGCGTCCGCCTCGGCGTCGAAGTCCACCGGCGCGTCGCCGAACGCCTCCCCGTAGCCGCCGTGTCCGCGTGGCCGCCGGTGAGTGAAGGAGACCCGCAGCGGGGTGAGGGCCGTCCCGGTGGCGTGGCGCAGTTGCGAGGTGACCACCGACAGGGCGAACTCCGCGACGACGCCCCGCAGTTCGTCGTCACCGCGCCGCACCGCGTACTCCACGCTCACCTCGTCGCCCGACTCCGTGCTGGTCAGCACCGAATTGCTGCTCACCAGATGGATGTACGAGGCGGCTCTGGCCAGGCCCTGGCCGACGGTGGGCGCGGTGCTCAGCAGGTAGTCGAAGAGGTCGAGCAGTCCCGGCCGGTAGCCCGCGGCGGCCAGTAGCCCGGCGTCCGGCCGCTCCGTGCGGGCCAGTACCGCGCCCCAGAGGCGGTAGGTGTTCGCGGACGGCGTCCGCGCGGTCTCCGGCCCGTGCAGGACGTTCGGCAGTCCCGCCGCCCGTACGAGTTGCCGCGCCTGCGCGAGGCTCGGGGTGGCCGCGGTGGCGATGAAGCGCGGCACGACGACGCACTCCGTCAGCCGGTCGGGCTCCGTCAGCCGGTCGGGGGCGGCGGGCCCTGCCGGGCCGACGGGCGGTGTCGCGGTGGGGGGCATGACCGGCTCCTCGGGCAGTCGGCTCGTCGGGTCGGGTCGGGAGGTGTGTGTGGTGCGTGGTGCGTGGTGCATGCGAAGGGGTTCCGGCAGCTTACGCGGCATGTGGCGTGTTGGGTCCGGTGCCTGGCGCGTTATGCCCTCCCTTGGCACCTCCTGTCCGGGACATGATCGGGGGCACCGGTGCCCCTGGGCATCGTGGGTGTCCCGTGTCGGGGGAGGCGCGGGGGACAACGGGGGACGGCCGGTGCGGATGGGTCTCCATTCGCACCGGCGGCACCCCTTTCCGCACTCCCGGACCGGCTCGTCCCGCACTCCCGGACCGGCTCGCTACGCCTCCGGGTCGAGCCAGTGGGCGCGGCCGATGCTGATGACGCGCATGCGCATCCGGGCGGCGTGGATGATGCGGTCGCGCGCCGCCGGGTCGTCCGCGGGGGCCTCCAGGAAGGCCGCGGCCGTCATCACCATGTGGTCGACGTACAGCTCGGCGAGTACGCGGAGGTCGTCGGCCGGCCAGCCCGCGGAGACGGGCTGCGCGGCGAGTCCCGCGGCCACCTCGTCGGCGAAACCGTTCAGCTCCGCGGCGATGGCCTCGCGGACCCGCGCCACGCCGCCGTGCCGCTCGCGGGCGATGAAGCGGACATGTGCGCGGTGCTCCGCCACGTACGCCGCGGTGAGCGCCACCGTCCGGTCGATGAGTTCCGCGGAGTCGGCGCCCTCGGCCAGCACCGCCCGGATCACGGTGTGCAGGCTGCCCAGCGACTCGGCGACCAGGGCGACGCCGAGGTCGGCCATGTCGGGGAAGTGCCGGTAGAAGGCGGCGGGGGAGACGCCGATCTCCCGGGTCAGCTCGCGCAGGCCCAGGCTGCTGAGGTTCTGGTGCTCCAGCAGCCGCAGGCCCGCGTCCAGCAGCGACTGCCGGGTCTGCTGCTTCTGTGCCTGGCGGACCCCCGGAGTGTGACTCATGTCATTCAGTAAACAACCGTTCTCCGACTTTGGCCAATGCGGGTCGGCGCTACACTGATGAAGTCAGTGAACAAGTGTTATCTGAAACGTCAACTCCCCGGAGGTGGAGCAGACATGAGCCTCGTCGTCCTTCTGCTCGGCATGGGCGTCCTGATGGGCGCCGCCGCCCACACCACGCTGCCGGTCTTCCTCGTCGCCGCGGGCGCCATCGCCGTCTGGCTGTTCGGCTTCGCGGTCCGCGAGGGCATCGCCCGGCACCGCGGCTGAACCCACGCCGACGCGCACCCCGCACTCCGCGTGCGGCACGGGCCCGTACCGGCCCGACACCCCGGCCCACCACGACAGTTCCCGGAAGGAACACCGTGAACACCGCAGCCCACCCGGTCGCGACCGGCACACCGGCCGCGAACACCCGTGACGCCGACGGCATGGCCGTCGCGTCCTTCCTGCTCGGCCTCCCCGGCCTGCTCGTCCTCAACCTCGTGCTCGGCCCGGTCGCCATCGTGCTGGCCCTGGTCGCGATCAGCCGCGGTACCCAGCGCCGCGGGCGCGCGCTGCTCGGCTTCGCCCTCGGCGTCGCCGACCTGCTGGTCGTCCTGGCGCTGACGATCGCCCACCACGGCGTGATCTGGCAGTTCAGCTAGGGACTGTCGATCCGCCGAACCGTCGATCCGCCGAACAGAGCGGGCCCTCCCGCAAGGGAAGGGCCCGCTCGGCGTTCGGTGAGTCCGGTCCAGGACCCGGTTCGGGTCGCGGGCGCTAGCTCAGGTCGATGCCCGGGTAGAGGGGGAAGCCCGCGAGCAGGTCGGTGGCGCGCTTGGCGACCTGCTCCGCCACCGCCGCGTCCAGCACGTGCTTCGCCTTCGACAGGCCGCCGCTCTTCGCGGGCGCGGCCGTCGTACCGGACAGCACCGTGTCGATCAGGCCCGCGATCTCGTCCATCTCGACCGCGCCGAGCCCGCGCGTGGTGAGCGCCGGGGTGCCGATCCGGATGCCGGAGGTGTACCAGGCGCCGTTCGGGTCCTGCGGCACCGAATTGCGGTTGGTGACGATGCCCGCGTCCAGCAGCGCGGCCTCGGCCTGGCGGCCGGTCAGCCCGTAGCCGGAGACGTCGATCAGCACGAGGTGGTTGTCGGTGCCGCCCGTCACCAGCTTCGCGCCGCGGGTCAGCAGCCCCTCGGCGAGGGAGCGCGCGTTGTCGACGACGGCCTGCGCGTAGTCGGCGAACTCCGGCCGCGCCGCCTCCGCGAGCGCCACCGCCTTCGCCGCCATGACGTGCGGCAGCGGGCCGCCCAGCACCATCGGGCAGCCGCGGTCGACGTGCTCGGCCAGCGAGTCGTCGCACAGCACCATGCCGCCGCGCGGGCCGCGCAGCGACTTGTGCGTGGTCGTCGTGACGATGCTCGCGTGCGGCACCGGGTCGAAGTCGCCGGTCAGCACCTTGCCCGCGACCAGACCGGCGAAGTGCGCCATGTCCACCATGAGCGTCGCGCCGACCTCGTCCGCGATCTCCCGCATGAGACGGAAGTTCACCAGCCGGGGGTACGCCGAGTAGCCCGCCACGATGATCATCGGACGGAATTCGCGGGCGGTGGCCCGTACCGCGTCGTAGTCCAGCAGACCGGTCGCCGGGTCGGTGCCGTAACTGCGCTGGTCGAACATCTTGCCCGAGATGTTCGGGCGGAAGCCGTGGGTCAGGTGGCCGCCCGCGTCCAGGGACATGCCGAGCATCCGCTGGTTGCCGAATTCGCGGCGCAGTTCCGCCCAGTCCCCCTCCGACAGGTCGTTGACCTGCCTGACGCCCGCCTTGGCCAGCGCCGGGCTCTCGACCCGCTGCGACAGCACCGCCCAGAAGGCCACCAGATTCGCGTCGATGCCCGAGTGCGGCTGTACGTAGGCGTGGTCGGCGCCGAACACGGTCCGCGCGTGCTCGGCGGCCAGCGACTCGACGGTGTCCACATTGCGGCAGCCCGCGTAGAAACGGCGGCCGACGGTCCCCTCGGCGTACTTGTCGCTGAACCAGTTGCCCATCGCCAGCAGCACGGCGGGCGACGCGTAGTTCTCGCTGGCGATCAGCTTCAGCATCTCGCGCTGGTCCGTCAGCTCGTTCGCGATGGCGTCCGCGACGCGCGGTTCGACCCCGCGGATCACGTCCAGCGCGCTGCGGAAGGCGGTTGAAGCGGTTGAGGCGGTCGAGGCGGTGCTGGCAGACGGCTCGGAAGCGGCCATGGGAGTCCTCCTGATCGGAACGGGACGGCCCAGGCGCACGGCACTTCATCGCTTCCAGCGCGGGCCGCTTCCCGATGGTTGAACCCATCCCAGCGCGCCAGTCACGGCCCGTCGCCGAGCGTACCAAGTCCCTCGGGGGCGCGTACCGCGCGTCGGCCTGGTGAGACGGTTCCGCACACCCCTGCCCGCCCGCGTGCCCGCCCACCGGCGCCGGGGCCGCTCGCGCGGGGCGTCGAGAGGCGTCTGTTTGGATGGGGGCGAGGCTCCGGTGGCGGGGTCCGGAAGCCGTGGGGAGCAGCATGGATGCCGTCGGATCGCCCGTGAGGACCCGTGTGAGCGAAGGGGGCACGGGGGTGATCGAGCTGGACCGTCCGGGGGCGCTGAACGCGCTGGACCTGACGATGGTCCGGCTGATGACGCAGGCGCTGGAGGGGTGGCGCGACGACGCGGCCGTACGGTCGGTCGTGGTGCGCAGCACGTCGCCCAAGGCGTTCTGCTCGGGCGGTGACATCAGGGCCGTACGGGCGGCGGCGCTCGCCGGGGACGAGACGACGGTGAAGACGTACTTCACGGCCGAGTACGGGCTCAACGCGATGATCGCGCGGTACCCGAAGCCGTACACGGCGCTGATCGACGGTTACGCGATGGGCGGCGGCCTCGGCATCTCGGTGCACGGGTCGGCGCGGGTCGTGACCGAGCGGGCGGCGCTCGCCATGCCGGAGACGGGGATCGGCTTCTTCCCCGACATCGGCGCCAGCTACTTCCTGCCCCGGCTGCCGGGCGCGGTCGGCTGGTATCTCGGGCTGACCGGAGTGCGCGTGTCGGGCGCGGCGGCCGTGGCGTGCGGTCTCGCCACGCATTACGTGCCCGCCGCTGAACTGCCCGCGCTGGAGGCGGCGCTGACCGGCGACGACGGCACGGACCCGGCGGGGGCGCCGTTGGCGCGGTACGTCGGCGCGCCGCCGTCGGAGCTGACGGACCACCTCGCCGCGATCGAACGCTGCTTCGCGGCCCCCGACCTCGGCGAGGTGTGGGCGCGGCTGGTGGCGGAGGACGAGGACCGCGCGTGGGCGGACGACACGCTGGAGGCGCTGCGCCGCGCGTCGCCCGCGAGCCTGGCGATCACCTTCGACCTGTTGGCGCGCGGCGCCCGCGCGGAGCTTGAGGAGTGCCTGGCGGACGAGCTGGCATGGGCGTGCGCGACGGCGTTCACCCCCGACTTCGCGGAGGGCGTGCGCGCGGCGCTGGTCGACAAGGACCGCAAGCCGACCTGGTCAGCGACCCTGTAGCTCATTATGTGAGATATGGGTGTCATGATGTGGACGACGGGCGTAGCGTGACCGCTGAACTCGCCGTGCCGCGGCGGGAGCTGACGGCCCGAGGGCCGGGGAACGGAGTGCCGCGCCATGCCGAGGGAATGGGACGCCAAGACGTACGACTCGCTGCCCCTGCCGCACCTCGGCTGGGGACGGCGCACGCTCGGGCGGCTGCCGCTGGCCGGTGACGAGCGGGTGCTCGACGCGGGCTGCGGCACCGGCCGCGACACGGCGGGCCTGCTCGACCTCCTGCCGCGCGGCCGGGTGGTGGCCGTGGACGGCTCCGTCCGCATGCTGGAACAGCTCCGCGAACGCCTCGCCGGACGGCTGGACCGTGTCGAGGTCGTCCACGCCGACCTGACGCGACCGCTGCCGTTCGACGGCGAGGTGGACGCCGTCTTCAGCGTCGCCGCCTTCCACTGGATCGCCGACCACGCGGCGCTCTTCACCTCGCTCGCCGGACGGCTGCGCCCCGGTGGCCGACTGGTCAGCGAATGCGGCGGCCGGGGCAACATCGCGGCCGTCAACGCGGCCGTGGCCGACGTCCTGGGCGGCGCGCCCGACGTCTGGGACTTCGCCGGGGTCGAGGACACCCGGCGGCAGCTCACCGACGCCGGGTTCACCGGCATCGAGGTCGGCCTCCGGCCGGACCCGGCCCGCTTCGAGCCCGGCGACCAACTGGAGTCCTACCTCGCCACCGTCGTCCTCGGCGCCCACCTCGACGGCATGGCCGACGACGACCGTGAGCCCTTCGTCAAGGCCGTCGCCGCCCGGCTCGCCGAACCGGTCGTGGACTACGTACGCCTGGAGATCGCGGCGACACGGGCGTGAGGGGCGGGGCCCGGCCGGGAGAGGCCACACAGGCCCTGTACGCCTGTTCCGCGCGTGTCTCCCGGCGGCCCCCCTGCCCCGGAGCCGGCGCCCCGCCACCCCCGGGCGGTACGGGACGCGGTCCGGTCGGGGGAGCCGTGAGGGGGCCGGAGCGGCACTCGCGCGCAGGGCGCTCGAAGTCGCTGAACCGGTTGAGCGAAGCAGCGTCATAGGGCACCATGGGAGTCCGTCACACAGGGTGCGGCGACGTTTCAGCGTTGTTAAGGTGTGTGCCGATCGCATCCGAGCACGGCCCGCGCGGGCCCTGGCACCTAGAGGCCGAGTGAGCCCTGTGAAGCGTCCCACCATCGCCGACATCGCCGACGCCGCGGGCGTGTCCAAGGGCGCGGTCTCGTACGCGCTGAACGGCAAGGCCGGGGTGTCGGCGCAGACCAGGGCCCGGATTCTGGAGATCGCCGCGCGGATGGGCTGGCATCCGAGCAGCGCCGCCCGCGCGCTGTCCAACAGTCGCAGCGGCGCGATCGGACTCGTCGTGGACCGGCCCGCGTGGGTGCTGGGCATCGAGCCGTTCTTCATGCAGCTCATCTCCGGCGTCGAGGCCGGTCTCGCCGCCACCGGCACGGCGCTGCTGCTCCAGGTCACCGAGGACGCGGACGCCGAGGAGGCCGCGTACCGCCGCTGGTGGGGGGAGCGCCGGGTGGACGGCGTGCTCTTGGTCGACCTGCGCGACGACGACCACCGGCTGGGCCTGCTCAGGGAGTTGGAGCTGCCGGGCGTGGTGGTCGGCCACGCGGCGGGCGTTCCCGGCGTCCCGTCGGTGTGGCTCAATGACGCGGAGGCCGTACGGGAGACGCTGGCGTATCTGGCCGCGATGGGGCACCGGAGGATCGCCCGTGTCGCGGGGCCCGCGCATTTCGTGCACACCCGCGAGCGCGGCGAGGCGTTCGACGCGGCGGCGGCCGAACTGGGCCTGACCGGCGTGAGCTGTGTGTACACCGACTACTCCGGCGAGGACGGCGCCCGCGCCACCCGCCGCCTGCTGTCCGGCGCCGACCGGCCGACCGCGATCGTGTACGACAACGACGTGATGGCGGTCGCCGCGCTGAGCGTGACGCAGGAGATGGGCATCCCGGTCCCGGCCGAACTGTCCCTGGTGGCCTGGGACGACAGCGAGCTGTGCCGTCTGGTGCACCCGGCGCTCACCGCCGTCAGCCGGCGCGTGCCCGCGTACGGCGAGCGGGCCGCCGCCGCGCTGCTCGCGCTGGTCGACGGCCAGGAAGTGGCCGACATCCTGCTGGAGGCGCCGGTCCTGGTGCCGCGCGGAAGCACGGCGCCCGCTCGGCGCTGAGCCCGCCCGCTGAGGCTGAGCCCGCCCGCTGGGCGCTGAGGCCGCCCGCTGAAGCCGCTCGCTGAGGCGGCCCGCTGAGGCTGAGCCCGCTCCCTGGGGCTGAGCCCGCCGGGGAAAGAGGCGCGTCCCCGGAGCCCGCTCCCGCGCGCCGCCGCGCTTCCTCCTGCGGTCTGGACCAATGCCGCAGGTCACACCGGCCGCCCGCACGCATTCACCGCTGTTTCATTCCGTTACAGCGATTCAGCCCATGTTCAATCCCTTGACGCCTATAGGGTGCGCGAGTTAAATCACGTCGCGATATAAGTCGTGAAACAAGTGATGAAACAAGTGGGCGCCCCACGACTGCCCACTTCGTCATGTCAGGGCCATGCCATCTCAGCCGTAGAAAGGCAACCGGACCCATGAGCGCAGCAACCCGCCCCCACGCGGGCAGACGCCGCTTGCGGCGCACACTCGTCGGGATGCTCGCCGCCGCCGCGGCGGCCGTCACCCCCATGCTGGCCGTTCCGGCCACCGCGCACGCCGCGGGCGAGAGCGTGCAGGTCTATCTGACCACCACCTCCGACTCCGGCGGACGCAACGTCGTCAAGGGCCTCGAACAGCAGACGCCGCTCACCTTCGCGACCGGCACCGGCGGCTCGGGACAGAACGTCACCGTCGACGAGAAGACCACCTACCAGCAGTTCAGCGGCGGCGGCGCCTCGTTCACCGACACCGCGGCCTGGCTGATGAACTCCAGCGGCGCGCTGTCCGCCTCGACCCGCAACACCGTGATGCAGAAGCTGTTCGACCCGGTCAACGGGATCGGCCTCGGCTTCCTGCGCAATCCGATGGGCGCCTCCGACCTGGCCCGCGGCAACTACACGTACGACGACATGCCCGCGGGGCAGACCGACCCGACGCTCGCGCACTTCAGCATCGCCCACGACCTGGCCGACGTCGTGCCGCTCACCAAGCAGGCGCGTCAGCTCAACCCCAACGTCAAGGTGATGGGCACCCCCTGGACCCCGCCGCCGTGGATGAAGGACAACGGCGCCTACAGCCAGGGCTGGTTGCAGTCGCAGTACTACGCCGCGTACGCGCAGTACTTCGTCAAGTACCTCCAGGCGTACCAGGCGCAGGGTGTGCCGATCGACTACGTCACCGTGCAGAACGAGCCCACCTGTTGCGGCGGTTACCCGTCGGCGCAGTGGAACGGCGCGGGGCTGGCGTACTTCACCAAGACCAATCTGCTGCCCGCGCTGCACGCGGCCGGCCTGTCCACCAAGGTCCTCGCGCTGGACTGGAACTGGGACACGTACGACAGCTACGCCGCCCCCACCGTCACCGACGCGGCCATCCGCAACGACCCCAACTTCGGCGGTCTGGCCTGGCACGGATACGGCGGTGACGTCAGCGAGCAGACCACCGTCCACAACCAGTACCCGAATCTGCCCGCCTTCGACACCGAGCACTCCGGTGGCACCTGGATCGCCAACCAGCAGAAGGAGGACATGCACAATCTGATCGACTACACCCGCAACTGGGGCCAGAGCTGGGTCAAATGGAGCCTGGCGGTCGACCAGAACATGGGTCCGCACAACGGCGGCTGCGGCACCTGCACCGGCCTGATCACCGTGCACAACGGCGACAGCCGCAGCGGGCAGGTCGACTACACGATCGAGTACTACACGATGGGCCACCTCACGAAATTCGTGAAGCCCGGCGCGTACCGGATCGCCTCCACCGCCAACACCAGCGTGCCGAACGTCGCCTGGCGCAACCCCGACGGGTCCAAGGCGCTCATCGCCTACAACGACACGTCGTCCGCGCAGACGATCCGGGCCAACTGGGGCAACGAGAACTTCTCCTACTCGCTGCCCGCCGGCGCCTCGGCCACCTTCACCTGGAACGGCACCCAGGGCACGGGCAACGGCGGCACCGGCCACACCGGCGCGATCACCGGCTACGGCGGCAAGTGCGCCGACGCCGCCAACGCCAGCAGCGCCAACGGCACCGCCGTGCAGCTCTACGACTGCAACGGCACCACCGCCCAGCAGTGGACCGCCTCCGGCACCACCTTCCAGGTCCTCGGCAAGTGCCTCGACCTGGCCAGCGGCGGCACCGCCAACGGCACCCAGGCGCAGCTCTACGACTGCAACGGCTCCGGCGCCCAGCAATGGACGCACGGCGCCAACAACACCCTGGTCAATCCGCAGTCGGGCAGATGCCTCGACGCCACGGGACCCAGCTCGGCCAACGGCACCCGGCTCCAGATCTGGGACTGCACCGGGGCCGCCAACCAGCAGTGGACCACGCCCGCCGCGTGACCCCTGCCACCACGGGCGGCCCCGGTGGCGCCCCGGTGATGTCCTGACCTCGACGTAGGCTGTCGGCAGCCACCATTCCCGCTGATCAACCGCCGATCAGCCGTCGCCGACGGAAGGCAGCCGCCGTGTTCGCTCTGCACGCCCAGTGGCGAGCGGACCGGCGGCTCGCCTTGTGGACGGAACACACACCGCCGCGCACGGCGGGCGGCACGAGCCCGCCCGCCGCCGGTGGCGCGCGGGCGGCGGAGCCTGCCGCTGGTAGTCGTCCCAGGACGGCGACGGGCCGGGACGCGGACGGGGAGACTCCGGCGGGCGCGCCCGCCACGCACCCCTTCGCCGTGCCCGCCGCCGAGGTCGTACGGCTGCTCTCGACGGGCGGCCCAGGACTGGGCTGGCTCGCGGGCCGCGCCGCGCGCGGGACCGCGGGCCTCGTCCTGCCCACCACCGCCGGGCGGCCCCGGCCGTCGCCCGAACTGCGGACCCCGGCCGCTCCCGGCGACGGTCGCGGCGCGCTCGCGCCCTGGACCGTACCGGCCGTCCTGTTCACCCCCGGCCAGGCCGCCCAGCTCCTCGGCGAGCTGTCGCACGCCGACCTGCCCGAGCTGCCCTACGGCGCCTCCGTGCGGTGGCTGGTCGCCGCCCACGACGTGGCGTGGCGGCTGGTCGGCCGGGGCAGGCTGCTGCCCGAACTCGTCCGCGAGGACGGCGTCCCGCACGCCCGGTGGCGCCCGGCGCCCGACGCCGCGGGCCACCAGGAGCTGGCCCGGCTGACCGCGGCCGTCCCGCCGACGCTGACCCTGGGCGCGGCCGACGGCGTACGGTCGGCGGCCGGGCTCGTCACGGACGTCATGGCCGTGCTGGTGGACAGCGAGGCGCGGGCGGCGCTGGAGGACGCGGGGCCGCTGGTGAAGGGCGGGAAGGCGGCCGGAGCGGCCGAGGCGTGGGCGGCGGCGCTCGGCGCGGCGGACGGCCGGATGCGCGCGGCCGACCCGGTCGAGACGGCCCGGCTGGGGGAGCGGCTCGCCGCCTGGCACGCGTCGGCCGCCGCGGACGACCAGCCGCTGCGGCTCTGCTTCCGGCTGACGGAACCGCGCGGCGGCGACCTCGGCGCGGGACCGGGCGACGGGGCGGAGGACGACGGCTGGAGTCTCGACTTCCTCGTCCAGGCCGTCGACGAGCCGTCGCTCACCGTCGAGACCGCCGAGGTGTGGACGCGCGGCCCCGCGCAGGCCGCGCTGACGCGGTACGCCGACGACCCACCGCAGACGGTGCTCGCCGCGCTGACCCGCGCCGCCCGCACGTATCAGGCGCTGCGCACCGCGCTGGCAGGTGAGCGCCCCTCCGGGCTGCGGCTCGACCGGGCCGGGGCGCTGGAATTTCTGCGGGAGGCGGCCCCGGCGCTGACGGAGGCGGGCTTCGGGGTGCTGGTCCCGTCGTGGTGGCAGCGCAAGCCCGCGCTGGGCATGGCGCTGACCGTACGGGAGGCGCAGCCCGGCACCGTCGAGACGTCGAGCATCGCCGACCGGGACGCGATCGTGGCCTTCCGCTGGCGGGTGGCCCTCGGCGACCAGGCGCTGACCGACAAGGAACTCACCGCGCTCGCCGCCGCCCGGCAGCCGCTGGTACGCCTGCGCGGCCAGTGGACCGAGGTCGACCCGGAGCGGATCGCCGCCGTGCTGGCCTTCCTGGAACGCGCGGGCAGCGGCACCATGACCACGGGACAGGCCCTGCGGATCGCCCTCGACCCGACCGCGGCCGAGGCGGGGCTGCCCGTCACCGCGGTCACCGCCGACGACCCCGCCGACCGGCTCAGCGGCCTCGGCGCACTGCTGCGCGGCAGCGCGGAGCACCGCCCGGAACCGGTCGCCGTACCCGCCGACTTCACCGCGACCCTGCGTCCGTACCAGCAACGCGGCCTGGACTGG
Source organism: Streptomyces sp. NPDC003300 (assembly GCF_040610915.1). Lineage (NCBI taxonomy): Bacteria > Bacillati > Actinomycetota > Actinomycetes > Kitasatosporales > Streptomycetaceae > Streptomyces > Streptomyces sp. NPDC003300. Next base: position 66,737 of record NZ_JBEXNE010000026.1, on the reverse strand, counting down.
CTCGCGTTCCTGTCCCGGCTCGGCCTCGGCGCCGTGCTCGCCGACGACATGGGCCTGGGCAAGACCGCCCAGACCCTCGCGCTGCTCGCCGTGGAACGCGAGCGGGACGGCGAGCGGGAGGGTGACCGGGACCGCGACCGGGACGGCGACCCGGACCGGCGCGACCAGAGCGCGTACGGCCCGACGCTCGTCGTCTGCCCGATGTCGCTGGTCGGCAACTGGCGGCGCGAGACCGCCGCCTTCGCACCCGAGCTGCGGGTGTACGTGCACCACGGAGCGGGGCGGCTGACCGGTACGGAACTGGCCGCGGCGGTAAGAGGCGCCGACCTGGTGATCACCACTTACGGGCTGGTGCAGCGCGACCACGAGGCGCTGGCCGCCGTCACCTGGCGGCGGCTGGTCGTGGACGAGGCGCAGAGCGTCAAGAACAGCGCCACGCACCAGTACCGGGCGCTGCGCGCCCTGCCCGCCCGGCACCGGATCGCCCTCACCGGCACCCCCGTCGAGAACCGCCTCGCCGAACTGCACGCGCTGCTCGACCTGGTGAACCCCGGCCTGTTCGGTACGGCGGGCGCTTTCAAGGAGCGGTACGCGATCCCCGTCGAGCGCGACGGCGACGCGGCCGTGGCGGCCGAACTGCGCCGCCGCACCGGGCCGTTCGTGCTGCGGCGGCTCAAGTCCGATCCGGCCATCGCCCGCGAACTGCCCGCGAAGCAGCACATCAAGGTGGTGTGCAATCTGACCGCGGAGCAGGCCGCGCTCTACCGCGCGGTCGTCGCCGACATGCTCGCGCGCATGGACGAGACCCGCGGACTGCGCCGCCGCGCCCACGTGCTGGCCGCCCTCGGCAAGCTGAAGCAGGTCTGCAACCACCCCGCCCACTTCCTCGGCGACGGCTCGTCTCTGGACGGCCGTTCCGGCAAACTCGCCCGTCTGGAGGAAACGCTGGAGACCGCGCTCGCCGCGGGCGACAAGACGCTGTGCTTCACCCAATACGCGGCCTTCGGCGCCCTGTTGCGCCCGCACCTGGCCAGGCGGCTCGGCACCGAGGTGCTGTTCCTGCACGGCGGCGACCCGGCGCGGGCCCGCGAGGACATGGTGGCCCGCTTTCAGGAGACGGACGGCCCCGCCGTCTTCCTGCTCTCCCTCAAGGCGGGCGGCACCGGCCTCAACCTCACCGCGGCCAGCCAGGTCGTGCACATCGACCGCTGGTGGAATCCGGCCGTCGAGGACCAGGCCACCGACCGCGCCTTCCGGATCGGCCAGCCCCGCGACGTCCAGGTGCGCACCTTCGTCTGCGCGGGCACCGTCGAGGAGCGCGTCGACGCGATGATCGAGGCCAAGCGCACCCTCGCGGACGCCGCCGTCGGCGCCGTCGGCGCGGGCGACACCGCGGCAGCGAACTGGCTCGCGGAGCTGACCACGGCCGAACTGCGCGACGCCCTGCGGCTGTCGGAGGAGGAGGCGGTGAGCGAGTGACGCGCCTCTGCGGTCGGTGCGAGTGCGGCGTCCCGGCGGACGCCGTGGGCCCCGGTGGGTGTACGGGCGCGGCGGGGACCGTAGCGGGGGTGAGCGGATGACCGGGGCGGGAAGCGGGGGCCGTACGTGGGCCGCACGGCTGGACGCCCGGCTCGCGGGGCTCGGGTACGCGCGCGGCCCGGCGTCGGGGCGCGTCACCGGACTCGCGGTGGAGCCGGGGCTGGTCACCGCCCGGGTACGGGACGGCGCGCCGACGCCGTGGACGGTGCGGATCGAACTGCCGGTGCTGACCGACGCCGAGTGGCGGCGGGCCGAGCGGGCCCTCGTCGCCGACTCCGACGCGCGTGAGCAACTCCTGGACGGCGAGCTGCCGCCGGACGCCGACGCCCTTTTCGCCAGGGCCGGGCTGCCGCTGCTCCCGGCCGGGGACGGCGAGCCGGTCCTGGAGTGCGACTGCCCGGACTGGGCGCTGCCCTGCACCCACCTCACCGCCGTACTCGCCGCGCTCGGCGCCGCCTTCGACGACGAACCGTTCCTGCTCACCACCTGGCGCGGCCGGGACCGCCGCGCCGTCCTGGACGCCGTACGCAACGGCCCGCCGCCCGTACCCCTCGACGACGACCCGGCCCCGGACGACGGCTCGGCCCCCGACGGCGGCTTCTGGGACTGCGGCGACCTCCCCGACCGCCGCGCCGCCGCCCCGGCACCGGCCGTCGCCGAACTGGGCCGTCCGGCGGTCAGCGTCCGCGGCCGGACCCTCACCGACACCCTCGCGCCCGCCTACGAGGCGTTCCTGACCTGGTGACCGCGCCCCGGTGGGCGCTTCGGTGGGCGGTCCGACCCGACCCGCTGAGCGCGCGCCCCGGCGACCGTTCCGACGACCGCCGCGGCGCCATGGCGGGAACCCGCCGGTGACCTCGGCTTCCGCGCCGTCCGCCGCGCCCATGCGCGGCACTCTCCGGAGCTAATCCCGCGGCGGTGGAGAGTCACCCGACCGGGGACATGGCGACAGTCACGGTCTGCGCGCCGTTCACCGTACGCGGGCAGACTCCAGGCGTGGCCGGACCCCCAAGGCAGCCGGGAAAAGGGGCCCTTGACGGACCCTCGCCGTCGCGGCGCGCGGGTCCGACGATTGACCCGGGTGGCCCTGTGCCGGTACGACGCCGCCCCGGAAGGCACCTAGTCTGGACAAACCGTCCCACTTCCCGCACTGCTACGCGCACCGTCCCCCGGCGGCCCCGGCCGTCGTACCGCATGCGACGAGGAGTCACCGTGTCCATCGCCCGTGACGAGGGTGCGCTCTGGCAGCGCAATTCGGTGCGGTCCGCCGCCATGCTGCTGCCGGTGGCCGCGGTCGCGGCGCTCGCCGTCAGCAAGTGGCCGATGATCGGCGACAGCGCCGGGCGGCTGGGCCAGGCGGACGCCGAGTGGATGTCCGTCGCGGTCTTCGCCGCGTGCATGACGTGGGTCTGCTCGGCCGTCGCCCAGCAGGGCGCGGTCGTCATGTCGCTGCCGCCCGGCCGGCTGCTGGCCGCGCAGTTCGCGGCCTCGGCGGCCAACCACGTCCTGCCCGCGGGCGTCGGCGGCAACGCCGTCAATCTGCGCTTCCTGGTGCGGCACGGCATGACGCCGACACGGTCGCTCGCGGCGCTCGCCGTCCGCGCCTCGGCCGCCGCCATCGGCCGGGTGACGCTGCTGCTCGTCCTGCTCGCGCTCTTCCCCGACGCTCTGCAAGTGCACCGGCTGGCCCCCGACGGATTCGTGCTGCCCGCCGACCCCATGGTGATCGGCGCGGTCGCGCTGGTGCTGGTCGTGCTGGCGTTCGTGGCCTCGCGGTACGCGGGCCGCGCGCGCGACCGGGCCCGCTGCTTCCTGGCGTCGGTGGCCGACGACGTACGGACCCTGCACCGCGACCGGGCGCGCGTGGCGTGCCTGTGGGGCGGCTCGCTGGCCTTCCCCGCCATGCACGCGTCGGTGGTCGTCGCCGTGGTCAAGGCGGTCCACGCCCCGGTGCCGGTCAGCGGCATCCTGGTGGCGTACTTCTTCGCGAGCACCGCGGCGGGCTGGCTGCCGACCCCGGCGGGGCTCGGCTCGCTGGACGCGGCGCTCGCCCTCGCGCTGGTCACGGCCGGGGCCTCCGCCGTCGCCGCGACCTCCGCCGTGCTCGGCTATCGCCTGGTCACCACCTGGCTGCCGCTCATCCCCGGCGTGGTCGTGCTCGCCGTGCTCGTCAAGCGCCGCGAACTTTAAGGTACGTACCTTTGCCGGAAGCCTTGACTCCCCTCAGTCCCGCCATTTAAATCACGTCCTGAACTAAGACGTAAGGGAAGTCTCCCAGGGTGCCCCGCACCTCACTGTCTGTCAGGAGCATGCCCAAAACCGTTTTCTGACGACCCGACCGAGGAGTCCGGCAATGTCGGCATCACCCCCCACCCGACGCATACGCCCCCTCGCGCTGCTGGCCGCCGCAGGACTGCTGCTGTGCGGCTGGCTGCAACAGACCGCGTCCCCGCAAGCCACCGCGAGCAGGCTCGACACCGCCTCGGTGGCGGCCACCGCCACCTTCACCGACGACTTCAACGGCCCCGCGGGAAGCGCGGTCGACAGCTCCAAGTGGGGCTACGAGACCGGTGACAACGTCAACAACCACGAGCGCCAGTACTACACCAGCGGTACCCACAACGCGGCGCTCGACGGCCAGGGCAACCTCGTCATCACCGCCCGCAAGGAGAATCCGGCCAACTACCAGTGCTGGTACGGGTCCTGCCAGTACACCTCCGCGCGGCTGTCCACCCCGCAGAAGTTCACCCAGACGTACGGCCACTTCGAGACCCGGATGAAGCTGCCGCGCGGCCAGGGCATGTGGCCCGCCTTCTGGATGCTCGGCAACGACATCGGCTCGGTCGGCTGGCCCAACAGCGGCGAGATCGACATCATGGAGAACGTCGGCTTCGAGCCCGGCAGCGTGCACGGCACCATCCACGGCCCCGGCTACTCCGGTTCGGCCGGCATCGGCGCCGGATACACCCTCCCCGGCGGACAGAGCTTCTCCGACGCCTTCCACACCTTCGCCATCGACTGGGCGCCGAACTCCATCAAGTGGTCCGTGGACGGCAACGTCTACCAGACCCGTACGTCCGCCGACCTCGGCGGCAACCGCTGGGTGTTCGACCACCCCTTCTATCTGCTGCTCAACCTCGCGGTCGGCGGCTACTGGCCCGGCGACCCCAACTCCAGCACCACCTTCCCGCAGCAGCTCGTCGTGGACTACGTGCACGTCACCACCAGCGACAGCTCGGGACCGGGCACCGGCACGGGACACGCCATCACCGGCCTCGGCGGCAAGTGCGTCGACGTGGCCTCGGGCAGCAGCGCCAACGGCGCCGCCGTGCAGCTCTACGACTGCAACGGCTCGGCCGCGCAGTCCTGGACGGTCGGCTCCGACGGCACCATCCGCGCCCTCGGCAAGTGCATGGACATCACCGCGGCCGGGACCGCCAACGGCACACCGATCCAGCTCTACGACTGCAACGGCACCAACGCGCAGAAGTGGACCGTGAGCGCCGCCCACGACATCGTCAACCCGGCCTCCAACAGATGCCTGGACGCCTCCGGCAACAGCTCCGCCAACGGCACCCGGCTCCAGATCTGGGACTGCGCGGGCACCGCCAACCAGAAGTGGACCGTGACCGGCTGATGAGAGGAATCCGGCAGATGCGAAAGACCACCACACTCCTGGCCACCGCCGCGCTCGCCGCGGGAGCCCTGACCGCCCTCGGGATCAGCCAGGCGTCCGGCGCCGACGCCACCGGCGCCGTCACCGGCTACGGCGGCAAGTGCGTCGACGTGGCCTCGGGCAGCAACGCCAACGGGGCCGCCGTGCAGCTCTACGACTGCAACGGCAGCGCCGCCCAGGCGTGGACCGTCTCCTCCGACGGCACCCTGCGCGCCCTCGGCAAGTGCATGGACGTGACCGCCGCGGGCACCGCCAACGGCACCCAGATCCAGCTCTACGACTGCAACGGCACCAACGCGCAGAAGTGGACGTCGAGCAACGGCACGCTGGTCAACGCCGGTTCAGGCCGCTGTCTGGACGCGACGGGCCCCAGCTCCGCCAACGGCACCCGGCTCCAGATCTGGGACTGCGCGGGCTCCGCCAACCAGAAGTGGACGCTGCCCACCGGCGGCGGCACCCCGCCGACCACCCCGCCGCCGTCCGGCGGCACCGGCGTCCAGGCCGTCGCGCCGTACCTCTACAACGGCTGGGGCAACCCGCCCGACCCGACGACGATCATGAACGCGACCGGCGTCAAGTGGTTCACGCTCGCCTTCGTGCTCAGCAACGGCACCTGCAACCCGCAGTGGGACGGCGGCCGGGCGCTGACCGGCGGCGTCGACCAGAACACCATCAACAAGATCAGGGCGGCGGGCGGCGACGTCGTCCCGTCCTTCGGCGGCTACAGCGGCAACAAGCTGGAAGAGTCCTGCACCAGCGCGAGTGCGCTCGCGGGCGCCTACCAGAAGGTCATCAACGCCTACGGCCTCAAGGCCATCGACATCGACATCGAGGCCAGCGCCTACAGCAACGGCACCGTCCAGCAGCGCACGGTCGACGCGCTCAAGACCATCAAGGCCAACAATCCCGGCATCGTCGAGTACGTCACCATCGGCACCGGGCAGAGCGGCCCCGACACCGGCCTGATCAACAAGGCCGCCGCCTCCGGGCTGACCGTCGACAGTTGGACGATCATGCCGTTCGACTTCGGCGGCGCGGGCCAGAACATGGGCAACCTCACCACCAAGGCCACCGACGGCCTGAAGAACGCCCTCAAGAACGCGTACGGCTACACCGACGACCAGGCGTACCGGCACAGCGGTATCTCGTCGATGAACGGCATCACCGACAACAGCGAGACCGTCACCGTCGCCGACTTCCGCACGATCCTCGCCTACGCCCAGCAGCACCACCTGGCCCGGCTGACCTTCTGGTCCGCCAACCGGGACCGGCCCTGCCCCGGCGGCTACCCGAACGACGACACCTGCTCCGGCGTCTCCCAGCAGGCGTGGGACTTCACCCGCACCTTCGCGCAGTACGGCGGGTGACACCGCCCGAGTGATCCGGGTGGCGCCCCGCCGCGACGGCGGGGGCGCCACCCCCCGATGGCTCTCCGCTCCCCGGCCGTGTAGGCATGGTTCCCGCGATGCACCATGCGACGGCCGGGGAGCGGAGGCATGTTCCGATGACAGATCCGATGCCGCACACGAACGGCCCGGAGGCGAGCGGCGGCCCCGGTTCCGAGCCCGACCGCGGTCCCGGCCCCGGCCCCGGCCGCGTCATGGTCGTGGACGACGACGCGGCGATCCGCCGCTCACTCGGCCGCGCCCTGCGGCTGCGCGGCTTCGCCGTCACCGAGGCCGACGGCGGCGCCGCCGCGCTCGACCTGCTGAGCCGTACCCCGCCCGACATCCTCGTCCTGGACATATCGATGCCCGACGTGGACGGCATCGAGGTCTGCCGGACCCTGCGGGCCGGCGGCGACGACCTGCCGGTGCTGGTGCTCTCCGCGCTCGACGAGGTCGCCGACCGGGTCGCGGGACTCCAGGCGGGCGCCGACGACTACCTCGTCAAACCCTTCGCACTCGAAGAACTCGTCCTGCGGCTGCACGCCCTGCTGCGCCGCCGGCCGCCGCGCCCCGACGGCCAGGTCCGCGCCTGCGGCCTCGTCCTCGACCCGGCCGCCCGCACCGCCGCCCGCGAGGGCCGGGCGCTGGAGCTGACCCGCAGGGAGTTCGAACTCCTGGAGATCCTCGCCCGCAACGCCGGTCTCGTGCTCACCCGCGACCAACTCCTCGACCGGGTCTGGGGATACGACTTCGAGGTCCGCACCGACGCCGTCGACACCTTCGTCAGCTATCTGCGCAAGAAGCTGGAGGCGGGCGGCAGGCCCCGCATCCTGCACACCGTGCGGGGCGTGGGATTCGTCCTGCGGGCCGACGGACGCGAACAGCGGCGAGCCGGGGTACGGGACGGCGCGTCGTGAGGCTGTCCACCCGGATCGCGCTGGCGATCACCGTCCTCGTACCGCTGCTCGTCCTCGCCTCCGGCTGGATCATGGTCCGGCTGGTCGGCCACGACGTCCACGCGCAGGCCGACGCGCACCTGCGGGACCGGGCCGCCGCCGTCCGCACCGACGCCCGCAATCTGCTGCGGGCCATGGCGAACGACCGGTCGGCCGAGGTCGAACAGGCCCGTCAGCGCAAGCTGTTCGCCGCCGCGCTCGACGTCGGCATCCGCGTGACCGGCACCGAGGGCACCGTCACCGAAGGCCCGCAGCCCACCGACGGCCGGCCGCTGCCCGCCGCGGCGGACGCCGTACGGCCCGTCACCTTCCGTGCGGACGGCAGCAGTTGGCGGGTGCTCGCCGTACCGCTGTCCGTCGTGCGACCCGCCGCGACCGGCACCCTGTGGCTGTTCTCGCCGGACACCGCGGGCCAGGAGCAGATCAGCCGGGTGCGCCGCAGGATCCTCACCGTCGCGCTGCTCACCGCGCCGGTCGCGGGCGCCGCCGCCTGGCTCGCCGTCACCCGCGCGGCGCTCCCGCTGCGGCGGCTCCAGCGCCGCGCCGGGGGCATCGACCCGCGCACCAGCGCCGCCCGCCTCGACCACACGCCGACCCGCGTCACCGAGGTCGACGAACTCGCCCGCACGCTCCAGACCGTCCTCGCGCGCTACGACGAACAGGCCGCCCGTACGGCCGAGGCGCTGGCCACCGCGCGTTCCTTCTCCGCCGCCGCCTCCCACGAACTGCGCAACCCCCTGATGAGCATGCGCATCAACCTCGACGTCCTGGACGGCCGTCCCGAGCCCGATCCCGCGGAACGCGCCGAGATCATCGCCGACCTGCGCGGCGAACACACCAGGCTGCTCGGCCTGTTGGTGATGCTGCGGGCCCTCGCCCAGGGCGACCTGGTCGAGGCCGACGCCTTCGTGCCGGTCGACCTCGCCGACGTGCTGGACGCCGCCGTGGCCGACCTGCGGCGCGAACGCCCCGACGTACGCGTGGAGTTGACCGCGCGGCCGGGCCTGCGCGTGTACGGCTGGCCGCAGGGGCTGCGCTCGGCGGTCGACAATCTGCTGGTCAACGCGGCGGTGCACGGCGCGAGTCGGGACGGGGACGGGCACGGGCCCGGCGGCGGTACGGGGAGCGGAGGCGGGGCGCTGATCGAGGTGACGCTCTCACCGGGGGCCGACCCGGCGGGCCCCTCTGTCGTACTGACCGTGGCCGACCACGGGCCCGGAGTGCCGCCCGCCGCCCGGCGGGAGATCTTCCAGCGCTTCCGCCGCCGCCCCGACAGCCCTGGCTCCGGGCTCGGCCTCGCCCTGGTCGGGCAGCAGATCGCCCTGCACGGCGGGCGGATCACCGTCGGCGACCGGCCGGGCGGTCCCGGCGCGCGCTTCACCGTGGTGCTGCCGCTCGGCACGTCGGAGCGCCCGCTGCCCGGCGGCCGGGACTGGCTGGCGGGCGCGTCGACGGGGGAGCGGCCGTAGGGCCGCGGACCGCACCGGGCACCGCCTGCCTCGGGTTCCGCGCGGGGGTCACCGGTCGGACCGGGCCACGTGCAAGGTTCGCGGGGTGCACGGCAGTTGCGGTCCGGCCGGTCGTCGCGGGCCTGTCGCGCGGTCACAAGGTTTCCACAAAGACGGTTCCTAACCTCCGGCTCTGACGGGCACCGCGACCGGTGCCGAAACCCTCAGGGAGGAACCCATGCGCCCCACTCGCACCGCCGTGGCGACAGCCGCCGCGCTCGCCGCCCTGCTCGCCGCGGCCGGCACCGCCGTCGCGGACGCCACGAGCCCGTCGGCCGCACCGTCTGCCGACCCGTCCTCGGCACCGGCGGCCGCCCCGTCCGCCGCACCGTCGACGGACCCGTCCGCCGCGTCCAGGACCCCGAAGGTCCACAAGGCCCCGACCGGGGACGGCGCCCGCGCCCTGTGCAAGCGGCTGCCGAAGATCGACGCCCGTATCGACCGCGCGCTCGCCCGGCTCAACGGCCCTGCCACGGAACGCGGTTCCGTCGCCCGGCTCCAGAAGCGGGTCGACAACGCGAACACGGCCGGTGACACGGCGGTGGCCACGTATCTCAAGGACAAGCTGACCTTCCGCAAGTCGCTGGTGCCGACCCTCAACCGGCGCAGCACGGACCTGGACGCCGTCCGCACCTGGTGCGGGACACAGGACTTCACGGCGAAGGGCGGCACGAAGTGAGCGGCGCCGCGTCGCGAAAGGGCGGCCGTAAGCGGGGCGGCGCCGTGCTGGCCGCCTGCGCGATCGCCGGGGCGCTGGTGACCGGCTGCGGACACTCCGGCCGTACGTCCGCACCGGCGTCGTCGGCGGACACCTCGGCCGCCGTGTCGGCGGGCGCATCCGCGGGCAGCGACTCCTCCGCGCCCTCGGACTCCGAACTCGCCCGTATGCGCAAGCTGGTGGACGACGCGGATTCCGCCGCCGCGACGGCGGAATCCGACGCGGCGGGTGACAAGTGACCCTGCCGCCGGGCTACTTGGCGTCCGCGTAGCACGCCACCGCGTGCGTCTCCAGCGGGAACGGCACCGGGGCGGAGCCGAAGACCAGGAGGCGGGCCTCGTCACCGGCCGCCGTCACCGCCGCCTCGACGGCGGGCGCGAGCTCGGTCGGGGCGTGCACGATCACCTCGTCGTGCTGGAAGAAGACCAGTTGGGGCTCCGGCCCGATCGCGGTCAGCCGGCGGCGCAGCGAGGCCAGCATGGCCAAGGCCCAGTCGGAGGCGCTGGCCTGGATGAGGAAATTGCGCGTGAAGCGGCCCCAGGACCGGGCCGCGCGGCGGTCGGGGGACGCGCCGTCGCCGGGGTCGGCGCTCTCGTCGAGGAACCGGTCGGCGGACGGCGCGGGCGACGTACGGCCCAGCCGCGACCGTACGATCCCGCCCGCCTCGCCCGTTCTGGCCGCGGCCTCCACCAGGGCGAGGGCGGCGGGGAAACGGCGGCGCATCACCGCGAGAAGCTGGCCCGCCTCGCCGCTGGTCTGCCCGTACATCGCCGCGAGCAGCGCGATCTTGGCGCGCGGCCGGTCGCCGCCGAAGGCGTTCCGCGCCAGCGCCGCGTACAGATCGCCCTCCGCGGCAGCCGCCGCGAGCCCGGCGTCACCGGACATCGCGGCCAGCACCCGCGGCTCCAGCTGCCCGGCGTCGGCGACCACCAGTCGGTGCCCGGGGTCGGCGACGACGGCGGAGCGCAGCAGCCGCGGGATCTGAAGGGCGCCGCCGCCACGCGTCGCCCACCGGCCCGACACCACGCCGCCCACCACGTATTCGGCGCGGAAGCGGCCGTCGCGCACCCAGCTCTCGCGCCAGGCCCAGCCGTGCGCGGCGTGAATCCGGGACAGTTCCTTGTAGCGCAGCAGCAGCCCGGCCGCCGGATGCCCGACCTCGCGCAGCTCGTGCGAGCGGGTCGACGTCAGATGCACGCCGACGCGGGCGAAGGCGGGCAGCATCTGGGCGGGGGAGTCGGGGTTGACCGGACGTCCGAGCGCGTCCTGGATACGGGCGGCCAACTCGCCCAGCAGCGCGGGCCGTGCGCCACCCGCGGGGCGCGGGCCGAGCAGCCCGGTCAGCAACTCGTCGTGCACCTCTGCGCTCCACGGCAGCCCGTCCCGGCCCATCTCGACCGCGGCGAGCGCGCCCGCGGACTCCGCCGCGCACAGCAGCCGGATCCGGTCGGGGTGCTCGCTCGCGGCGATCCGCCGCTGCTGCGCCGCGTGCACCTCGACCAGCGCGGCCAACGGATCGAGATCCCGCGGGAGATGACGCCGGTCGGCGGCGAACAGCACCGGCTGGTCGTCCGCGCCGGGCTCCGGGGCGTCCTCGGGCTCGGGCAGCCCGTGCAGCCGCGCCCACGCCGCCCCCAGCGACCGGGGCCTGCGGTGCCTGCCCTCCTGCCCGAGCAGCAGCGACTCGACGAGCTTCACGTCATGGCAGCGCGCGGTGCGCACCGACCCCCGGTCGAGCAGCCACGGATACACCTCGTCGGTCGCCGCCCAGACCCAGCGCGGCGCCTGCTCGGCCTCCCGCCGCGCGACCTCAGCGGCCAGGTCCCGTACGACATCGACCTCCCCGGCCGCCGTCCCGTCCTCCCCGAGCGCGCGCAGCCGCCCGCCCGACCCCACCGGGTCGGGCACGGCGGCGATCCGCGCGACGGCGGCGATGGCTGTACCCACCATCGGAGCCTAGACGCGACCACTGACAATGCCCTGGAGGGCGGGCCCGCGGACGGTGTCGCGCACGGGCCCGGCCGCGTTACCCCGGCGGGCCGACGACACGGCAGCGCAAGGGCCGCGCTCCGGCCCGGCGGCGAATCCTGCTCGCCGCGGGCCGGGGGCGCGGCCCCGGATGTCCCTCGCTGTCGCGTCGGTGGCGGGCGGGCCCGTCAGGAGCTCTGCTGGGCCTCCTCGACCGACTTGCGCACCTCGTCCATGTCGAGGGCGCGGGCCTGCGCGATGACGTCCTCCAGGGCGGGCTCGGGCAGCGCTCCCGGCTGCGCGAAGACCGCGACCTTGTCACGGACGATCATCAGGGTCGGGATCGACTGGATCTGGAAGGCCGCGGCCAGCTCGGGCTGCGCCTCCGTGTCGACCTTCGCGAAGACCAGGTCCTGGTGCTTCTCGGACGACTTGTCGTAGACCGGTGCGAACATCCGGCACGGCCCGCACCAGGCGGCCCAGAAGTCGATGAGGACGAAATCGTGCGACGACACGACCTCGTCGAAATTCTCCTTGGTCAGCTCCACAGTGCTCATGCCCCCACAACGGGCGGCGCCCGCCGGAAATTCCTGCCGTCGCCGCGGGTGCCGCGGACCCCGGAGAGTTCACTCATACGAGTGGTGCGGGCGGGGTGTGCAGTGGCGTCCGACCCGTCGGAGTCGTTGGTCGGGCTATGGCAGCAACGCAGTGGATTCCGCAGGACGACGGCGCCGACGGCGCGGGCGACGGTCACCAGCCATGGCGCTATTCCCGTGCCGGAACGGTTCTGCAGAGCACGGAGGCACCGGTCTTCGCGGAACTCGCCGACCAGTGGCGGTCCGCGGGCCGCATGGTGCCGGGCCAGAAGGACACGGAGTGGGCCGAACTGGTCGGCCGCATCCCCCGTCTGACCGGCGTCTGACGACGGGTCCCGGCCCGGCCCGGACTCCGGCCGGGGCCCAGCCTCCGGCCGAGGCCCGGGTCTCCGCTGAGGGCGGCGTCGGCGGTCATCCGCCCGTGGGAGGCGACCGCGCGCCGTCACGGCAGCGGCTGGGGCGGCGGCGGTCCCTGGTAGGTGCCGCTGGGGCGCATCCGCAGCGGGCGCTCCTGGTACTCCTCCAGGGCGTGCGCGATCCAGCCCGCCGTGCGCGCCACGGAGAAGACCGTCTCGCCCGCCTCCGCGGGCATCGCGGCGGAGACCGAGAGCACCGCGAGGGCCAGGTCGACGTTGGGGTGCAGCGGGGTGTGGCGGGCGGCCGTCGCCGCCAGGTCGCGGGCCGCGGCCAGCGCGTCGGAGGCGGCGGGCACCTGCCCGAGCAGATGGAAGAGCAGCCGGGCGCGCGGGTCCTCGCCCTGGTAGAGGCGGTGCCCGAGGCCGGGGATCCGCCGACCGGCGCGCAGTTGCTCGGCGACGACGGGACCCGCGCCGCCGCGCTCCAGCACCTCGGCGAGCGTCCGGTGGGCCAGGGCGCTGGCCTGTCCGTGCAGCGGCCCGTCCAGCGCGCCGAGTCCGGCGGACACCACGGCGTAGGGGTGCGCGCGGGCCGAGGCGGCGACCCGCGCGGCCAGCGTCGAGGCGGCCAGGTCGTGGTCGACGAGCAGCGCGAGCGCCGCGTCCAGCACCCGCAGCGACGCCTCGTCGGCGGGCCGCTCGGTCAGCCGCGACCACAGCCGCCAGGCCAGCCCGCTCTCTCCCGAATGCGGCCGGCCGAGCGGCGGCAGCGCGCCGACCAGGGTCGGGATCAGGCTGCGCGCCGTGCCCAGCACGGCCTCCTCCGACAGATCGAAGCGCAGCGGATCCGCGGTGGCCGCCGCGATGACCGCGACCCGCAGCCGGTCCATCGGACCGCAGCCCGCGGGCAGCGCGTCGCCCGCGCTGCGGGCGGCCTTCAACAGCGGCTCGGGCGCGGTGAAGCGGACCCCGCGCCGCAGCACCCCGGTCCACAGCCACTCGGCGACCTCCTCGAAGCCGTACGCCGTGGCCAGCCCGGTCGCGTCGACCCCGCGGAAGTAGAGGCCGTCGTCCTCGATCAAAGTGACGCCGGTACGGATACGGACCCAGGCACTGTTTCCGCCCCCGCCGCCCCCGCTGTCCGAGGGTCCGTCGGCACCGGCCGCCGCGGGCCGTGCGCGCCGGGCCAGGGCCTCGACCTCGTCCGGGTCGAAGGTGCTGCCCCTGCCGCCCTCGGCCCGTCGGCTGGCGAGCAGGCCGCGGCTGACATACGCGTACAGCGTCTCCGGCTTCACGCCGAGCCGCCGGGCGGCCTCCCGGGTGCTGATCCGGTCCGCCGGTTGATCCGTCATGGGCTCACCGTATCCATAGTGCTCAGCTCATTCACATTGATTCAATCAACATTGACAGAGTTTAAATCAATCATGGAGAGTCGAGTCAATACCCAAGGAGGACACGATGCCGACCACCGAGCAGAACGCCCCGATCGACGTACCCCGCGGTCTCAAGGGCGTGATCGTCACCGACACATCCATCGGCGACGTCCGCGGGCTCGAAGGCTTCTACCACTACCGCGAGTTCTCCGCCGTGGAGCTGGCCGAGAGCCGCGGCTTCGAGGACGTCTGGCACCTGATGTTCCACGGCGCGCTGCCCGACGCGGCCGAGCGTGCCGCGTTCACCGCGCGGACCGCCGCCCTGCGGCACCTGCCCGCCGACGTGGCGGACGCGCTCCCGGCCATCGCCCGCGCCAGCGCGCTGTCGGGACCGCTCGCGGGGCTGCGCACCGCACTGTCGCTGACCGGCGCCTCGGCCGGATTCCGCCCGCTGTACGACCTCACGCCCGACCGCCGCCGCGCCGACGCGCTGGCCGCCTGCGCGGTGGTGCCCACCCTGCTCACCGCGCTGCACCGGCTCGCCCAGGGCCTGGAGCCGGTCGAGCCGCGCGACGACCTGCCGTACGCGGCGAATTACCTCTACATGCTGACCGGCGAGGAGCCGGAGCCCGTACGAGCCCGCGCCGTCGAGCGCTATCTGATCTCGACCGTCGACCACGGCTTCAACGCCTCGACGTTCACCGCCCGCGTGATCGCCTCGACGGGGGCGGACCTGGCCGCTTGTCTGGTGGGCGCGATCGGCGCGCTGTCCGGGCCGCTGCACGGCGGCGCGCCCAGCCGCGCGCTCGACACACTCGACGCGATCGGCACGCCCGACCGGATCGACGGCTGGCTGCGGGAGCACATCGGTGCGGGCGAGCGGATCATGGGCTTCGGCCACCCCGTGTACCGCACCGAGGACCCGCGCTCGCGGATGCTCAAGGGCATCGCGCAGAGCTTCGGCGGCGACCTGGTGGACTTCGCGGTGCAGGTGGAGGCCCGCGCGGAGGCGCTGCTCGCCGAGCTGAAGCCCGGCCGCGAGCTGCACATCAACGTCGAGTTCTTCGCGGGCGTCGTGATGGAGCTCTGCGGGCTGCCGCGCGAGATGTTCACACCCACCTTCGCCGCCGCCCGCGTCGTCGGCTGGAGCGCCAACATCCTGGAGCAGGCCGAGGACAGCAAGATCATCCGGCCGTCCGCGCGGTACGTCGGCCCGCCGCCGCCCGTGCCGGTGCCCGCCGCCTGAGCGCACCGGCGGGGGCGGCGGTGCCGTGGTGGAGTGCGCGACGGAACGCGTTGCGGCGTGCCCAAGCGGTGTGCCCAAGCGGTGTGCGACATACCAACCAGTCGGTAATATCGGCGGAGCGGACACCGGGACACACCGGCGGACGCCAGGAAAGCACCCGCAGGGTGCGCCCCACCACGCTGAGGAGCCGACGTGCGCGCGATCCAGATCACCGAATTCGGCGGTCCCGAGGTGCTGCGGGAGACCGAGCTGCCCGACCCCGTGGCAGGCCCGGGCCAGCTCCTCGTGGACGTCGACTCCGCCGGGATCAACTACGCCGACACGCACACCGTCGAGAACTCCTACCTCTCGCGCTCCACGCTCCCGATGGTCCCCGGCGCCGAGGTGGTCGGCCGCACCGCGGAGGGCCGCCGGGTCGTCGCCCTCACCGACAACGGCGGCTACGCCCA
The DNA here is from genome assembly GCF_040610915.1 of Streptomyces sp. NPDC003300. Taxonomy (NCBI): domain Bacteria; kingdom Bacillati; phylum Actinomycetota; class Actinomycetes; order Kitasatosporales; family Streptomycetaceae; genus Streptomyces; species Streptomyces sp. NPDC003300. The sequence goes on along the minus strand of NZ_JBEXNE010000026.1, from coordinate 50,964 downwards.
GAAGGCCGTCGTCCAGGAGTACCTGGCCCACGACGTGCCCGACGAGGTCACCGACGGGCAGGCGCTCGCCCTGGTCGTCCAGGGCCTCACCGCCTGGCACCTGCTGCGCACCTCCGGACGCCTGGCCGACGGCGAGAGCGTCGTGGTGCACGCGGCGGCCGGCGGTACGGGCTCGCTCGCCGTCCAGCTCGCCAAGACCTTCGGCGCGGGCCGGGTGATCGCCACCGCCTCGTCCGAGGACAAGCGGGACCTCGCGCTTGAACTCGGCGCCGACGTCGCCGTCGACTCCGGCCCCGAGAACCTGAAGGACCGTCTCGTCGAGGCGAACGGCGGCAAGAAGGTCGACATCGTGCTGGAGATGACCGGGGGCCCGGTCTTCGACGCCTCGCTCGCCGCGCTCGCGCCGTTCGGCCGCCTCGTCACGTACGGTCTGGCCTCCAGGACGCCCCCGACACCGGTCCAGGCCGCACAGCTCATGGCCCGCTCCCGCGCGGTCGTCGGCTTCTGGCTGACGCACTGCCTCGGCCGTCCGGGGATGTACCGCGAGCCGATGGCCGAGCTGCTGGAGATGACCGCGGCGGGCCGCCTCGTACCCCGACTCGGCGGGGTATATCCGCTGTCCGAGGCGGTCAGGGCCCATGAGGAGCTGCGGGCCCGGCAAACCTTCGGCAAATTGGTGCTCGATGTGAGGGCCTGAGCGGAACCGACGGGCTCGTCGTAGTCGTTGAACAGGTGCACACTCGACAACGAGGTACGACGGACCGCCGCCAGTGGTCCGCGCCCCGCATGTCTCGGGAGGGGCCATGGACCGCAACCGCTTCGCGCCCGACCGGGGGCTGACCACGCGCATGGTGGTCACGATGTTCCTGATCGGTCTGCTCTATGTCGTCTTCGTCGGCGCGCTGCTGGCGCTGCTGCGCGGATCCTGGCCGCTGATCCTCGTGATCGCCGGAGTTCTCTTCATCGCGCAGTTCTGGTTCAGCGACCGCATCGCCGCCTTCAGCATGGGCGCCAAGGAGGTCACGCCCGAACAGGCGCCGGAGCTGCACGGCGTCGTGGACCGCATCTGCGCGCTCGCCGACATGCCCAAGCCCAAGGTCGCCATCGCCGATTCCGACGTGCCGAACGCGTTCGCCACCGGTCGCAACAAGAAGAACACCACGGTGTGCGCCACGACCGGGCTGCTGCGCCGCCTGGAGCCGGACGAGCTGGAGGGCGTCATCGCCCACGAGTTGTCCCACGTCGCCCACAAGGACGTCGCGGTCATGACGATCGCCTCCTTCCTCGGCATCCTCGCCGGTGTCATCACCCGGATCGGCCTCTACGGCGGCTTCCGCCGGGCGCGCGACCCCGGCACCGCCGTGCTCGCCGTGGCGATCCCGCTGGTCAGCGCGGTCGTCTACGCCATCAGCTTCCTGCTCACCCGGATGCTGTCGCGCTACCGCGAGCTGTCCGCCGACCGCAGCGCCGCGCTGCTCACCGGCCGCCCCTCCTCGCTGGCCTCCGCACTGACCAAGGTCACCGGGCAGATCGGCGCGATCCCCACCAAGGACCTCCGCAAGGCGGAGCCCTTCAACGCTTTCTACTTCGCGCCCGCGCTGAGCGCGAAGGGCGGAGGCTCCGCCTTCTCGAAGCTGCTGTCCACCCACCCCTCCCTTGAGCAGCGGCTGGAGCAGCTCAGCCGCATCACTCTCGAACTGGACCGCCACTGATGGGTCTGCTGGACGTCATCCTCGGCCGCAGCAAGCCGGTCAAGCCCGACCTCGATCAGCTCTTCGGCCTCACCTCGGCCGCCATCACCCTCGAAGCGGCGAGCGAGCTGCGGCCCACCGGCCTCGGCTCGGTCTGCTTCGCGGCCGTCGAGGGCGGCGCCTTCGCCGAGATCCAGCAGGACCTGCGGGCCCTGGTCGGCGCGGAGGCCAGCCAGGACTCGTACGGCTACACCTGGCTGCTGGCCCGCAAGGACCCCGCCGAGATGACCGACCTCGTCACCGATCTGCACGCGATCAACTCCGCCCTGGAGGAACGCGGCTTCGGCCCGCAACTGCTCTGCTCGCTGCTCGGGTTCAAGGACCCCGCGGGCCGCTCGGTGGCGCTGGTCTACCTCTACAAGCGCGGCTCCTTCTACCCCTTCGCCCCGCTGCCCGGCGAGAAGCGGGACAACGCGCTGGAACTCCAGGTCAGAGCCCTGGTCACCAATGACCTCCGGCTGGAGGACGACCTGTCGCGCTGGTTCCCCGTCTGGGGCGCGCCGGGCCTGTGACCGCTCCGTACGCCCTGTTTGCGGCGCGCCCGCCCTACGCTGGGTGCTACTCGAACCCTCTGGAAGGCACACACGCATGACGTCTTATGACCCCGCCGCGGTGAAGGTCAGCCCCGAGAAGTGGGTGGCCGACCAGGCCCGCCGCTACGAGGAGTCCAACGGCACCGAGGGCACCGACCTCAACGGCTCGCCCTGCCTGCTCCTCGACTACCAGGGCCGTCGCAGCGGCGCGTGGCTGCGTACCGTACTGATCTACGGCCGGGACGGCGACGACTACCTGATCGTCGCCTCCAAGGGCGGCGCCCCCGAGCACCCCCTGTGGTACCTGAGCGTCCGCGACAACCCCGAGGTCCACCTGCGGGTGCTCGGCGAGCGCTTCGCCGCCCGCGCCGAGACGCTGTCGCCGCAGGACAAGGCCCGGGTGTGGCCGCACCTGCTCGATGTGTACGCGCCGTACGCCGACTACCAGGAGAAGACCGACCGGGACATTCCCGTGGTGCGGCTCCGCCGGATCTGACGACATGTCGATCTGACGACGGGTAAGGGGCGACCACCCAGGTGGTCGCCCCTTACCCGTGCCGCCCGAGGGCTCGGCTCACCGAGCCGCCTCGCGCCGCCGGACGGCGAAGCTCAGGACCGCCAGCGCCAGTTCGAGGCCGAGCAGGAACACCAGCCCCATCCGGAAGGCGTGCGGGTAACCGCCGGGCGCGCCGTCGCCGACCGCGCCGTAGAAGATGATGCCGATCAGGGCGATGCCGAGCGCGCCGCCGATCTGCTGCGTGGTGGCCACCACGCCGGAGGCCGAGCCGACGAGCCGGGGCGGGACGGTGGCCAGCGCGTCGTGGGTGAGCGGGGCGATCACCATGCCCATCCCGACGCCGTCCATGACGAGCCCCGGCACCAGCTCCCACAGGCTGCCGGTGGTCCCGGAGCGGTGCGCCGCCTCCCACAGCAGACCGAGCCCCGCGGCCATCGCCAGCGCTCCGGCCGGGACCGTACGGCCGCCGAGCCTGGCCGCGATGCGGTGCGCGTTCGTCGAGGTCAGCAGGTAGCCGCCGCCGATCGCCAGGAAGACCGTGCCCGAGTGCAGGGCGTTCAGGCCGCGGCCCGCCTGGAGGTACAGGGCGAGGATCAGGAAGAACGAGCCCTGCCCGCTCCAGAAGACGAACTGCGCGAGGGAGCCGGGACCGAAACCGCGCTGCCGGAACAGGTCCGTGTTCAGCACCGGGTCGCCGCCTCGGCGGCCGAGCCGGTCCTGGTGGCGGACGAAGACGGTGACGAGCACGGCGGACGCGGCCAGGCACAGCCAGGTCCACAGCGGCCAGCCCGCCGCACGCCCCTGGATCAGCGGCAGCACGAGCGCGACGACAGCGGCGGTGGACAGCGCCACGCCGGTGAGGTCCAGCCGGGGCCGTTGCGGCGCCCTCGACTCGGCCAGGGCGCGCGGCACCAGCGCCAGGGCGAGCAGCCCGACCGGGAGGTTGATCAGGAAGCAGGCCCGCCAGCCGAGGCCGAGCACGTCGGCCTTGATCAGCAGACCGCCGATGAGCTGCCCGAAGACCGCGCCGACGCCCATCGTCAGCCCGTACATGCTGAAGGCGCGGGCCTGCGCCTTGCCGGTGTAGGCGGTCTGGAGAATCGACAGCACCTGCGGGCTCATCAGCGCGGCCGACAGGCCCTGGAGGACCCGCGCCGCCACCAGCGTCCCTGCGGTGGGGGCGAATCCGCACGCCGCCGAGGTGGCGGTGAACAGCGCGAGCCCGACGGTGAACATCCGTCTGCGGCCGAAGACGTCGCCGAGCCGGCCCGCCGTGATCAGCCCGGTGGCCACGGCCAGGCCGAAGCCCGCCACCACCCACTGGATCGACGCGGTGCCCGCGTGCAGGTCGTTCTGGACGGAGGGGATCGCCACATTCACGATGAAGATGTCGAGCGCGATCATGAAGGTCGCGGCCAGCAGGAGCAGCAGGCCGAGGTCTGGCCGCTTGCTGACCGGCGAGCCGTCGCGGCTCGCGGGCGGGGACGCGGCGGTGGTGGCCGAGGCCATGACGGAACTCCTGTCGCAGGGGGACGGATGTCCGGGGCGATGACGGGGTACGGGTGCGGCTCAGTGGTGACGGGGTACGGGGTACGGGGTACGGGGTACGGGGTACGGGGTACGGGCGGGGCCCTGCGCGGGCCGCACCCGTACCCCGTGGAGCGGCGCTCAGGCGCCGGCCGGGACCTTGTCGAGGAAGCCCTGGACGCTGTGCACCAGGCCGTCCTCGCCGATCGCGGCCACGTCGAAGCCGACCACCAGCGACTCGCCGCCCGCCGGGCCCAGCTCCCACGTGAAGCGGGCGATGTGGTGGTGAGCGTCGACCGGGCCCAGGGTGAACACGAAGCCGGGGAACTGCGCCTGCACGGCGCCGACCACCGCGTCGAAGGCGTCCCGCCCGGTGACGTCGGCCAGCGGGTCGGTGTAGCGGCCGTCGGCGGCGAAGACCTCGTCGATCAGGCGGCGCCGGGCGGCCGGGTCGGTCTCGTTCCAGGCGGCGATGTAGCGCTGGACCAGGTACAGGGTGTCGCTCATGGCTGGTGTCTCCCTACGTTGTCCGGTGCCGGGTGGCGCCGTGTTCTCGCAGGTCAAGACGGTACGGACGGGGCCGCGTCCGCGAATCAGTCATCGTTGGGTACTTGTGCGGCCGGTTGTACGTCACGACCGGTCGCCATGACGTACACGCCCCGCGGGCCGGGGTCCGAACCGGCGTCTCGCACCGCCTCCCGTAGGCTTCTCGGCCAATCCGTGGTGACGTTGCGCACCGGCCTTGAGCGCCGGGAGTGCCGGGAGCACCGGCCCGCGGCACCGTCCCCCGGAGCAGCCCGCACGTTCGGCGCCGGTGCGCGGTCCGCGAAGGCGGGACCGCGCACCGGGGGGAAGAGGTCACCTCGTGGCGTCGAGCCGGACCTTCAGCGCGTCCAGCGTGTCCGCGATGCGCGGGGAGCCGCAGTGCCGGGACAGCCGGGCCGCCTCGCGGCCCAGCGTGCGCGCGCCCTCCAGGTCACCGGTCAGGGCGCGGGCGGTGGCGGCGCGCGCCGAGTACAGGCAGCGGTCGCGTACGTACGAGGCGTCCTGCATCGCCAGCGCCTGCTCCAACAGGGGCCTGGCCTCGTGCGCGTGGCCCAGGTCGAGCAGCGACTGACCGGTCTGCGCGGCCAGTTCGGCCGCGTCGAACCAGTAGAGCCATGACGGACCCGACTCCCGCTCCGCCAGGTCCAGTTGGCGCTCCGCCTCGGAGACCGCGCGCCGTGAGGCGCCGTCGGCGCCGACCGCGGCGTGCGCCCGGCTCAGCCTGCTGGCGGCCAGCGCCCGGACGGCCGGGGGAGTGCCGCCCGCCGCCCGTACCCCCGCCTCCGCCGCGGCCACCGCGTCCCGCGGCTGACCCGCGATCACCGCGTGCAGCGCGAGGCCGCCCCACAGCGCGACGGCCAGCGGGCGGTCACCCGCGCTGTGGGCGAGCCGCAGACCGGTCAGATAGTGCCGCTGCGCCGCCCCGAGCCGGCCGGTGTCGGTGGCCGCCCAGCCGCCGAGCTGCGCCAGGTCGGCGGCGACCCGCAACAGCCTTGCCCCGTGGGCCCGTTCGTGCTGCCCCCGGTGCAACAGGCCGCGCACCATGCGCAGATCGGCCTCGACCCGGTGCCGTACGGCCGCGCCGCCGAGCCGGTCGTCGAGCTTGCGCAGCCCCAGCACCCCGGCTTCGAGCCAGTCGATCACCGGACCGTCCACGACGGCCGCGGCCACCGCTTTGTCGACGGCGTCGTCGCGGAACGCGGCCGCGGCGTTCGCCTGTCGCGGCACGCGTCCCGAGCGGGTGCCGGGCACCGGTTCGTCCCACCGCTCGGCCATGGCGGCCGACGCCGACCCGCGTCCCGCCGCGGGCGAGGGCGACCCGCGTCCCGCCGCGGCCGAGGGCGAACCCGCCTTCTTGTCCACGGCACGTGAACCCATGGAACCCATCGCGCCCGCCGCGCCGCCCGAGCCCGCGGAACCGGTGGCGCCCGTCGTGCCCTCCGCGCCCGCCGCGTCCCAGTCCGCGATGGCGTCGAGCAGCGCCTGCTCGTCCGCGATGGGGAAGCCGCGCGGGTCGCTCGCGCCGTTGTCGAGCAGCGCGGTGAGCGCGGTGAAACTGCCCTCGACCGTCCACGGCAGCCCGTCCGGCATGCCGCCGTGCGCCGGGAGCCAGCGCGGCCAGGGCCTCAACTCCAGTTCCCTGGAGGGGATTCCGAGCGCGCGGGCCAGCGCGCGCTGGCTGTCGGCCTCCGGCACGACCCCCCAGTGCTCCCAGCGCCAGACCTTCTCGCGGCGGGCCGCCATCGGCACCCCGAGGATCCGCGCGTTGTCGGCTATGACCCGTGCCAGGTCCTGGTAGCTCCACCCGTGTCTTCGCCGTACATAGGCGAGCGGGTGGGTGGAGGCTGCCGCACTCTGTCGTTCCCCCGCGTCCGCACCGCTCACGCTCCCGCCGTCCATGTCACCTGGTCCCCACCGCGCGATGCCGACACACCTTGATCGGCCTCTCGAATATCAGGTGTCCGGCCGATCGCGCAGCCGAACCAGCGCATCCATCCCGATCCGTGTCCCAAACCCCCGTCACCATACGGGACTACAGCGAGACAACAGGTCCGGGCTTGATGCCACCCCGTGCCGACCGGTTGGCTGTGCGTGATCACATGACGTTACGCACGCCGTGGAGGGCTGCCCGCGGATGACCCCACCGCCGCCACCCTTCCGCTTCTCGCGTGGCAAGGACGACGTGGCTTTCGACCCCGCTCTCGGTGACGAGGAGCTGGTCGCGGCTCGTGCTGCCCTGGCCCACGGCCGCTGGGCGGAGACCCGTGACCTGCTGAGCCGTACCGGGGACAACTGGGACCGCCGAGGACATCGGCTGGTCGTCCTCGGCGAGGGCAAGAGCGCCGCCGCCTGGGCGGGCGAGTGGCAACTCGCCGAGCCCGAGAGCACGGACGCCGCCGCGCTGGCCGCGTTCGCGGCCGTCTTCCGCGCGGTCGCGGGCAAGCAGAGCGCCGAGTCGGCGCGCGAACTCTGCCTGCGCGCGGCCCGGATGACCCCGCGCGATCCGTCGCCGTGGCTCGCCCTGCTGGTGCTCGCCCGCCGCACCGGCACCGACGACGAGCAGGTGCGTGCCTTCGACCAGGCGCGCGGCCGGCACCGCGGCCACCACCACGCCCACCACCTGATGACGCAGTGCCTGGCGGAGCGTCAGAAGACCGACGGCGAGGACCCGTTCCACGAGGTGTACGAATTCGCCGAGTGGGCCGCGGACGAGGCGGGACGCGGATCGCCGCTGGCCGTACTGCCGTTGGTCGCGCTGGTGGAGCGCTACCGGGTGCTCGCGTCGGCCGACGTCCTGCCCGACGTCCCCAACGGCCTTCCGTACTGGGTCAGTCCGCGCGCCCGGCAGAGCGTGCGCATGGCCTTCGACTGGTGGCTCGAATGGCAGGGCTACGACCACTCGCGGTTGCTGCTCGACCTGAACTACCTTGCGTACGGCAAATTCCACGCGGGCGACACGGTGGAAGCCGCCGCCCTGTTCAACCGGATCGGGTCGGAGGCGACACGCACCCCGTGGTCGTATCCCGACCGCGACCCGAAGAAGGCGTTCCGCGCGGCGCGCAACTACGCGCTCGGCTTCGGTTCCGCCTAGGCCCCCACGGTCGTACTCGCCCAGCAGGACACGCAGTTGGAACCACGCACGAAGAACCACGCTCGAAGACCGATCCAGTAAGACCCGAACCACGGACCACCGGAAGGACACCGCAGCATGCTGACGGGCAGTACAAGCGAGATCAGCACGTTCAAGGGCGAGCAACGCGCACTGCGCGCGGACCGGATCGGCGCACCGGCCCTCCTGCTCTCGGTCCTCGCCGCGACCGCGCCCCTGATGGTGGTGGCCGGTGTGGTGCCGACCACCTTCGCCACCATGGGTGTCGTCGGGGTGCCGCTGCTGTTCGTCATCGTCGGCCTCGTGCTGATCCTCTTCAGCTTCGGCTACGCCGAGATGAGCCGCCATGTGCACAACGCGGGCGCGCTGTACGCGTACATATCCAGGGGCCTGGGCGGCACCATGGGCGCCTGCGCCTCGTACGTCGCCCTGTTCGCGTACAGCATCATGCAGGTCGGTCTCTACGGGATCTTCGGCTACGAGATCTCCAGCCAGATCGCCCAGCACTGGAACCACAACGTGGCCTGGTGGATCCCGGCGCTCGGCGGAGTCGCGATCACCGCGATCTTCGGCGCGCTGAAGATCGACCTGAACGCGAAGACGCTCGGTGTGCTGCTGCTGGTCGAGACGCTGCTGACCGTCGTCTTCGACATCAGCTTCCTGTCCGACCCCGGCCCGCAGGGCGTCTCGGTGCACGCCTTCGACCCCAGCACGCTCAGCGGCGCGGGTCTGGGCACCGCCCTGTGCTTCACCATCGCCGGCTTCGTCGGCTTCGAACAGGCCCCGGTCTACGCCGAGGAGACCAGCGACGCCCAACGCGTCGTGTCCAAGGTGATGTTCACCGCGATCGGCTTCGCCACTCTCTTCTTCGCCTTCAGCGCCTGGGCGATCACCGTCGGCACCGGCCCCGACCACGTCGTGGGCGCCGCTCAGGAGCAGGGTCCGAACCTGATCTTCTCGCTGAACCAGGCCCGGCTGGGCACCGCGTTCACCGACACCCTGAACATCTTCTTCATCACCGGCATCTTCGCCTCGATGCTGAGCTTCCACAACGTCGTCGCCCGCTACGCGTTCGCGATGGGCCGCGACGGTCTGCTGCCCTCGGCGGTCGGCCGTACCTCGAAGTCCAGCGGCGCCCCCGCCGTCGGCTCCTTCCTCCAGTCGATCGTCGCGCTGGCCGTCGTCGTGGCCTTCGCCGCCACCGACAACGGGAAGTTCGACCCGAAGTTCGGCCCGGACCCGACGGCCCCCGTGCTGCGCATGTTCACCTGGGCGGGCAACGTCGGCGCGCTCGGCATCGTGCTGCTGATGGCCACCGCGGCCATCGCCGTCATCGCCTTCTTCGTCAAGCGCGGCGCCGCCGGTGTGCAGGCATGGCGGCTGGTCACCTCGGCCGTCGCCGCTCTCGGGCTGCTGACCATCGCCGTCTACTCGGTGAAGGACTTCTCGGTGCTGCTGGGCGCCAACCCCGGCCACGGGCTGCGCTGGCTGCTGCCCGGCATCATCGCTCTGGCCGCCGCCATCGGACTGGTCTACGGTCTGATACTGCGCGCCAAGCGGCCCGAGGTGCACGCCAGGATCGGCCAGGGCAACGAGGCGTTCCAACTGGAGAAGGCCGCCGCGCAAGCGTCCTCCTGACCATCTCGCCAGGTCTCACCGCGACGGCCCGCCACACCCCACAGGGTGCGGCGGGCCGCCCGTTTTTTCCGGACCCATGTCCCGAACTCCCCGTCCCCGCAGCGTTCCTGTTCCGCCGTCAGGAGGCCCCATGACCGCGTCGGCCGCCACCACCACTCCGCATCCGCTCGACCCGCTGACCGCCGACGAGATCGACACGGCCCGCGCCGTACTGGAGGCGGAGGGCCTGGTGTCCGACGCCACCCGCTTCCCGCTCGTCCTGCCCGACGAGCCCGACCGGCACGCCGCGCTCGCCCACCGCGACGGCGACGCCTTCACCCGCCGGGTACGTGTCACACTGCTCGACTCCGCCACCGGCCGCGCCGCCGAGGCCCTGGTCGACGTCACCTCGCGCCTGCTGCTCGCCCACCGCGACCTGGACCCGGCCGCCGACGGCCAACCGCCGCTGCTGTTCGAGGAGTACGAGACCTGCGACGAGATCGTCAAGGCCGACCCCGCCTGGCGCGCGGCGATGGCCGAGCGCGGCGTCACCGACACCTCGCTGGTGATCGCGGCGCCGCTGGCCGCGGGCAACTTCGGCATCGCCTCCGAGACCGGCCGCCGCATGCTGCGCTCGCTGACCTTCCTGCGCTGCGACGAGAGCGACAACCCGTTCGCCCACCCGGTCGGCGGCCTGGTCGCGGAGGTCGACCTGATCGAGCGGCGCGTCGTACGCCTCATCGACACCGGCGCCGTCCCGACGCCTACCCAATGCGGGCGCTACGAGGCCGAGTTCAACGGACCGGCCCGCACCGACCTGCGCCCGCTGGAGATCGGCCAGCCGGAGGGGCCGTCCTTCACGCTCGAAGGCCCGGTGCTGAGCTGGCAGAACTGGCGGCTGCGGCTGGACTTCAACGCCCGCGAGGGCCTGGTGCTGCACCGGATCACCCACCGCGACGGCGACCGCGACCGGCTCGTCCTGCACCGCGCCTCGATCGCCGAGATGGCCGTGCCGTACGCGGAGCCCGACGCGGCCCGCAACTGGGTCTGCTACCTGGACGCGGGCGAGTACCTGCTCGGCCGCAACGCCAACGCGCTGCGCCTGGGCTGCGACTGCCTCGGCGAGATCGCGTACGTGGACGCCGTGCTGGCCGACGACCTCGGCCGCCCGGAGACGCTGAGCAACGCGATCTGCGTCCACGAGGAGGACGCGGGGCTGCTGTGGAAGCACACCAACATCTTCGACAACTTCGCGGTGGACAGCCGCCGTTCGCGCCGCCTGGTGATCTCGTACATCGCCACCCTCGGCAACTACGACTACGGCTTCTACTGGTATCTCCACCAGGACGGCACGATCGCCTTCGAGGCCAAGGCCACCGGGCTCGTGCAGACGTCGGCCGCCGTGCCGGGGGAGAGCTCGCCGCACGCCACCGAGATCGCGCCGGGGCTGCTCGCGCCGTACCACCAGCATCTGTTCTGCGCCCGGCTCGACGTGGCGGTGGACGGGCCGGCCAACACGGTCGAGGAAGTGGACGTCGTACGGCTGCCGATGGGCCCGGACAATCCGAACGGCAACGCCTTCACCACGCGCGCCACCGTGGTGGCCGACAGCGGTGACGCGGGCCGGGTCGCCGACCCGGCGGCCGGGCGGCGCTGGCGGATCAGCAACCCCGGCTCGCTCAACCGGATGGGCCGCCCGGTCGCGTACACCCTGCTGCCCGACGCGGGACCGACGCTGCTCGCGCAGCCCGGCTCACCGGTCGCGGAGCGCGTCACGTACGCCACCAAGCACCTGTGGGTGACCCGCTACCGCCCCGAGCGGCACTATCCGGACGGCGACTACCCCAACCAGCACCGGGGCGGGGCCGGTGTCGGGCAGTGGTCGCGGCCGGGCGAGGCGCTGGAGGACACCGACCTCACGCTGTGGCACTCCTTCGGGCCGACGCATCTGCCGCGCCTGGAGGACTGGCCGGTGATGCCGGTGGACACCTGCGGTTTCACGCTGAGACCGACCGGCTTCTTCGACCGCAACCCCACGCTCGACCTGCCCCGGGAGAGCGGACGCGGCTCCGGCGGCCACTGCCACCTGTGACGCCGCACGCGACGGCGGCGGCCGACGGCGGGACCGAAGGCGGGACCGGAGACGGAACCGAAGGCGAGTGAACCGGCTGAGCGAGCGCTCAGTCAGCTCTTGCCAAGACTGGAACACGTTCCTAGCATCATTGATGTGACATCAGAATTGTCAAACCGGGGTGCGGCGCCCGACGGCCCGCTGGCGGGCGTGCGTGTCGTCGAACTGGCCGGGATCGGTCCGGGACCGTTCGCCGCGATGCTCCTCGCCGACCTCGGCGCCGATGTCGTACGGGTGGACCGGCCGGGCGGCGCGGGCCTCGGCGTCGCGCCCGAGCACGACCTCACCAACCGCAACAAGCGCTCGGTGCTGGTCGACCTCAAGGCGGACCGGGGACCCGCGACCGTGCTCGACCTGGCCGAGCGCGCCGACATCCTCATCGAGGGCTACCGGCCGGGCGTCGCCGAGCGGCTGGGCGTCGGCCCCGACGCGTGCCTGGCCCGCAATCCGCGGCTCGTCTACGGCCGGATGACCGGCTGGGGCCAGAGCGGCCCGCTCGCCGACACCGCGGGACACGACATCGCCTACCTCGCCGTGACCGGCGCGCTCGGCATGACGGGACCGGCCGACGGACCGCCGGTCGCGCCCGCCAACCTCCTCGGCGACTACGCGGGCGGCTCCCTCTACCTGGTCACCGGCGTCCTCGCCGCCCTCCACCACGCCCGCGCGCACGGCGAGGGACAGGTCGTGGACGCCGCGATCGTCGACGGCGTCGCGCACCTCACCACGATGATCCACGCCATCCTCGCCACCGGCCGCTGGCAGGACAGGCGCGGCGCCAACCTCCTGGACGGCGGCACCCCCTTCTACGGCGTCTACGAGACCTCCGACGGCCGGTACATGGCGGTCGGCGCCCTGGAACAGCGCTTCTACGACGAATTCGTCCGGCTGCTGGAACTGGCGCCGCGGGACGCGGCCCTGCGCACGGAACCCGGCCGCTGGCACGACCTGCGCGCCGCCCTCGCGGCCCGCTTCCGCACCCGCACCCGCGACGAGTGGACACGCGTCTTCGACGGGACGGACGCGTGCGTGGCGCCCGTACTCTCGTTGGGTGAGGCCCCGCACCACCCGCACCTGGCCGCCCGCGGCACCTTCACCGAGGCCGCCGGGACCGTGCAGCCCGCGCCCGCGCCGCGCCTGTCCGCGACACCGGGCACCCTGCGCCGGCCGCCCGCGCCGCCCGGCGCGCACACCGCGGAGGTCGCCCGCGACTGGGACACCCCCGCACTGCTGGACTGAGACCCGTACGGCAGCACCTCCCGGACACCGCGCCGGACCAGGACACCCCGCCCCACCCTCCAGAAAGGCACGACGTTGAGCACCGAGGCCTACGTCTACGACGCCGTACGCACCCCGCGCGGGCGCGGAAAGGCGAACGGATCCCTGCACGGCACCAAGCCGATCGACCTCGTCGTCGGCCTCATCCACGAACTGCGGCGCCGCTTCCCGACCCTGGACCCGGCCGCCGTCGACGACATCGTGCTCGGCGTCGTCAGCCCGATCGGCGACCAGGGCTCGGACATCGCGCGGATCGCGGCCATCGCCGCGGGCCTGCCCGACACCGTCGCGGGCGTCCAGGAGAACCGCTTCTGCGCCTCCGGGCTCGAAGCGGTCAACCTGGCGGCGGCCAAGGTGCGTTCCGGCTGGGAGGACCTGATCCTCGCGGGCGGCGTCGAGTCCATGTCGCGCGTCGCGATGGGCTCGGACGGCGGCGCCTGGGCCATGGACCCCATGACCTCGTACGAGACCGGCTTCGTGCCGCAGGGCGTCGGCGCCGACCTGATCGCCACCCTCGGCGGCTGGACCAGGCACGACGTGGACTCCTTCGCCGCGCTCTCCCAGGAACGCGCCGCGGAGGCGTGGAAGCAGGGCTACTTCGCCCGCTCCGTCGTGCCCGTGCTCGACCGCAACGGCCTCACCGTCCTGGACCACGACGAGTTCATCCGCCCCGGCACCACCCCTGAGACCCTCGCCAAGCTCAAGCCGTCCTTCGCCGACATCGGCGACCTGGGCGGCTTCGACGCCGTCGCGCTCCAGAAGTACCACTGGGTCGAGGCCATCGACCACGTCCACCACGCGGGCAACTCCTCCGGCATCGTGGACGGCGCCGCGCTCGTCGCCATCGGCAACCGCGAGATCGGCGAGCGCTACGGCCTCACCCCCCGCGCCCGGATCGTCTCGGCCGCCGTCTCCGGCTCCGAGCCGACCATCATGCTGACCGGCCCCGCCCCCGCCTCCCGCAAGGCCCTCGCCAAGGCCGGGCTGACCATCGACGACATCGACCTGATCGAGATGAACGAGGCGTTCGCCGCCGTCGTGCTGCGCTTCGCCTCCGACATGGGCGTCAGCATCGACAAGGTCAACGTCAACGGCGGCGCCATCGCGCTCGGCCACCCGCTCGGCGCGACCGGCGCGATGATCCTCGGCACCCTCATCGACGAACTGGAGCGCCGCGACCAGCGGTACGGGCTCGCCACCCTCTGCGTCGGCGGCGGCATGGGCGTCGCCACCGTCGTCGAACGTCTCTGACCCCTGCCCCCTCACGTGCCCCCTCACGGATCCAACGGAGCCCGAAGACCATGAGCGAGTCCACCACCATCCGCTGGGAGCAGGACACCGACGGCATCGTCACCCTGGTCCTGGACGACCCCGCGCAGTCCGCGAACACCATGAACGCGGCCTTCGCCGATTCCCTCGACGCCACCCTCGACCGCCTCGAAGCCGAACTCGACGGCGTGCGCGGCATCATCGTCACCTCCGCGAAGAAGACCTTCTTCGCGGGCGGCGACCTGCGCGACCTGATCCGCGCCACCCCGGAGAACGCGGCCGACGTCCTCGCCGGATCGCTGCGCATCAAGCGCCGCCTGCGCCGCCTGGAAACCCTCGGCAAGCCGGTCGTCGCGGCCATCAACGGAGCGGCGCTCGGCGGCGGTTACGAGATCGCGCTGGCCTGCCACCACCGCATCGCGCTCGACACGCCCGGCACCAAGATCGGCCTGCCCGAGGTGACGCTCGGCCTGCTGCCCGGCGGCGGCGGAGTCGTCCGCACCGTCCGGCTGCTCGGCATCGCCGACGCGCTGCTGAAGGTCCTGCTCCAGGGCCGGCAGTACGCGCCGCAGCGCGCTCTGGAGGCCGGTCTCATCCACGAGGTCGCCACCGACCGGGACGCCATGCTGGCGAGCGCGCGGGCGTACGTCCTGGCCCACCCCGACGCCCGGCAGCCCTGGGACACCCCCGGCTACAAGATCCCCGGCGGCACCCCGAAGAGTCCCGCCTTCGCGGCGAATCTGCCGGCCTTCCCCGCCAATCTGCGCAAGCAGCTCGCGGGCGCGCCCTACCCGGCGCCGCTGGCGATCCTGTCCGCCGCCGTCGAGGGCTCGCAGGTCGACATCGACACCGCCACCCTCATCGAGGCCCGCTACTTCACCGAGCTGGCCTGCGGCCGGACCTCGAAGAACATGATCCAGGCGTTCTTCTTCGACATGCAGGCCGTCAACTCCGGTGCCAGCCGCCCCGAGGGCGTCCCGGCCCGGCCGGTCACCAAGGTCGCCGTCCTCGGCGCGGGCATGATGGGCGCGGGCATCGCGTACTCCTGCGCGCGCGCCGGAATCGACGTCGTCCTCAAGGACGTCACCGCGGAGGCCGCCGAGCGCGGCAAGGCGTACTCCGTGACGCTGCTCGACAAGGCGCTGGCCAAGGGCCGCACCACCCCGCACAAGCGGGACGCGCTGCTCGCCCGGATCACCCCGACCGCCGACCCGGCGGACCTTGCGGGCTGTGACGCCGTCATCGAGGCGGTCTTCGAGGACGCCACGCTCAAGCACAAGGTCTTCCAGGAGATCGAGCACATCGTGGCGCCCGACGCGCTGCTCTGCTCCAACACCTCCACGCTGCCCATCTCGGCGCTCGCCGAAGGCGTGCGGCGGCAGGACGACTTCATCGGCCTGCACTTCTTCTCGCCGGTCGACAAGATGCCGCTGGTGGAGATCATCAAGGGCGAGCGGACCGGCGACGAGGCGCTGGCCCGCGCCTTCGACCTGGTGCGGCAGATCCGCAAGACGCCGATCGTCGTCAACGACTCGCGCGGCTTCTTCACCTCCCGCGTCATCGGCCACTTCATCAACGAGGGCGTCGCCATGGTCGGCGAGGGCGTCGCGGCGGCCTCCGTCGAACAGGCCGCGGCCCAGGCGGGCTACCCCGCCAAGGTGCTGTCGCTCCTCGACGAGCTGACGCTCACCCTGCCGCGCAAGATCCGCCGCGAGACGCGTACCGCGATCGAGGCGGAGGGCGGCCAGTGGCAGGAGCACCCGGCCGAGCGGGTCATCGACCGCATGGTGGACGAGTTCGAGCGGACCGGGCGCAGCGGCGGCGCGGGCTTCTACGACTACGCGGACGGCCGCCGTACCCGGCTGTGGCCCGGTCTTGCGGAGCATTTCGGTAAACCCGGCATCGAGATCCCGATGCGCGACATGCAGGAGCGGATGCTCTTCGCGGAGTCGCTGGACACGGTCCGGCTGCTCGAAGAAGGCGTCCTCACCTCGGTCGCCGACGCCAACATCGGCTCCATCCTCGGCATCGGCTTCCCCGCCTGGACCGGCGGCGTCCTTCAGTACATCAACGGCTACGAGGGCGGCGTCGCGGGCTTCACCGCCCGCGCGCGCGAACTGGCCGACACCTATGGCGAGCGTTTCGCACCGCCCGCGCTGCTGGTGGCGAAGGCCGAGAGCGGGGAGACGTTCACGGACGGGCGCTGAGGTGCAGGCGCTCAGGCGCTACGGGGAACGCTGCGGGTTCTGCTCGGGGTCCGGCTTCGGCGAGGGCACCGGCCAGGCCCGCAGCTCCTCCTTCAGCGACCGCTGAAAGGCGGTGACCAGCGCCTGTACGACCAGCGGCTGCATCTGGGCCGACAGCGACCGCATCCGCTCCGGGCGGTCCGGCTCCCCCACCTCGTCCAGGAAGATCCGGCCCAGCTCGTGGGCGGCGGCCCGCGCGTGCTCCAGCATCACCTCGCGCGCGGCCACGACCGTCTCCACGGGAAAGGGCACGTCCAGCAGCCGCACCCCCAGGTGCAGGATGCCCGGATCCACCCGGAAGGCGTCGGGGTCGTCGGTGCGCTCCAGCACGTTCATGGCCGCGAGCCGGTCCAGGTCCGCGTCGTCCAGCGGGCGCCCCGCGCGGCGTTCGAGCCGCTCCCGGTCGATCTCCTGGCTGCCCTCCGGCAGCCAGGACGCCACCAGGGCGCGGTGGATCGCCAGGTCGTGGGCGCTGATGTCGGCGGGGAGCTGCTGGAGATAGCGCTCGATCGCCGCCAGGGTGAGGCCCTGGTGCTGCAACTCCTCGATCAGCGCCAGCCGGGACAGGTGCGCGGAGCCGTATCGGCCCACCCGGCGCGGACCGATGTCGGGCGGCGGGAGCAGGCCGCGGGCGCTGTAGAAGCGGACGGTGCGCACCGTCACCCCGGCGCGGGCGGCCAGCTCGTCGATGGTGAGAGCGGTCTGGGGCACCTGGACAGTATCGCTGTCGCACTAGCGCTGTGAAAGTCCTCGCACGCCGTACGGCGGACGCCTCCGCCCGGCCCCGAGCCTCGTACGCTGGCCCGCGTGCGCCTGTTCCCGCCGCCGCGCGCGGCCCTGCCGATCCTGCTCGCGTGCTCCTTGGCGTGCTGCCTGTCGTGCTCCGGCGACGGCACGGCGGCCCCCGACCGTACGGCCGCCGACCGTACGGCCCCCGACCGTACGGGCCACGCCTCGGGCTCCGCCGACGTCGGGGCGCCCGGCGTCGGCGACCGGCTCTTCCCGCGGGCGGGCAACGGCGGATACGACGTCACGCACTACGGCCTCGACCTCGCGTACGACCCCGGCTCAGGAAAGCTGCGCGGCACGGCGGTCGTCACCGCCACCGCCACCCAGCCGCTCGCGCGCTTCGACCTCGACCTGTCGGGGCTCACCGTCACCCGCGTGACCGTCGACGGGCGGAGCGCCGCCGTGGACCGCGCGGACAGCGAGCTGAGGGTCACGCCCGCGACGCCGCTGCGCGACGGCGCGCGCTTCGAGACGACCGTGACGTACGAAGGCGTCCCGCCGACCCTCACCGACCCGGACGGCTCGCACGAGGGCTGGTTCCGTACCGACGACGGCGCGCTCGCCCTGGGCGAACCGGTCGGCGCCATGGCCTGGTTCCCTTCGAACAACCATCCCTCGGACAAGGCCGCCTACGACATCACCGTCACCGTCCCCCACGGTCTCACCGCCGTGTCCAACGGCGAACTGGTCGACAGCGCCGACCGCGGCGGCGAGACCGCGTTCCACTGGCGCGCCAAGGAGCCGATGGCGACGTATCTGGCCACCGTCGCCATCGGGCACTTCGACATCACGCGGTCCCGTACCGGTGGCGGGGTGCCGGTCTACGTCGCGGTCGACCCGCGCTCCGACGACCCGACGACGGCGGCGGCACTGCGCCGTATCCCGGAGATCGTGGACTGGGAGAGCGGGCTGTTCGGGCCCTATCCCTTCTCGTCCGTCGGCGCGATCGTCGACCACCTGCCGAGCGGGCGGGTCGGGTACGCGCTGGAGGCCCAGACGAAGCCGGTCTTCCCCGGCGACGGCGAGCCGGGCGACCCCGCCGTGCCGCTGGACACCCTCGTCCACGAACTGTCCCACCAGTGGTTCGGCGACTCCGTCACGCCCGCCGCCTGGCAGGACATGTGGCTCAACGAGGGCTTCGCGACCTACGCCGAGTGGCTGTGGCAGGAGCACGAGGGCGGGCGCACCGTCGAGCGGAGCGCCGCAGCGGCCCTGGCCGACCCCGCCAACAGCGCCTTCCCGCCCGGCGCGCCGCCCGGCCCCGACCGCATCTCCGACGCCCCCGTGTACGGCGGCGGCGCCCTCGTCCTCTACCAACTCCGCGAAGCCCTCGGCCCGACCGCCTTCGCCACCCTCCTCCGCACCTGGCCCGCCGCCCGCCGCCACGGCAACGCCACCACCGCCGACTTCACCGCCTTCTGCCAACGCCTCACCCCCCACGACCTCACCCCGCTGTTCACCGCCTGGCTCCACACCACCCACCACCCGTCGTCGCTTTAAGCGCGGGCGCGTTGTCAGTGGTCGCGCTTACCGTGGCGGCATGGGGGAGATCACGTATGTGCGGGGAGACGCCACCGCACCACAGGGCAAGGGCGTCAAAGTCATCGCGCATGTCTGCAACGACCTGGGCGGCTGGGGCAAGGGCTTCGTCGTCGCCGTGTCGCGCCGCTGGCCGGAGCCCGAGGCCGCCTATCGGCGCTGGCACCGCGAGCGGGCGCGCAACGACTTCGGCCTCGGCGCACTCCAGTTGGTGCGGGTCGGCAGCTATGTGTGGGTGGCCAACCTGATCGGCCAGCGCGGCATGCGCACCGGCAGCAAGGGTGTGCCGGTGCGGTACGAGGCGATCGACGCCGCCCTCGCGGCGCTCGGCGACCGGGCGTTGGAGCTGGGCGCCTCCGTGCACATGCTGAGGATCGGCTGCGGTCTGGCAGGCGGGCGGTGGGCGCGGGTCGAGCCGCTGGTGACCGCGCGGCTCGTGGAACGCGGGGTGGCCGTCACGGTCTACGACCGTGACGGCTGAGCCGCCGGGGGTGCGGAAGGGGGGCGGCGGTGGGGAGTTCAGACGGCGGGGGAGCGCAGGGGGGCGCCCACGGAGTGCATGTGGGACAGGGCCTGGACGTAGGAGTCGATCAGACCGGTCTCGGTGTAGGGGATGGACAGACGGCGGCAGTGGGCGCGCACCAGCGGCTGGGCGAGGCGCAGGTGCGGGCGGGGGAGGCTGGGGAAGAGGTGGTGTTCGACCTGGTAGTTGAGGCCGCCGAGGAACCAGTCGGTGAGCGGATTGCCGCGCACATTGCGGGAGGTGAGCACCTGACGGCGCAGATGACCCCAGCGCGAGCCCTCCTCGGGCATCTCCATGCCCTTGTGGTTGGGCGCGAAGGCACAGCCCAGGTGGAGCCCGAACAGCGCGTGGTGCACGAGGGCGAACACGACCGCCTGCCACACCGGCATCGCGAACAGCAGCAGCGCCGCGTAACCCGCCAGGTGGGCCACCAGCAGCGAGCCCTCGACCAGCCGTTGCCGCGGCTCCTGCCGCTTCAGCTCCTGGAGACTCGCCACCTTCAGGGCCAGCCCCTCCAGCAGCAGCATCGGGAAGAACAGGCGCGCCTGATGACGGGTCAGGAAGCGCGCGAAGCCCTCCCGCTCGACCGCCTGCGCCTGCGTCCACACCAGCGCGCCGACCTCGACGTCCGGATCCTTGCCCACATGGTTCGGATTGGCGTGGTGCCGATTGTGCTTGTCGGTCCACCAGCCCGCGCCCATGCCCAGCAGCAGATTGCCGTGGACGAGCCCGATCAGCCGGTTCGTCCGACGGCTCTCGGCGATCTGGTGGTGCCCGGCGTCGTGCCCGATGAACGCGGTACGCGCCCCCAGCACCGCCGCGGGCAGCGCGAGCGCCACCACCCACCACGAACCCGTCCCGCCGACCAGCACGACCGCCGACCACACCGCGGCGACGGCCACGAGATTCAGCGCGATCGACTTCGCGTAGTGGTCCACGCGCCGCCGCAGCAGCCCGGCCGCCTTCACCTCGCGCAGCAGCGGCGCGAAATCACTGCCCGATCCCGATCCCGATCCTGGTCCTGGTCCCGCCCCCGTACCGGAGTCCGTCCCCGTACCGGCGTCCGCCCCCGTACCGGCGTCCGCCCCCGTACCGGCGTCCGCCCCCGTACCGGCGGAGTCCGCGTCCGGGCCCGCCGTCCCGTCGGACCGCCGTCCCGGCGCGTCGATGATCGTGCTGGTCGCTGTAGCCATGGGCGCTCCTCGGGGTCCGGCGATGGCCGGTTCGACGTCCGGTGTCTGGCCTGACCGGCCACACCTCGACGCTATGGACTGCCACTGATCCCCGACCATGGCGCCATCACCCGGTTCCCCGGGGTGGCAGACCCCGGAAAAACCTGGGGATAACCCCACCTACGCGCTGCCAGGATGTCCGGCGTGACGACGAACAACACGCACGCGACCGACTGGGCGGTCGCGCCTGTACCCATCACCGGCCCCGAGGCGGCGACGCTGTTGCGCCGCTACTACACCGAGCTGGTCAGCCGCTTTTACGGCCGTCCGACGGACGACGCCGAGGTCTCCGCCGTGCTCGCGGAGGAGCCCAGCGACGATCTCGTGCCACCCACCGGAGAATTCCTCGCCGTCCGGCTCGCCGGCGCTCCTGCCCGCGGCGTACCGGTCGGCTGTGTGGGCCTGCGCGTCCTCGACGCGCACACCATGGAGCTGACCCGGATGTATGTCGGCCCCGAAGCCCGCGGCCAGGGCGTCGCGGGCCTGCTCATCGGCGCCGCGGAAACCCTCGCCCGCGGCACCTTCCACGCGGACACGATCCGCCTGGACACGCGCAAGGACCTGGTGGAGGCCCGTGCGCTGTACGCCAAGCACGGCTACAGGGAGATCGCCCGCTACAACACGAGCCCATACGCGGACCACTGGTTCGAAAAGCGGCTGCGGTGAGCTGATTCGGCGGGGACAGGGCCTGGTGCGGGGGCCACTGTCAACAGCCTCACCGCACCCGCACAACGAGCCGGAACCGCGCATCGTTCCCGCCGCCCGCGGCCGGTCGCGGGCGGGTGACGTCTAACATGCTAGTGAACAGCCGAGCACACGAGGAGCGAGATCATCAGCGGTAACGGATCGGTCGAGCGCAGGATCGCCGAGGAACTGGGCGTACGCGAAGGGCAGGTGCGCTCCGCCGTCGAACTGCTCGACGGCGGAGCGACCGTGCCGTTCATCGCGCGGTACCGCAAGGAAGCCACCGGCACCCTGGACGACGCGCAACTGCGCGCTCTCGAGGAGCGGTTGCGCTACCTGCGCGAGCTGGACGAACGGCGCGCGGCCGTCCTGGAGTCCATCGAGTCCCAGGGCAAGCTGGACGACGCGCTGAAGGCGCAGATCATGGCCGCCGACTCCAAGGCGCGCCTGGAGGACATCTACCTGCCCTTCAAGCCCAAGCGCCGCACCAAGGCCCAGATCGCCCGCGAGGCGGGTCTGGAACCGCTGGCCGACCTGCTGCTGGCCGATCCGGAGACCGACCCGCAGGCCGAGGCCGCGAAGTACGTCTCCTCCGACAAGGGCGTGGAGGACCCGGCGGCGGCGCTCGAGGGCGCGCGCTCCATCCTCACCGAGCGCTTCTCCGAGGACGCCGACCTGGTCGGCGAGCTGCGCACCCGGATGTGGACGCGCGGCAGGCTCGTCGCGAAGGTGCGCGAGGGCAAGGAGGAGCCGGGCGCCAAATTCTCCGACTACTTCGACTTCGCCGAGCCCTTCACCAAGCTCCCCTCGCACCGCGTGCTGGCCATACTCCGCGGCGAGAAGGAGGAGATCCTCGACCTCACCCTGGAGCCGGAGGAGCCCACCGAGGGACCGTCCAGCTTCGAGCGGCGGATCGCGCAGAACTTCGACATCGCCGACCGCGGACGCCCCGCCGACAAATGGCTCGGCGACACCGTGCGCTGGGCCTGGCGCACCCGCTTCCTGGTCCGCCTCGGGATCGACCTGCGCGTCCAGCTCCGCCAGGAGGCCGAGGACGAGGCGGTACGGGTCTTCGCCGCGAATCTCCGCGACCTGCTGCTCGCCGCGCCCGCGGGCACCCGCGCCACCATGGGCCTGGACCCCGGCCTGCGCACGGGCGTCAAGGTCGCCGTGGTCGACGACACCGGCAAGGTGGTCGCCACCGACACGATCTACCCGCACGTGCCGCGCAACAAGTGGGACGAGTCGCTGGCCACCCTCGCCCGGCTCGCGAAGGCCCACCGCGTCGACCTGATCGCCATCGGCAACGGCACGGCCTCCCGCGAGACCGACAAGCTCGCCGCCGACCTGATCAAGCTGCACCCCGATCTGAAGCTCACCAAGGCCGTCGTCTCCGAGGCGGGCGCCTCGGTCTACTCCGCCTCGGCCTACGCCTCCGCCGAACTCCCCGAGCTCGACGTGTCCCTGCGCGGCGCCGTCTCCATCGCCCGCCGCCTCCAGGACCCGCTCGCCGAACTGGTGAAGATCGACCCGCGCTCGATCGGCGTCGGCCAGTACCAGCACGACCTGTCGGAGCTGAAGCTCTCCCGCTCCCTGGACGCGGTCGTCGAGGACTGCGTCAACGGCGTCGGCGTGGACGTCAACACCGCGTCCGTACCGCTGCTGCGCCGCGTCTCGGGCATCACCGAGGGCCTGGCGGGCAACATCGTCGCCCACCGCGACGCCAACGGCCCCTTCCGTACCCGCAAGGACCTCAAGGGGGTCGCGCGGCTCGGCCCTAAGGCGTACGAGCAGTGCGCGGGCTTCCTGCGGATCGTGGACGGCGACGACCCGCTGGACGCCTCCAGCGTGCACCCCGAGTCGTATCCGGTGGTGCGGCGGATCAGCGGCACCGCGAAGACCGACATCAAGTCGCTGATCGGCAACGGCCCGGTGCTGCGGACGCTGCGCCCGCAGGACTTCGTGGACGACTCCTTCGGTCTGCCGACCGTCACCGACATCCTCGCCGAGCTGGAGAAGCCGGGCCGCGACCCGCGTCCGGCCTTCAAGACCGCCACCTTCAAGGACGGCGTCGAGGAGATGAAGGACCTCAGGCCGGGGATGATCCTCGAAGGCGTCGTCACCAATGTCGCCGCCTTCGGCGCCTTCGTGGACGTCGGCGTCCACCAGGACGGCCTGGTCCATGTCTCCGCGCTCTCCGACACCTTCGTGTCCGACCCGCGCGAGGTCGTCAAGCCCGGTGACATCGTCCGCGTGAAGGTGCTGGACGTCGACCTGCCGCGCAAGCGGATCGCGCTGACGCTGCGCCTGGACGACGAGCCGGGCGCCGGGCGCCAACAGCGCGGCGGCGGGGCCGGTGGCGGCGGCGAGCGCCGCAGCGGACCGCCCCGGCAGGGCGGCGGCCAGGGCCAGAACCGACAGGGCGGCCAGGGCCAGAACCGGCAAGGCGGCGGCCAGGGCAGGCAGGGCCAGGGCGGCGGCCAGGGCCAGGGCGGCGGACGCCGCGGCGGCGGTCAACAGCCCGCGCCCGGCGGCGCGATGGCCGACGCCCTGCGCAGGGCGGGCCTGACCGGCAACAAGTAGCCGAGGACGTACGACCGTTGAGGCGGCGGGGCCAGCACCTCCGCACACCCCCCTGCCGCCTCAGCCGTCCCAGGACCTTGCGTACGCCCCCTGTTGACGTGGCCTGGTCAGGCGCTAGCCTCTGGCGTGCTCTCCCTCACGCGGGCTGCCCGCTTCCAGTGGATATCCGTGGTGGTGGCGGTACTCGCCGCCCTGGCCGCCGTACTCACCGCTCCGTCCTCCGCGTACGCCGGTACCCCCGGCGGCGCAGGAGGCGGAACCGTACGGCACGGTCTCAGCCAACCCGACTACTCCTACGCCAACGCGATCCGCGAGGCCGTCTGGGTGGACACCGGTCTCGACGGTGACGGCGACGGCCGCACCGACCGGGTCGCGGTGGACATCGTCCGCCCCTCGGAGCCCGCCGCCGCCGGGCGCAAGGTCCCCGTGATCATGGACGC
Source organism: Streptomyces sp. NPDC003300 (assembly GCF_040610915.1). NCBI lineage: Bacteria > Bacillati > Actinomycetota > Actinomycetes > Kitasatosporales > Streptomycetaceae > Streptomyces > Streptomyces sp. NPDC003300. The sequence goes on along the minus strand of NZ_JBEXNE010000026.1, from coordinate 26,650 downwards.
GAGCCCGTACTACTCCTGCTGCGGACGCGGCAACGAGAGCCAGCTCAAGACCTATGACGCCAACGGGAACATCGTCCAGGCGCCGCTGTTCTACGACAACTACTTCGTGCCCCGCGGCTACGCGACCGTCCTGGTCGACCTCGCGGGCACCGACCGCTCCGACGGCTGCGTGGACGTCGGCGGCCCCTCCGACGTGCGGTCCGCGAAGGCCGTCGTCGACTGGCTCAACGGCCGCGCCCGCGGCTACAGCGCCCGCTCCGGCGGCCACGCGGTCTCGGCGGGCTGGACCAATGGCAACGTCGGCATGATCGGCAAGAGCTGGGACGGCACCATCGCCAACGGCGTCGCCGCCACCGGGGTGCGCGGCCTGAAGACCATCGTGCCGATCAGCTCCATCTCCTCCTGGTACGACTACTACTTCCACCAGGGCGCGGCGCTCCAGGACGGCCCCGAGTGGCTGTCGGACTACGTCGAGAGCGACAGCGCGCACGCCAACTGCGCCGCCGCCCAGCAGAAGATCATCGACGGCTCGCCGCGCAGCGGGGACTGGACGCCGTTCTGGACCGCGCGGGACTACGTGAAGGACGCGGGCAAGGTACGGGCCAGCGTCTTCGCCGTGCAGGGCATGCAGGACCTCAACGTCCGCACCAAGCACTTCGGCCAGTGGTGGCAGGCGCTCGCCGCGCACGGCGTCGAGCGCAAGGTGTGGCTGTCGCAGACCGGCCACGTCGACCCCTTCGACTACCGGCGCACCGACTGGGTCCCCACCCTCCAGCGCTGGTTCGACCACTATCTGCTGGGCGTCGACAACGGCATCCAGCGGCAGCCGATGGCCGACATCGAGCGCACCGTCGACCACTGGACCACCGACCGCGTGTGGCCGCCCGCCACGACCCGCACCACCTCGCTCAGCCTGAGCCCGACGGCCACCGACGGCCTGGGCATGCTCGGCACCCGGCACGCCGGGCCCGGCAGCACCGAGTCGTTCACCGACGACCCGAACCTGTGGGAGGAGGACTGGGCGGCGGCGGCCGACACCGCGACCGCGGCCAAGACCGTCTTCACCACCGGGACGCTCGCCAAGGACCTGCGGCTGTCCGGCGGCGGCACCTTCACCGTGACCGCCACCTCGTCCACCACCAGCGCGCACCTGTCGGCGGTCCTGGTCGACCTCGGGCCGGCCACCATCCGTGACTTCCTCGGCAACGGCGAGGGCATCACCACCCTGGCCACCCGCTCCTGCTACGGGGAGAGCACCGCGGGCGACAGCGCCTGCTACCTCGACACCGCCGCCGACACCACGGCCGTCGACCACACGGTCTTCAGCCGCGGCTGGGCCGACCTCGGGCACTACGCGTCGCTCTCCCACGGCGTGCCGCTCACCCCGGGCAAGCCGTACACGATGACCGTCCAGCTCGCGGCCACCGACCACGTCGTACCGGCGGGGCACCGGCTCGCGCTGATCGTCGCGGGCACCGACGGCGGCCTCATCCTGCCGCCCGACACGACCCCCAAGGTCACCGTCGACCTGTCGCACTCCGTGCTGAGGCTGCCGCTGGTCGGCGGTTCCGGCGCGCTGTCGACCCGTGCGGGCGCGGCGCCCCGCGGCAAGGCCGCGCTGACCGCCGCTCCGGCGCCCTCCGTGGCCCCGGCCGCCCGGCTGGGCTGACGCCCGGCCTGGTTCCCCCCGCGTCCCGGCGTTACGGTTACAGGGATACGGCCCTCGGGACGCGGGGGGAACCACGGTTGTCCGCGGCGCGTTCTCCTGGGTAGAAGCGGTGAGGGCGCGGCGCTTGCCGCCGTGAACGGAGGCGGGGAAATGTCGAATCGCGCGAAGATCGTCATCGGTGGCGTGGCGTTGGGTCTGTTCCTGTGGATCTGGATCCCCTTCTGGGCTGTCGTCCTGGTCATCGTGGGCGTGCCCGCGATCGCCTACTTCTCCCTCGACTCCTCGCAGCGGCGTCGGCTGCGGCGCGTGAGCCGTCGGCAAATAGGTCGCTGACCTGGTATGACCCCCGATAGTGTGCCGCTGCGACCAGGGCACCGAAGCCGGGCGAACACGTCCCGTTCCCGTGTCGCCGCGGCACGAGAGGGCCTGATCAGACGATGGCGACAGACATCCGGTCCACCCAGGACCTGCTCGACCACACCGGGGACCGGCTGAAGTATCTGTACTTCTGGGGCCACCGCCCGCAGCGCGACGGAAGCGTCGGTGCCGGCTGCCTCAGCCAGTGGTGGCCCGCGCCCTTCACCGTCGACGGCGTCACCTACGCGACCGCCGAGCACTGGATGATGGCGGGCAAGGCCCGGCTCTTCGACGACCCCGACGCCGAGCGGCGGGCTGTCGCGGCGGGCCACCCGAAGACCGCCAAGAGCGTCGGCCGCACCGTCCGCGGCTTCGACCAGGCCGTGTGGGAAGCGGAGCGCTTCGGCCTGGTCATCGAAGGCAATGTCCACAAATTCCGGCAGCACCCCGACCTGCTGGCCTACCTGCTCGGCACCGGGGGCCGCGTCCTGGTCGAGGCCAGCCCGATGGACCGGGTCTGGGGCATCGGACTGGCCGCAGACGACGAGCGCGCCGCGGACCCGGCCACCTGGCGCGGGCTGAATCTGCTGGGCTTCGCCTTGATGGAGGCGAGGGCCCGGCTGGCGGCGGAGGGCTAGTCCCGTGAACCCGGCCGGGGGGCCGGGGGCTGATCCCGTGAACCCGGCCGGCGGCGGAGAGACCCTCCACCGCCGGCCGGGCCGGTCGGGCTACTTCAGGTACGGGCCGTCCGTACCGATCTTGCCGGGCGCCGCGTTCTTGCCGCCCAGGTCGAGCACGTACACCCGCATGTCGCCCTTGCCGGGCGCCGCGACGGCCAGCGTCCCGTCCGTCACGGTCCGCACGTCACCCGAGACGGCGTCCACGTAACGGCCGTTGGGGACGCCGCTGAAGGACGCCGCGTCCGTCACCGTCACCAGCGCGAAGCTGTCGACGCCCGACGCGGTGTCGGTGTAACGGCGCTTGAACGACATGCCGCCGCCGTTCACCCCCTCGGTGCTGTACTGGCCCATCTGCAACGCCGGAATGGCGCGCCGGATCAGATTCAGCCGTTGGAGGTGTTTGACCAGAGGCTGCGCCAAAGTGGTGGCCACCGCCCCCGAGGCACTGTCGACCTTCCCGAACTCCGAGGCCGTCACCGTGCCCGCCACATGGTCGCCGTAGTACGCGCGCCCCGTCGTCGCCAGCGGGCAGCTCGGCCCGCAGTCGATCGTCTTCCCGGCCTGGAACTGGATCTCCGACCCGTAGTAGAGCGTCGGAATGCCGCGGAAGGTCCACATCAGCGCCATGTTCTCGGCCCACGCGTCCTGTCCGCCGGTGTAACGCACCGACGACTTGTTGGGACCGTAGTCGTGGCTGTCGACATAGACGACGTTGTACGTGGCGTCGTTCGTCGAGTCGTCCGAGTCCTTGCCGTTGTTGAAGGCGTTGTGCGCGTCACCGAAATTCATGTGCATGCGCATGTCGATGATGTTCATACCGGAGAATTTGCTGTGGTCCGGGGTGTGATACGCGTTCCCTTCCAGGAAGGCGTTCGCGGACGTCGGCTGGTTTCCGGTGCCGAGCTGCTCCTCGTAGTTGTACTGCTCGATCGACGCGGTGGCGTCGTCCGCGCTGTACTCCTTTCGCTCCTTCCAGGTGTAGAACTGCGCCGAGTGGTTGACCGATCCGCGGTTCCACTTGTCGTTGACGAAAGCGCCGACCTCACCGAAGACGAAGAAGTTCCGCGCCTTGTCGGGACCCCAGTCCTGGACCTCGCGCTGCTGGATCGCGGGCAGGAAACGCCGGTTCCAGGTGACGCGCGGAATGTGCACGGCGGTGTCCACGCGGAAGCCGTCCACCCCCATGTCGATGTACTTGTTGTACGCGCCGATCAGATAGTTCTGCACCTGCGCGTTCTCGGTGTTGAAGTCCGCGAGGTCGTCGGCGAGCCAGCAGGAACGCGAGTCCTCGCCCTCCCAGTTGCCGATCCAGCACTGGTGGTAGAGCGACGCGGGGAACATCTTCGACGTGGGGTTCGGCCACTGGCAGTTGTAGATCGTGTAGCCCTCGGGGCTCTTCTGCCCTGTTGGCTTGCCCCAGTTCAGGCACGTATTGCCGGACGGCTCGGCCGTGGACCACAGATCGCCGTTGTAGTACGACTTGCCGGTCTTGGGATCGATCGTCAGACCGTCGTACTCGAAGCCCTGCTCCTTCTCGTCGTAGTACCACGACCACTGCGAGTCCCTGACGCCGTAGACCGTCGGCACGAACAGCCCCTTGGCGCCCCACCGGGAACTGTGGTTGTAGACCACGTCCTGGTAGATCTTGATCCCCTTGGCGTGAGCCGCGTTGATCAGATCCTGATACGACGCCCCGGCCGATTCCAGGCGCGGGTCGACCCGGTAGAAGTCCCAGCCGTGGTAACCGTGGTAGTCGTAGTCGCTGCGGTTGAGCACCACGGGCGTGATCCAGATCGCCGAGAAACCGAGCGCCTTGATGTAGTCGAGCTTCTGCACCAGGCCCTTGAAGTCACCCCGGAACATCGGGTCGTTGTTGGCCGCGTTCCCCGACGCCACGTGCTGGTTGCCGCCGCGGTCGTTGCTCGTGTCGCCGTCGTAGAAGCGCGCGGTGAGCACGAAGTAGATCGGGTCCTTGCGCGGGTCGGTGCCGATCGGTGTGCCCGGAGTAGCGGGCGGCGGCGCGTGGCCGGTGGTCGCCCGAGCCGGAGCGGAGGCGGCGGAGATGTTGCCCGCCGCGTCCAGCGCCTGGACGGTGTACGTGTAGGCGGTGTCCGCCTCCAGGCCGGACTCGGAGAAGACCGTCGAGCCGACACTGGTGACGATCGTGCCCTTGGTGCCGCCGGTCCTGGTGACCCGGTAGCCCGTGACCCCGGTGTCGTCGGTCGACGGATTCCAGGTCACCACGATCGAGGTGTCGGTCGCGGTCGCCTTCACCGTGCCGGGGACGGTCGGCGGCGTCGTGTCGGGGACGACGGCCGCGCAGGGATCGGCCGCGTTGGCCGTGACCTTGGTGTCCTTGACGGTGCTGACGCCCTTGGACAGCGCGTAGTTGGCGCCGTTGTTGTTGTCCCAGGTGCCGTTGCCGTTGTTGAAGGTGGCGGCGAGCCCCGCGGCCGTGCCGAGGTCGACGGTCTTCTTCACCCAGCCGGTGCAGGCCGCCTCCATGCCGATGCCCGGCACGGTCGTCCACGCGCCGCCGGTCGGCGCGTAGTGCAGATTGACGGTGGTCCAGCCGACGGTCGCGGTGGAGTAGAAGACGGTGGCCGAGGTGCCGGACGGGCTGCCCGTCTCGCCGCCGCCCGGGTCCCCGCCGCTCGCGCACGGGTCGCTGTGGGCGATGGCGCCGTTGTTGACGGTGATGGTGCCGGTGCCCAGGGCGTAGTTCTTGCCGCCGTTGTTGTCCCAGGTGCCCTGGCCGTTGTTGAAGGTCGCCTGCCAGCCGGTGGCCGCGCCGAGGTCGACGGTCTTCTTCACCCAGCCGGTGCAGGCGCTCTGCATGGCGACGCCGGGCACGGTCGTCCAGGTCCCGCCGTCGGGCGCCCAGTGCAGGTTGTACGACGACCAGTTGGTCGTCGCGGTGGAGTAGTAGACGGTTGCGGTGTTCGAGCCCGCCGCCGAGGCGGCGTGCGCGGAACCGGTGGACAGGGAGGGGAGCAGGGTCGCCAGGAGTCCCAAGACGACAGCCACCACGGCTGTCAGCGGGCCTGGTCGATATCTGTGGCGCGAAGCGACGGTCACGTCGTGCTCCTCGGACGGGGCCGCGAGGGCGGCCGGTGGAGGAAGCCGTACGTCCGCGCGCCACGGAACGAACGGCCGGATAAATTGCGCAAGTTGCTGCAACAAGTTGCTGCGAGAACGGTCGTGAGATTACTGGGACATGTCATGGACGTAAAGAGGTCTGACGGGGTTGCGTTCCCGGGTCCCGCCGCGCCGCCGCGTAGGGTTCCCGAGACGGGCGGGTGACGTACCCGGCCGACCGGTCGTAGAACCGTACGGACCGGACCCGGACCCCGGCCTCGGACTCCGGCGGACCGTAAGCGGAAGGGGACCCACGGAAGATGACGGAGCGTCTGGTGGTCATCGGCGGTGACGCCGCCGGGATGTCGGCCGCGTCCCAGGCCCGCCGCCGCAGAGCGGCGGACGACCTGGAGATCGTCGCGTTCGAACGCGGACGGCACACCTCGTACTCCGCCTGCGGCATCCCGTACTGGATCGGCGGCGACACCGCCGGCCCCGACGCGCTGGTCGCGCGCACCGCCGAGGAGCACCGCGAGCGCGACATCGACCTGCGGATGGGCACCGAGGTGGTCGACATCGACCTCGCCGCCGGCCGGGTGCGGGCGCGGGACGCCGACGGCCGCGAGGAGTGGACCGGCTACGACCACCTCGTCGTCGCCACCGGCGCGGAACCCGTACGGCCGCCCGTCCCCGGCATCGACGCGCCCGGCGTGCACGGCGTGCAGACCCTGGACGACGGCGAGCGCGTCCTGGCCAGCCTCGACGGGGTCGGCGTACGCCGCGCCGTGGTGGTCGGCGGCGGCTACATCGGCGTCGAGATGGCCGAGGCCCTGCTGAAGCACGGCCTCGACGTGACCCTCGTCGACCGCGCCGAGCAGCCGATGAGCACCCTCGACCCCGACATGGGACGCCTGGTGCGCGACGCGATGGAGGGACTCGGCGTCCGTGTCGTCTCCGGCGCGGCCGTCCGCGCGGTGCTCACCGGCGCCGACGGCCGGGCCCGCGCGGTCGCCACCGACGACGCCGAATACCCCGCCGACATCGTGATCCTGGGCATCGGCGTACGCCCCGGCACCGCGCTCGCCCGCGACGCGGGCCTGCCGCTGGGCGCGCACGGCGGCCTGCTGACCGACCTGGCCATGCGGGTACGCGGCCAGGAGCGGGTCTGGGCGGGCGGCGACTGCGTGGAAGTCCTCAACCTCGTCTCCGGCGACCTCCAGCACATCGCCCTCGGCACCCACGCCAACAAGCACGGCCGCATCATCGGCACCAACATCGGCGGCGGCTACGCCACCTTTCCCGGGGTCGTCGGCACCGCCGTCAGCAAGGTCTGCGACGTCGAGATCGCCCGCACCGGCCTCAAGGAGTCCCAAGCGCGCCGCGCCGGACTCCGCTACGTGACCGCCGTCATCGAGTCCACCAGCAGGGCCGGCTACTATCCGGACGCCGACCCGATGACCGTCAAGATGCTCGCGGAACGCGGCACAGGGCGGCTGCTCGGCCTCCAGATCGTCGGCCGCGAAGGCGCCGCCAAGCGGGTCGACGTCGGGGCCGTCGCGCTCACCGCGCGGATGACGGTCGAGGACATGGTCGCGCTGGACCTCGGCTACGCGCCGCCGTTCTCGCCCGTGTGGGACCCGGTGCTGGTCGCCGCGCGCAAGGCGGCGGACGCGGTGGCGGCGGACGTCAGAGCGGGCTGACGGTGGTTTTCGGCAGCAATATGCGGCGGTTTGCGCTTCCGGGCCCCTGGGGTGCCTTGCAGAGCTTGCGCGTCCTTGCGGGTTCCCGCGTGTCCTGATGGGCGTTCGCGGCTCTTCGCGCGGCTTCGCGGTCAGGACGGGGCCGCGGCCAGCTTGCTGAGGGCTTCCAGCAACGGCGGCAGGGCGGCGCCGCGGCCGACCGGCAACACCTCGCCGGGCGCGTCGTCCAACAGCACGAAGGCGATGTCGTCGGTCCTGCCCACCAGACTCCAGCCGGGTCCGTCCGCGCGCACCGCACCATATGCGGCCCGTACGCGGCCGGGTGGCGGCGGATTGCGTACGTACTCCTCCGCGCTTTCGAGGACGTGGCGGATGCCGGTGTGCGAGATGGAGGGCGGGTCGGCCGGGTTGTGGGGTTCGGCTTCCGTCCCGGTGCCGACGGCTGTTCCGGCGTCGGTGACCGTGTCTGCGTCCGTACCCGTATCCGCATCCCTGCTCGCGTCCGCCGCCGCGTCCTCGGCCGCCTCCTGAGCCGCTTCCGTCGGTACGTCGAGTTGGTCGCGCCACTCGAACCAGCGGACCGCGATCTCGTCGGCCCCGAGGCGCCGTTGCGGCGGACCCCAGACAGAGGTGTCGGGTGGGGAGAGCGGGGCACGCCCGCCCTCCCCGTCCGTCGGGTCGTGCGGGGCGGGGATGCCGGGTACGGCGACGGCGACCGGCAGCGGCCAGCCCGGCAGCGAGGCGGCCAGGCTGTTCTCGTCGGGCGCCAGGTCGTACTCGAGTCCGCAGTCCCAGGCCGCCAGCGCGCAGGCCACCGTGGCGGTGTCCGTCGTCGCCACGGTCCAGCGTGCCCCGCCGCCGTCCTGCCCGAAGACCAGGCCGTAGCCGTCGGCCAGCGGCTCGAGCCCCAACTCGGCGCAAGCGGCCGGATAGTCGTCCCCCAGGACGCCCGGGAACTGCCCCGGCGTCAGCATCGCGGCCGTCAGCACGAACAGCGCGTCGTCGTCCTCCGGGCTCTCGGCCGCGGTCATCCGTCGTTCCCTCTCGCCTCGCTCGCCGTCTCTCGTCCGCGCACCTTAACCAGCGAGTAACCTCCGCGTCGAGAGGTCGCGATGGCCGGAAATCCGCTCGGGCGGTACGGCGCCGGACGGCCGGTTTCCCGACGGTCCGCACCTGGTGATCGCCCGGCGGCGGCCCGTTCCCGGCCGCGCCGTCAGCTCTTCGCGTCGAGCGCGGTCAACGTCGTTCGCAGCCAGGCCAGTTCGGTGCGGCTGGTGGCACGGGCGATGGTGAGCCAGCGGTGCGACAGACGGAATGCGGACCACAGGGTGCGTACGTGCGGTGGACGAGGGAGGCGGGCGACGGGCCGGTCCGCGTCCATGTGCACGGACTGGGAGCGGCGTCGGGCGCGTACACCGTGCACATATCCGCGCATCCCGCGCTCATGAACCGCCGTACGCTCGTCGTCGACCTGCCCGGCTTCGGCGTCAGCGACCGCCCCGCGGACTTCGGCTACTCGCTGGCGGAGCACGCCGACGCGCTGGCCGCGGTCCCGGACGCCGCCGATGTGCGCGCCGCAGCCCCGAGCAGGGTCAGGCGTGTCGGACGGCCACCGCCAGGTACCGCTCCGCGGAGTCGTCCAGCGATGCCAGCTCCCAGCCGGTCGCGGCCAGCAGAGGACGCAGTTGCGGCTCGGCGCGTACGTCGTCGGCGCGCAGTTCGTGGCCGCGGCGGGCGGCGAGGGCGGCGCGGCCGATCGGATGGAAGAGCGCCAATCGGCCGGCGGACCTGGTCACCCGGGCCAATTCCCGCAGTCCGGCCGCCGGGTCCGGCAGATGGTGCACGAGTCCGGCGGCGAAGACGGCGTCGAAAGCCGCGTCCCGCAACGGAAGCTCCTCGCCGGCCGCCTCGATCAGCGCTCCGTCCCGGCCCCGGCCGAGGGCGACGGCCTCCCGCAGCATCTCCGGGGTCAGATCGACACCGACCACCGTGCCCGCCGCACCGACGACGGCCCGCAGCAGCGGCAGCGCCCGCGCAGTACCGCAACCCGCGTCCAGTGCCCGGCCGCCCGGCCGCAGCCCCAACTCGCCGACCGCCGCCGCGTAGACGGGAGTGTCGTCGGGGAACCGCTTCTCCCATCCCACGGCCTTCGCGGCGAAGAACTCCCTGACCTGGCGGCGCCCGCTCTCGAAACTGGCCATGCATCATGGTCGCATGATCACGTTCCGCTCCATCGGGCTCTTCTTGCTCGCCGCCGTCCTGGAGATCGGCGGTGCCTGGTTGATCTGGCAGGCGGTGCGCGAACACCGCGGCGTCGGCTGGGCGGGGGCCGGAATCGTCGCGCTCGGCCTCTACGGCTTCGTCGCCACACTCCAGCCCAACGCCGACTTCGGCCGGATCCTGGCGGCCTACGGCGGGGTCTTCGTGGCCGGATCTCTCCTGTGGGCGATGGCTCTCGACGGCTACCGTCCCGACCGATTCGACATCGTCGGAGCGGTCATCTGCCTGGTCGGAGTGGGTGTCATCATGTACGCGCCACGCGGCGGCTGATTTCCGCCGGTCGCCTCCTTTCACGGCTCCGGTCGGGCGCCGCCCGTCCCGAGAGGGGGTTGCCGAAGCGGGCCCGGCAGGACAGGCTCGTACCGCAGCGGAGACGGGAGGTAGGCAATGACGGTGGGCAAACCGCTCGCGTGGCTGCTCGACGACCTGACGAAGCGGGTGCCGCACGTGAAGCACGCGCTCGTGCTCTCCAACGACGGGTTGGTCACGGGCGCCAGCGGCGATCTCGACCGGCCGACCGCGGAACACCTGGCCGCCGTGTCCTCGGGCTTCCACAGCCTGGCCAAGGGCGCGGGGCGGCAGTTCGCCGTCGGCGGCGTGCGTCAGACGATGGTCGAATTCGACGACGGCTTCCTCTTCGTCACCGCGGCGGGCGACGGCAGTTGCCTGTCCGTACTCAGCGGCATGGAGGCCGATGTCGGCCAGGTCGCCTACGAGATGACGCTGCTCGTCCACCGCGTCGGCGAACACCTCGGCGTGGCTCCCCGCCAACCGGGCGCGGCACCTTCCTGAGCCGGGGCGTCCCGAAGTTATCCACAGGCTTCGAACGGGCTGTCGTCCGTACGCGATAGATTCGTCACTGTCAGTGATCGAAGTTTGCTGGGGAGTGACGACAGTGAAGACGACGAAGACGGCCAAGACCACGACGACAACGACGACAGCGACGACAGCGACGACAACGCCGAATAAGAACGCGAAGGCGACGACGGGGACGGTGCCCGCCTCGATGCCGGGGACGGGTGCCTCGGCGGCTTCCGGGGCGAGGGCCGGAGCGGCCGGGACAAGGGCCGGAGCGAGGGCCGGGACGACGGCGGCGACGAGCGCGGGTACGGCGACCGTCGAGACGCGGCAGGTGACGTGGACGCCCGGCGGCGGGCCGGGAGGCGGGCGGGCGGCGCCGGAGACGCTGACGCTGAACCGGGCGCGGGAGGAGCTGGGCCTGGACTTCACGCTCTTCGAGCTGGCGCTCCAACTCGGCGAGATCCGCACGGTCTCGCGCGGCAGCGGCCAGTGGCGGGTGCCCGTGGACGAGGTGACCCGGCTGCGGGACGCGGAAGGCCATCCACAAGCGCTGCTCGACCGGCTCCGACTGGTGACCAGCACCGAGGGCGCGGCGATGATCGGGATCAGCCGGGACCGCCTCGTACGGCTGGCGAGGCTCGGGCTGATCCGCCCGGTGCGCTGGTACGTCAACCGGTACCGGGCGCTGGTGTGGGTGTATCTCGGCCATGAGCTGAGGGAGTTCGCCGCCGCGAGCCCCGCGATGCTGAAGGGGCGGCTGCCCGCGGGACTGCGTGACGCGCTGGACGCCGGGCAGGATCAGCGGGCCCTCGGCTGGCGGTCCCGCCGGGTCGCTCAGCTCGTACGGGACTGCCATGACGCCTGGGACGAGGCCGCCGTCTGGGCCGCGCTGCTCGGTCCCGAGGTGACCGACGACGCCGTGCCCGACCCCTTCGACCGGGCGCGGCTGCGCGGAATCCGTGCGGCGCTGCCACCGGGCCGCCCGGGACCGCTCGCCTCCCCCGAGCTGACGAGAAGCCTCACGACCGCCGACCATCCGGACGAGATCGCGCTGGCACTGGTCGCCCTCGCGGACGCGATGGGCCGCGCCCGGACCGACCAGCCCGCACCGCACCCGGCGTTCGCCCCAGCCGACCGTCCGCCGCTCGCGCTCCCGCCTGTGGAGCGGGTGCCGCGGCAGCCTGAACGACTTCCGGAGCCGGAGCCGGAGCCGGAGCCGGAGCCGAGTGAGCCAGGCGGTTCGCACACGGGAGGGAGGCCCGCGCCCGAGCGGGCCCGGCACGCGGCGCCGCACCGGAAGCGGGGCCCCGCCCGGCCGCCGGGCAGGCCGGTGGGGGAGGGCAGGCGCCCGCGACGCGGGCTGCTGGGACTGCTGCGCGGACGCGGGTCAGCCGCCGATCTTGCGGAACAGCCCTTCCTGCATCACCGAGACCAGCAGACGTCCCCGCCGGTCGAAGATCTGCCCTCGCGCCAGACCGCGGGCACCCGTCGCGACAGGTGACTCCTGCTGGTACAGGAACCACTCGTCGGCGCGGAACGGCCGGTGGAACCACATGGCGTGGTCGAGGGACGCCATGTCGAATCCCCGCGGTCCCCACAGCGGTTCGATCGGCACACGTACGGCGTCCAGCAGCATCATGTCGCTGGCGTAGGTGAGAGCGCAGGTGTGCACGAGCGGGTCGTCGCCGAGCTGCCCGACCGCGCGCATCCACACCGCGCTGCGCGGCTCGGCGCCCTCGATCTCCTCGGGCGTCCAGCGCAGCCGCTCCACATAGCGGATCTCGAAGGGCTGGCGGCGGGTCATCCGCTCCAGCGCCTCGGGGAGCACGTCCAGATGCGCACGCAGCTCTTCGCCGAGTCCCGGCAGGTCGTCGGGCTCGGGCACCTCGGGCATCGGCAGTTGGTGCTCGAATCCCGGTTCCGGCTGATGGAAGGAGGCGGTCAGGTTGAAGATCGTCCGGCCCTGTTGGATCGCCACCACCCGCCGGGTGGTGAAGGAACGGCCGTCACGGACCCGTTCGACCTGGTACACGATGGGCACGCCGGGCCGACCCGGCCGCAGGAAGTACGCGTGCAACGAGTGCACCGGCCGCCCGCCGTCGGTGGTGCGGCCCGCGGCGACCAGCGCCTGCCCGGCGACCTGGCCGCCGAAAACCCGCTGCAACCGCTCCTGCGGACTCTGCCCGCGGAAGATGTCCTGCTCGATCCGCTCCAGGTCGAGCAGATCCACCAGCCTCTCGGCCGGGTTCGTCATCGCGTCCCCTTCGTCGTGCACCGGATCACAGCTCGCCGACGTCGGTCAGCCGGATCACCGCGCGGCCCTCTTCGTCGGAGGCCGCGAGGTCGACCTCGGCGGAGATCCCCCAGCCGTGGTCACCGTTGGGGTCGGCGAAGGTCTGCCGGACCCGCCACAAGCCGTGCTCCGGCTGCTCCTCGATCTGCAACAGCTTCGGGCCGCGCGCGTCGGGACCGGTGCCGAGGTCGTCGTACTCGTCCCAGTACGCGTCCATCGCCTCCGCCCAGGTGTCGGCGTCCCACCCGGCCTCGGCGTCCAACTCGCCGAGCTGGTGGTACTTCTCCAGCGCCGCCAGCTCGACCCGGCGGAACATCGCGTTGCGCACCAGCACCCGGAAGGCGCGGGAGTTGGCGGTGACCGGCTTGACCTGGTCGGCCCGCTCCGCCGCCTGCTCGGCCGTCTCCACCTCCGGATTGGCGAGCTGCTCCCACTCGTCCAGCAGGCTGGAGTCGACCTGGCGCACCAACTCGCCCAGCCACGCCGTCAGATCCTGGAAGTCCTCCGACTTCAGGTCGTCGGGCACCGTGTGCTCCAGCGCCTTGTACGCGCCGGCCAGGTAGCGCAGCACGATGCCCTCGGTGCGGGCCAGCTCGTAGTAGGAGGTGAACTCGCCGAAGGTCATGGCGCGTTCGTACATGTCACGGACGATGGACTTGGGCGACAGCGGGTGGTCGCCGACCCACGGGTGGCTCTGGCGGTAGATGCCGTAGGCGTGCGACAGCAGCTCTTCGAGGGGCTTGGGATAGGAGACGTCCTGAAGACGCTCCATCCGCTCCTCGTACTCGACACCGTCCATCTTCATCTCGGCGACGGCCTCGCCGCGGGCCTTGTTCTGCTGGGCCGCCAGGATCTGCCGCGGGTCGTCGAGGGTGGACTCCACCACCGAGACCATGTCCAGGGCGTAGGAGGGGGAGTCCTTGTCGAGCAGTTCGAAGGAGGCCAGGGCGAAGGTGGACAGCGGCTGGTTGAGGGCGAAGTCCTGCTGGAGTTCGACGGTCAGCCGGATGATGCGGCCCTCGGCGTCCGGATCGGGGAGGCGTTCGACCACACCGCCGTCGACCAGCGAGCGGTAGATGGCGATGGCCCGGCGGATGTGCCGCAACTGGTGGCGGCGGTCCTCGTGGTTGTCCTCCAGCAGGTGCCGCATCGCGTCGAAGGCGTTGCCGGGCCGGGCGATCACCGACAGCAGCATGGTGTGGGTGACGCGGAAGCGGGAGGTCAGCGGCTCCGGCTCGGCGGCGATCAGCTTCTCGAAGGTGAGATCCGACCAGTTGACGAAGCCCTCGGGCGGCTTCTTGCGGACCACCTTGCGGATCTTCTTCGGGTCGTCCCCGGCCTTGGCGAGCGCCTTCTTGTTCTCGATGACGTGCTCGGGCGCCTGCGCCACCACGAACCCGGCGGTGTCGAAACCGGCCCGCCCGGCGCGCCCCGCGATCTGGTGGAACTCCCGCGCCCGCAGCGTCCGCACCCGCGTGCCGTCGTACTTGGTGAGCGCGGTGAACAGCACGGTGCGAATCGGCACATTGACGCCGACCCCGAGGGTGTCGGTGCCGCAGATGACCTTCAGCAGACCCGCCTGGGCGAGCTTCTCCACCAGCCGCCGGTACTTGGGCAGCATCCCCGCGTGGTGGACACCGATGCCGTGCTTGGCGAAGCGCGCGAGGTTGCGGCCGAAGGTCGTGGTGAAGCGGAAGTGGCCGATCAGATCGGAGATGGCGTCCTTCTCGGCCTTGGTGCACATGTTGATGCTCATCAGCGCCTGGGCCCGCTCGACGGCCGCCGCCTGCGTGAAGTGCACGATGTAGACCGGGGACTGCCGGGTCTCCAGCAGTTCGGTCAGCGTCTCCGTCAAAGGCGTCGTCACATACTCGTACGACAGCGGCACCGGCCGGGTCGCCGAGCGCACGACCGCCGTGGGCCGGCCGGTCCGGCGGGTCAGGTCCTCCTCGAAGCGCGAGACGTCACCCAGCGTCGCCGACATGAGCAGGAACTGCGCCTGGGGCAGTTCGAGGATCGGGATCTGCCAGGCCCAGCCCCGGTCCGGCTCCGCGTAGAAGTGGAACTCGTCCATCACGACCTGGCCGACGTCGGCGCTCTTGCCGTCGCGCAGCGCGATGGAGGCGAGGACCTCGGCGGTACAGCAGATCACCGGCGCGTCCGGGTTGACCGAGGCGTCACCGGTCAGCATCCCGACGTTCTCGGTGCCGAACAGCTTGCACAGGTCGAAGAACTTCTCCGACACCAGCGCCTTGATCGGCGCGGTGTAGAAGGTGACCTCGTCCCGGGCCAGCGCGGCGAAGTGCGCACCGGCCGCGACCAGGCTCTTTCCCGATCCGGTGGGGGTGGAAAGGATCACGTTCGCACCAGAGACCACCTCGATGAGCGCCTCCTCCTGCGCCGGATAGAGAGTGATCCCCTGACCCTCGGCCCACGTCGAAAACGCTTCGAAGAGGGCATCGGGGTCCGGGGCGGGAGGCATCTGATCGATAAGGGTCACCCCACCATCTTGCCTGTACCGGCGGCGCGCGGCGGAACCGGAGCGGGCCGCGGTGATCATCAACGATATGGTGTGCCGTCAACGATGCGTCAACTCCGCCTGCGGGCGGCCTTGTAGGGGGCTGAGCACCACCATGATGGGACCTGCGCACTCACTCTCGGGAGCGGCGGCCTGGCTGGCCGTCGGAGCGGTCGCGGCGGGTGTGGATCATGCCATGCCCTGGCCGACGCTCGTCGTCGGTGCGCTGATCTGTGCTGGTGCCGCGCTCGCCCCCGACCTGGACCACCAGGCGGCGACGATCTCGCGCGCGTTCGGCCCGATCTCCCGCGTGCTGTGCAAGATCATCGAGCACCTGGCGCACGCCGTCTACAAGGCGACCCGGATGCAGGGCGACCCGCGACGGGCGGGCGGCCACCGCACCCTCACCCACACCTGGCTCTGGGCGGTCCTGGTCGGCGGCGGCTTCTCGGCCGGCGCGGTCTACGGCGGGCGCTGGGTGGTGCTGGTCATCTTGTTCATACACATGGTGCTCGCCGTCGAGGGACTGCTGTGGCGGCAGGCCCGGATGTCCAGTGATGTGCTGGTGTGGCTGCTCGGCGCCACCAGCGCCTGGGTGCTCGCCGACGTGCTCGACAATCCGGGCAACGGCAAGGACTGGCTGTTCACCGATCCCGGCCAGCACTACCTGTGGATCGGGCTGCCCATCGTGCTCGGCTCGCTCGTGCACTGCGTCGGTGACGCGCTGACCGTCTCCGGCTGCCCGATCCTGTGGCCGATCCCGATCGGCCGCCGCCGCTGGTACCCGATGGGACCGCCGAAGTTCATGCGCTTCCGGGCCGGGAGCTGGGTGGAGCTCAAGGTCCTCACCCCGGTCTTCTTCCTGGCGGGCGGCGGCTGCGCGCTCGGCGCGCTGGGCGTCTTCGGCTGACGCGGGACCCCTCGCACGCGAGCGGGGCCCGGCGGCAGTGCCGCCGGGCCCCGCGCCACATCACCGCGGTCAGCTGTGCCAGGACCGCCACAGCGCCGCGTAGGCACCGTCGGCGTCCACCAACTGGTGATGGCTGCCCAGCTCGCTGATCCGGCCGTCCTCGACCACCGCGATCACATCCGCGTCGTGCGCGGTGTGCAGCCGGTGCGCGATGGCGATCACGGTACGGCCGTCCAGCACCCGGGACAGCGAGCGTTCCAGATGGCGGGCGGCGCGCGGGTCGAGCAGCGAGGTCGCCTCGTCCAGCACCAGGGTGTGCGGGTCGGCCAGCACCAGCCGGGCCAGCGCGAGCTGCTGCGCCTGCGCCGGGGTGAGCACCGCGCCGCCCGAGCCCACCTCGGTGTCGAGACCGTCCGCCAGATTGCGGCCCCAGTCCTCGGCGTCCACCGCGCGCAGCGCCGTCCACAGCTCGTCGTCGGTGGCACCGGTCCGCGCCAGCCGCAGATTGTCGCGGAGCGTGCCGACGAAGACGTGGTGCTCCTGATTGACCAGCGCCACATGCTCGCGCACCCGCTCGGCGGGCATCCGGGCCAGCTGGGCCCCGCCCAGCGTGACCTCGCCCGCACGCGGCGCGTAGATCCCCGCCAGCAGCCGCCCGAGCGTGGACTTGCCCGCGCCTGACGGGCCCACCAGCGCCACCCGGGTACCCGGCGGCACCGTCAGACTCACGCCGTGCAGCACGTCGCTGCCCGCCCGGTAGCCGAACCGCACCTGGTCGGCGGCCATCTCGCGGCCGTCGGGCGAGACCGTGTGGTCCGGCTCGTCCTCGGCCACCTCGCGCACCCCGACCAGCCGGGCCAGCGACACCTGGGCGACCTGCAACTCGTCGTACCAGCGCAGGATCATGTTCACCGGGTCGACGAGCATCTGCGCGTACAGCGCGCCCGTGGTCAGCTCGCCGACCGTCATCCAGCCGTTGAGGGCGAAGCTGCCGCCGATCATCAGCACCGCGACCACGATCAGCGCGTGCGTCATGTTGATCACCGGGAACAGCACGCTGCGCAGCCACATCGTGTAGCGCTCCCACGCCACCCACTGCCCGATGCGCTGCCGCGACAGCTTCTCTCGCCGGTCACCGAGACCGTGCGCCTCGATGGTGCGGCCGGCGTCCACGGACTCCGCCAGCGCCGCCGCCACCGCCGCGTACCCCGCCGCCTCCGAGCGGTAGGCCCCCGGGGCGCGCCGGAAGTACCAGCGGCAGCCGACCAGCAGCAGCGGCAGCGCGACCAGCACCGACAGGGCGAGCGGCGGCGAGGTCACGGTCAGCGCGCCGAGCAGCAGCCCGGCCCAGACCACGGCGATGGCCAGCTCGGGCACCGCCTCGCGCATCGCGTTCGACAGCCGGTCGATGTCCGTCGTGATCCGCGACAGCAGATCGCCCGTGCCCGCCCGCTCCAGCACACCCGGCGGCAGCGACACCGACCGTACGAGGAAGTCCTCGCGCAGATCGGCCAGCATCTCCTCGCCGAGGATCGCGCCGCGCAGCCGTACCAGCCGCACGAAGTACGCCTGCACCACGAGGGCGGCCAGGAACAGGCTGACGGCCCGCCCGAGATGGATGTCCCGGTCGCCCTTCGACAGGTCCTCGACCAGACCGCCGAGCAGGTAGGGCCCCACCATCGAGGCCAGCACCGACACGGTGTTGACGGTCACCAGCAGGGCGAATGCACCGCGATGCCGCTTCGCCAGTTCGCGCACATAGCCGCGCACGGTCGCGGGGGAGCCCACCGGCAGCGTGGCGCTCTGCTGCGGCGCGGCCGGGTCGTACTCCGGCGGTCGCAGGCCGATCATGCGGATTCCTCCATCGATGTGTGGGGTACGGCCCCGGAGCCCGCGACGGCAGCGGTGACGGGGCTGTGGCCGGGATCGCGGTCGTCGGACGGCTCGCTCTCGCGGGTCACCACCGCCCGGTAGCGCGGGTCGGTGCGCAGCAGTTCGTGGTGGTCGCCGACCGACGTCGCCGTGCCCTCGTCCACGAAGACCACCAGGTCGGCGCGGTCCAGCACGAGCGGGCTCGACGTGAGCACCACCGTCGTGCGACCCGCGCGCAGTTCCTTGAGGCCGCGCGCGATCCTGGCCTCGGTGTGCGCGTCGACCGCCGAGGTCGGCTCGTCGAGCACCAGCACCTCGGGGTCGGCGATCAGCGACCTGGCCAGTGCCAGGCGCTGCCGTTGGCCGCCGGACAGCGACCGGCCGCGCTCGGTGATCCGCGCCGACATCGGGTCGCCCGCCACCCCCGCGGGGTCGGCGGCGGACTGCGCGAGCGCGTCCAGCACGTCCGCGCACTGCGCGGCGGTGAGGGCCTGCTCCGCCGTGACCCGGCCGGAGGACGGCACACCCAGCAGTTCCGTCAGCGTTCCCGACAGCAGCACCGGGTCCTTGTCCTGGACGAGCACGGCGGCGCGGGCCGCCGCGAGCGGCAGCGCGTCCAGTGCCCGCCCGCCCAGCAGCGCCGACGCCTCGCCCTCGGCGCGGACCGGGCTGTGCCCGCCGAGCCGGTCGGCCAGTACGCCCGCCGCGTCCGGGTCGCCGCACACCACGGCGGTCAGCAGCCCGGCCGGAGCGCGCAGCCCCGACTCCGGGTCGTACATCTCCCCGACCAGAGCGCCCGCCTCCTCGGGAGCGACGCTCCCCTCGGGGAAGACGGCCGCGCCCCCGGCGGTCTCCCGGGTCAGCGCCAGTACGCGCGCGGCCCGCTTCGCCGAGGGCCGCGAGAAGGACCAGGCCATGGCGATCTCCTCGAAATTCCGCAGCGGGAACATCAGGAAGGCCACCGAGCCGTAGACGGTCACCAGCGCGCCGACCGAGATCCGGCCGTCCATCGCCAGCCGGGCGCCGTCCCAGGCGACGGCCACCAGCAGCAGCCCCGGCAGCACCACCTGGACGGCACTGATCGCCGCCCACATCCGGGCGCTGTGCACGGCGGCGGTCCTGACCTGCTGGGACGCGCGACGGTAGCGGTCGAGGAACAGCTCCTCGCCGCCGATGCCGCGCAGCACCCGCAGTCCGGCGACGGTGTCGGAGGCCAGTTCCGTGGCCTTGCCCGCCTTCTCCCGCTGGAGGTCGGCCCGCTTGGTGGCGGCGGGAAGCAGCGGCAGTACGGCCAGCGCCAGCACCGGTACGGACGCGGCCACGATCACGCCGAGCGCGGGCTCGTAGACGACCAGCGCGACGGCCACGCCGACCGTGGCGACCAGGGCGGAGGTGAAGCGCGCCAGCGCCTCGACGAACCACCCGATCTTCTCCACGTCTCCGGTGCTGACCGCGACGACCTCGCCCGCAGCGACCCGGCGGGTGAGCACCGAGCCCAGCTCGACCGTCTTACCGGCGAGCAACTGCTGGACCCGCGCCGCGACGCTGATCCAGTTCGTGACGGCCGTACGGTGCAGCATCGTGTCGCCGAGCGCGGTGAGCACGCCGAGCAGCAGCATCAGCCCGCCCGACAGCGCCAGCCGCGACCCCGAGCGGTCCACGACCGACTGCACGGCCATTCCGACGGCCGCGGGGAACGACGCGACGGCCGCCATGTGCAGGATGCCCCACGCGGTGGCGGCTGCCAGGCCCTTCCCCTCGCGGAACGACAGCCAGAGCAGGAAGCGGAATCCCGTCCGGGCGTCGGGGACGCCCGGATCGGACAGGGGGAGCTTACGGAGGGACGGCATGGTGTCCTGAGTTCGGTGCGGGTGTGAGCGAGCGTCGGCGGACGAGGCTACGGCCGCGGGTTGCGGATACGGCCGCCGGAGGTTCGCGCGAGATGTCGGCGGGCAGCCGCGTACCTGACGACTCCGCCCGTGCGGACATCCCGCCGGAATCCGGTCGGAGAGGAGCAAGGCTCGTCTTGCGGCCCGTACCGGGTCAACAGGTTTTCCGGTGAGCGACGGGAACGAGCCGAGGTCCGCGGAGGAGTGTTTCGGCAACAACTTGCAGCAAAACAGCGAAAGTTCTTCCGCCGACATCTTGACGTGTACGCACACACGGCGGGAAGCTCCTGGGCGGAACCCGAGGGCCCCGAGGACAACGGGGCCCGCACCCCCCACCCGGCGGCCAGGCGCGTGGCTGCCTTCGAGGGCAGAACTCTGCCCGTTCACCGAAGGAGCCGCCCATGAGATCCCGCGTCCTGAACGGCGCGCTGGCCGCGATCGTCGCCGCCGCCGGTCTGTTCGCCCTCTCCTCGCAACAAGCGGACGCCACGCCGCCCGGCAGCAAGGACGTCACCGCGACGCTCTTCCAGTGGAAGTTCGACTCCGTGGCGAAGGCCTGCACGGACACCCTCGGCCCCGCGGGCTACGGCTTCGTCGAGGTCTCCCCGGCCTCCGAGCAGATCCAGGGCGACCAGTGGTGGACCTCGTACCAGCCGGTCAGCTACAAGATCGCCGGGCGGCTCGGCAACGAGAGCTCGTTCCAGAACATGGTCAGCACCTGCCACAGCGCGGGCGTCAAGGTCGTCGCCGACGCGGTGATCAACCACATGACGTCGGGCTCCGGCACCGGCACGGGCGGTACGACGTACAGCAAGTACAACTACCCGGGCTACTACCAGAACCAGGACTTCCACACCTGCCGCAGTGACATCAACAACTACGGCGACCGCAACAACGTCCAGAACTGCGAGCTGGTCGGCCTCGCCGACCTCGACACCGGCAGCGACTACGTGCGCGGCACCATCGCCGCCTACCTCAACCACTTGATCGCGCTGGGCGTCGACGGCTTTCGGGTGGACGCCGCCAAGCACATGGCCGAGACCGACCTGGCCGCCATCAAGGCCAAGCTCAGCAATCCGGGCATCTACTGGGCCCAGGAGGCCATCTACGGCGCGGGCGAGGCCGTGCAGCCGGGCGAGTACGTCAACACCGGTGACGTGGACGCCTTCCAGGGCGCCTTCGACCTCAAGCGCATCTTCACCGGCGACAAGCTGGCCTCCCTCAGCAACTGGGGCGCGTCGTGGGGCGCGGGCTACCTGTCGAGCGACAAGGCCCGCACCTTCGTGGACAACTGGGACACCGAGCGCAACGGCTCGACCCTCAGCTACAAGAACGGCGCCACGTACACCCTCGCCAACGTCTACCTGCTGGCCTGGCCGTACGGCTCGCCCAACGTCTACTCCGGCTACGAGTTCTCCAACAACGACGCCGGCGCGCCCAACGGCGGCACCGTCAACGCCTGCTACAGCGACGGCTGGAAGTGCCAGCACGCCTGGCCGCAGATCGCCAACATGGTCGGCTTCCGCAACGCGGTCTCCGGCACCGCCGTCACCAACTGGTGGTCCAACGGCAACAACGCCATCGCGTTCGGCCGCGGCAGCAAGGGCTATGTGGCGATCAACCACGAGGGCGGCTCGCTCACCCAGACCTTCACCACCTCACTGCCCGCCGGCTCCTACTGCGACGTCCAGCACAGCGGCACCAGCTACACCGTCGGCTCCGACGGCAAGTTCACCGCCACCATCGGCTCCAACGACGCGGTCGCGCTGTACGTCGGCGCGCCCTGCGGCAGCGGCACGACGAACGGGGGCACGACCAACGGCGGCACCACGAACGGCGGCACCACGAGCGGCAGCACCGGGGGCAGCACCAACCCGTCGTCCGCCGCGTCCTTCGCGGTGAACGCCACCACGGTCTTCGGCCAGAACATCTACGTCGTCGGCGACAACTCCACCCTCGGCAACTGGAACACCGGCAGCGCCCTGCTGCTGTCCTCGGCGAGCTACCCGGTCTGGAAGCTCAACGTGGCGATGCCCGCGGGCACCTCGTTCCAGTACAAGTACATACGGAAGGACGGAAGCGGCAACGTGACGTGGGAATCCGGCGCCAACCGGACGGCGACGGTCCCGTCGAGCGGGGCGGTCACACTCAACGACACCTGGCGTAATTGATCTGATCATCGACCGATTACCCCTCTGTGGTGAGGACCGGC
The DNA here is from genome assembly GCF_040610915.1 of Streptomyces sp. NPDC003300. Classification (NCBI taxonomy): domain Bacteria; kingdom Bacillati; phylum Actinomycetota; class Actinomycetes; order Kitasatosporales; family Streptomycetaceae; genus Streptomyces; species Streptomyces sp. NPDC003300. The sequence goes on along the minus strand of NZ_JBEXNE010000026.1, from coordinate 4,391 downwards.
ACACTGTGGTGTTCCAATTCCTGACTACAGAGGGGACCCCCCACCCATGAGAGGCTTCCGGACGTTCCTGCTCCGCGGCAACGTCGTCGACCTCGCGGTCGGCATCGTCATCGGCGCGGCCTTCACCGCTCTGGTGACCGCCTTCGTCAAGGCGTTCCTGACGCCGCTCATCGGCCTGGCCTCCGGCGCCACGGGCAACTTCGCCACTCAGAAGTTCACGGTCTCCAGCGTGACCTTCCCCTACGGCGCCTTCATCGACGCGGTGATCAGCTTCGTGATCGTCGCCGCGGTGATCTACTTCCTGGTCGTCCTGCCGATGAACCGCATGCAGGAGAGGTTCTTCCCCAAGGCGGCGGCGGCCCCGGTCCGCGAGTGCCCCGAGTGCCTGACCGCGATACCGACCGCCGCCCGCCGGTGCAGCGCCTGCACCGCCGAGGTCGGGCCGCAGATCGGCGGCCAGACCGCCCCGGCGGACCTGGCCGAGTGAGCCCGCGGACGCCGCTCAGCGCGACGGCCGGTGGCCGCCGCCGTGCGGCGCCTCCTCGTCGAGTACGGCCAGCAGCGCGGTGAGTGCCGCGCGCTGGCCGTCGTCGAGCGGGGCCAGCAGTTCGGCGGCGGCCGTACGGCGGGCCCCGCGCAGCTCCAGCAGCGCGGCGCCGCCCGCCTCGGTCAGCTCGATCCTGATCACCCGGCGGTTGCTCGGATCGGGCACCCGCCGTACCAGCTCCAGCCCCTCCAGCGCGTCCACCAGGGTCGTCACGGCCCGCGGCACGACCTCCAGGCGCTGGGCGAGATCGGCCATCCGCGGCGGCTCGTCGCAGTGCGCGAGGGTGCGCAGCAGCCGCGCCTGGGCCGGGGTGATCCCCAGCGGCTCCATGAGGTGGCGCTGGGACTTGTGCAGGCGGCGGCTCAGCCGGATGAGCTGGTCGGCGAGCCGCCCGGTGATCTCGTCCGGCGCGGTCGTGGCGAGGCCGGCGGTCACCGGGCCCGGCGGCACGGCTGTCGTACGGGATTCCATGTGACGAGCGTATCAGGATCATGTCCATTGTGAGCATAGGTAACAATGACCTATACTCCCAATATCAGCATCTGCCTGAACTCTCAAGGAGTCCTTTGCGCCCCGATCACGAACGAGAACTCGCCTCCCGGTGGACACCACCGAAGAAGAAGCCCGACACCCCCGTCGACATGCGCCGCATCCTGCGGCTCTTCCGTCCCTACCGCGGCCGCCTCGCCGTCGTCGGCGCCCTGGTCGGCCTCTCCTCCCTCGTCTCGGTCGCCTCGCCGTTCCTGCTGCGGGCGATCCTCGACACCGCGATACCGCAGGGCCGCACCGGCCTGCTGAGCCTGCTCGCCCTCGGCATGATCGCCACCGCCGTCGCCACCGGCGTCTTCGGCGTGCTCCAGACCCTGATCTCCACCACCGTCGGCCAGCGCGTCATGCACGACCTGCGCACCGCCGTCTACGAACGCCTCCAGCGCATGTCGCTGGCCTTCTTCACCCGCACCCGCACCGGCGAGGTGCAGTCCAGGATCGCCAACGACATCGGCGGCATGCAGGCCACCGTCACCTCGACCGCGACCTCCCTGGTCTCCAACCTCACGGCGGTCATCGCCTCCGTCATCGCGATGCTCGCCCTCGACTGGCGGCTGACCGTCGTCTCGCTGCTGTTGCTCCCGCTCTTCGTCTGGATCGCCCGCCGGGTCGGCCGCGAACGCAAGCGGATCGCCACCAACCGGCAGCGGCAGATGGCCTCGATGTCCGCGATCGTCACCGAGTCGCTGTCCGTCAGCGGCATCCTGCTCGGCCGCACCATGGGCCGCTCCGACTCCCTGACCCGCGACTTCTCGACCGAGTCCGAGCGCCTGGTCGACCTCGAAGTGCGCTCCAGCATGTCCGGCCGCTGGCGGATGTCCACCATCGGCATCGTCATGTCGGCGATGCCCGCACTGCTCTACTGGGCCGCCGGTCTGACCATGTCCAACGGCGCGCCCGCCGTCTCCATCGGCACCCTCGTCGCCTTCGTCTCGCTCCAGCAGGGCCTCTTCCGCCCGTCCGTGTCGCTGCTGTCCACCGGCGTGGACGTCCAGACCTCGCTCGCGCTCTTCCAGCGCATCTTCGAATACCTCGACCTGCCCGTCGACATCACCGAGCGCCCCGACGCCCGGACCCTGGACCGGGTACGCGGCGACGTCCGCTTCGAGCACGTCGACTTCGCCTACGACCCCGAGTCCGGCGCGCCGACCCTGCGCGACATCGACATCACCGTCCCCGCGGGCAGCAGCCTCGCCGTCGTCGGCGCCACCGGCTCCGGCAAGAGCACCCTGAGCTACCTGGTGCCCCGGCTGTACGACGTGACCGGCGGCAAGGTGACGCTCGACGGCACCGACGTACGCGACCTCACCTTCGACACCCTCGCCGACGCGGTGGGCGTCGTCTCCCAGGAGACGTACCTCTTCCACGCCTCGGTCGCCGAGAACCTGCGCTTCGCCAAGCCCGAGGCCACCGACGACGAGATCCGCGCCGCGGCGAAGGCCGCCCAGATCCACGACCACATCTCCGGGCTGCCCGACGGCTACGACACCCTCGTCGGCGAACGCGGCTACCGCTTCTCCGGCGGCGAGAAGCAGCGCCTGGCCATCGCCCGCACCATCCTCCGCGACCCGCCCGTCCTCATCCTGGACGAGGCCACCAGCGCGCTCGACACCCGGACCGAACACGACGTCCAGGAAGCGATCGACGCGCTGTCCGCGGGACGCACCACCATCACGATCGCCCACCGGCTGTCCACCGTGCGCGACGCCGACCAGATCGTGGTCCTCGACGCGGGCCGGATCATGGAGCGCGGCACGCACGACGAACTGCTCGCCCAGGACGGTCGCTACGCCGCGCTCGTACGGCGCGACTCGCAGCTCGCCACCACCGCCTCGTAACGCGGAAGGGGCCGCCGCCCCGACCTTACTCATGGGTAAGGTGAGAGTGCGGCGGGAATCGCCCGCCCGCTCAGGAGGTGCCCGGTGCCCGCACGTTCCACTCGACTGCTCGTCGGCCTGCTCGCCGGAGCCGGCGCCACCCACTTCCTCGCCCCCGGACCGTACGAGGCGATCGTGCCCGAGTCCCTTCCGGGCAGCCCCCGCGCCTGGACCCGCGCCAGCGGCGTCGCCGAACTCGCGCTGGCCGCCGCCGTCGCCCTCCCCGCGACCCGCCGCACCGGCGCCCTGGTCACCGCCGGATTCTTCGCCGCCGTCTTCCCCGCCAACGTCAAGATGGCCTACGACTGGCGGCACCGCCCCGCACCCCTGAAGGCCGCGGCCTACGCCCGGCTCCCTGTCCAGATCCCTCTGGTGGTGTGGGCGCTGAAGGTCAGCCGCTCGGCGGCGGACCCACGAGGATGACGTCCAGGGTGCGGGGGCCGTGGACGCCTTCGACGCGGTCGAGTTCGATGTCGCTGGTGGCGGAGGGGCCTGAGATCCAGGTCTGGGGCCGGGTGGGGTCCAGGCGGGGGAGGGCCAGGGGGACCGACGCGACCACCTGATCCGGTGCCCGCACGACGCAGATGTGGTGGTCGGGGACGAGCGTGAGAATCCGCCGCCCCTGGTCGGCGCCCGCGTCCAGCACGATGGTGCCGGTCTCGGCGATAGCCAGGGCGCAGCCGGTGATCACACTGTCGACCTGGTCCAACTGTGCCGCGGTCAGCGGCGGTACGTCGTCCAGCAACCGTGTCCCGCCGATCCCGGCCAGCCACTCCCTCGGGACCCCCGCCGGGACGACCGCCGTCCGCGCACCCCGCTCGGCCAGCAGCCGCGCCACCGCGGGTGCCAGCCCCGCCTGATCCGTGCGGTGGATGTGGGCCCGGTAGTCGGCGAGGTTGTCCGCGAGCAGATCGGCGGTCTCGTCCGGGGTGCGGTCGGCGTGCACGGTGAGGTAGTCGCGTGCTGTGTACGTGGTGGCCGGTGCCGGGCTGTCCGACGTGGTGCCCAGGGCGTTGCGGATGCGGGTGAGGACGGTGTCGCGGGAGGTCACTGGCCGTTCTCCTTGGTCTGCGGGTGGTTGTGTTTGTTGTGTTGCCACCAGTCGCGGAAGGTCTGTGGGGGGAGGGTGGGGAGGTCGCGGGTGGTGGTCCAGGCTTTGGCGGGTCCGGGGAGTCGTTGGGGGTGGAGGTGTCGGGTGCGGGTGGCGAGGCGCTGGCCCTGGCGCATGACGCCCGGGTGGTCGAGTGTCCAGCGGGCGGCGCGCATGGTGGCGCGTTCGGCGGCGTGGCCTTTGGCGGGTTTGATGGTGACGCGTTGGCCGTGGTGGGTGGTGGTGGCGCCCTGGGCGACGCGTTCGCGGAGGTGGACGAGGACTTGGGGGATGTTGATGGCGACGGGGCAGACGTCGTAGCAGGCGC
>NZ_JBEXNE010000025.1:0-107840 GCF_040610915.1 Streptomyces sp. NPDC003300 | reverse complement strand
TGAAGAGTGGCACCGATGTCAGAGGTACGGGTCGTCGTCATCGACTGGACGGAAACAGGCGCGTCCCCGCCCACCGGGACCGACCCGACCTGGATCTGACGGCTCTTGCGGCGTTCGGCGAGCTTGATCGGAACATCTGGCATCCCGAGCGAAATCGCGGTCATTGCGTGGCATCCCCAAGGTGTGGATCGAGGTCCCGCGTGGGCGGGCTCCGATAACCGAGGTTACGGCACCCCGCCCACGACCCACACGCCCCTCATCCCATTACGAACTCAGTTTGACGGGGTTGACCACGTCGGCGATCAGGACAAGCAAGGTGAAGGACACAAAGATTCCGGCCACGACATAGGCGATCGGCATGAGCTTGGCGACGTCGAAGGGGCCGGGGTCCGGCTTGCGGAAGACCTTGGCGGCCTTGCGCCGGACGGACTCCCACAGCGCGCCCGCGATGTGGCCGCCGTCCAGCGGCAGCAGCGGGAGCATGTTGAACAGGAACAGCGAGAGGTTGAAGCCGCCGACGAGCATGACCATGGTCATGACGCGGTTGATGGCGGGCTCCTGGAGCGCGAAGACCTCGCCGCCGACGCGGGCGGCGCCGACGACGCCCATCGGGGAGTCCGGCTTGCGCTGCGCGCCGTTGAAGGCCGCGTTCCACAGGTCGGGAATCCGCTTGGGCAGGCTGATCAGAGAATTCACGCCCTGTTTGGCCATGTCGCCCATGTGGTTCACGGAATCGGTGAAGCCCAGCGGCTGGATGTGGCTGGCCGGGCTGAAGCCGAGGAAGCCCGCCTTGACCGTGCCGTCCACGTAGTTGCCGTCGCTGTCGGTCTTGGCGACGGTGTTGGTGGTGATCGTGGGGTGCAGGGTGAGCCGCTGTCCGTCGCGGACCACGATGACGCTGGCCGGGCCGATGCCGTCGCGGATGTCCTTGGACAGGGCGTTCCAGTCGCCGACCGGGTGGCCGTTGAACTCCACGATCTTGTCGCCGGCCTTGAAGCCCGCGGTCTTGGCGGGCGCGACCGGGTCGGAGGGCAGGCACGGGTTGTTCACGTCGCGCTTGGCGGTGTCCGCCTGCGAGATCACACAGTCGCTGACCTGGCTGACCACGGTGGTGCGCATGCTGATGCCGAAGCCCATGAACACGCCGAGGAACAGCGCGACGGCCAGGATCAGGTTCATGAACGGTCCGGCGAACATCACGATGACGCGCTTCCACGGCTTGCGCGTGTAGAACATCCGCGTCTCGTCGCCGGGCTGGAGCTCCTCGTACGCCGCCGAGCGGGCGTCCTCGATCATGCTGCGCCACGGCGAGGTCGACCGGGCGGAGACCTTGCCGTCCGCCCCCGGCGGGAACATCCCGATCATGCGGATGTAGCCGCCGAGCGGCACGGCCTTGAAGCCGTACTCGGTCTCGCCCTTGTGCCGGGACCAGATCGTCGGGCCGAAGCCGACCATGTACTGCGGCACGCGGATCTTGAAGAGCTTGGCCGTGGAGAGGTGGCCCAGCTCGTGCCAGGCGATGGAGACCATCAGGCCCACGGCGAAGACCACTATGCCGAGGACCGTCATGAGAGCGGTCATACGCCTGCTGCCTCCGATGTCGACGCGCTCGTGTTCACGTTCCCGTTCACGTCCGCACTCCCGTTGTTCCCGTTCACGTTCGCGAGTTCCCTGGCACGGGCACGGGCCCACGCCTCCGCTTCGAGGACGTCCTCGACGGTCAGTCGAGTTCCCGTCCCGGGCACGCCGTGTTCCTCGACGACCTTCGCGACGGTGTCCACGATCCCGGTGAACGGCAGCCGGCCGGCGAGGAAGGCGTCGACGCACTCCTCGTTGGCCGCGTTGAACACCGCGGGCGCGGTGCCTCCGAGGCTACCCACATGTCGCGCCAATGCGACGGACGGGAACGCGTCGTCGTCGAGCGGGAAGAATTCCCATGTCGAGGCTTTCGACCAGTCGAAGGCGGGCGCGGCGTCCGGGACCCGGTCCGGCCAGCCGAGACCCAGCGCGATCGGCATCCGCATGTCGGGCGGGCTGGCCTGGGCGAGCGTCGATCCGTCCACGAATTCCACCATCGAGTGAATGTAGGACTGGGGGTGGACGACGACCTCGATCCGCTCGAACGGGATGTCGTAGAGCAGGTGCGCCTCGATGACCTCAAGGCCCTTGTTGACCAGGGTCGCGGAGTTGATGGTGATCACCGGGCCCATGTCCCAGGTGGGGTGCGCGAGGGCGTCGGCGGGCTTGACGTCGGCCAGCTCCTCGCGGGTACGGCCGCGGAAGGGGCCGCCGGAGGCGGTGACGACGAGCTTGCGGACCTCGGCGCGGCTGCCGCCGAGCATCGCCTGGAAGAGCGCGGAGTGCTCGGAGTCGACGGGCACGATCTGGCCGGGCTTCGCGACGGCCTTCACCAGGGGGCCGCCGACGATCAGCGACTCCTTGTTGGCGAGGATCAGCACCCGGTCGGCCTCCAGCGCCGCCAGCGTGGGCCGCAGGCCGATCGAGCCGGTGATGCCGTTGAGCACCGCGTGGCACTCCAGGGTCGCGGCCTGGGTGGCGGCTTCCGGGCCGACCAGCAGCTCCGGCCCGTTGCCGGGGCCGAAGTGCCTGGTCAGGGCCTGTCGCAGCGGCTCCACGGCGGCCTCGTCCGCGACCGCGACCGTATGCACCTGAAGCTGGTGCGCCTGTTCGGCGAGCAGTTCCGCGCGGCTGCCCGCGGCGGAGATGGCCACGACGCGGAAGCGGTCCGGGTTGCGGAGCACCACGTCGATGGCCTGGGTGCCGACAGAGCCGGTCGAGCCGAGGATCACGATGTCCCGTCGGCCGCCGGCCGCCGCCTCTCCGGTCGTGTACGGGCGGTAGTGCGGGTCTGCGAGAGCGTCCGTCATGGGGCCATTCTGTCCTGCCGTGGCGGCTGTCAGTGCACCGGTCGGCGGACGTTGTCCGCCCGCGACGGGCCGGGCTCGGCCTCCGCGATCCACGGGCCCTCGCGGCTGGCGTCGACGATTCCGGCTTCCAGCCAGGTGAGGTCGCCGTTGAGCACGGAGCGGGTGAGGCGGCGGTCGGTGCTGTCGGTGTTGGTCCACAGCCGGGCGAACAGCTCCTCGGTGCGGATGCGCGACTGGTGGCAGAAGGCGTCGGCCAGACGGCGGGCCTCCCGGCCGTGGTCGCCGGTCGCGGCCAGGTGCTGGGCGCGGACGCAGGCGGCGCTCATCGCGAAGAGTTCCGCGCCGATGTCGACGATCCGGGCGAGGAAGTTCTGCTTGGTCTCCATCCGGCCCTGCCAGCGCGACATCGCGTAGAAGGTGCAGCGGGCCAGCTTGCGCGCGCTGCGCTCCACGTACCGCAGGTGTCCGGCGAGCGGCCCGAATTCGGCGTACGCGTGGGGGAGCTGGCCCGGGCCCGCGACCAGTTTGGGCAGCCAGCGGGCGTAGAAGCCGCCTGCCTTGGCGCCCGCCTTGGCCTTGTCGCCCAGGGTGGTGTCGGGGTCGATGAGGTCGCCCGCCACGGACAGGTGGGCGTCGACGGCCTCGCGGGCGATCAGCAGGTGCATGATCTCGGTGGAGCCCTCGAAGATCCGGTTGATCCGCAGGTCACGGAGCATCTGCTCGGCCGGGACGGCGCGCTCGCCGCGGGCGGCCAGCGAGTCGGCGGTCTCGAAGCCGCGCCCGCCGCGGATCTGCACCAGTTCGTCGGCCATCAGCCAGGCGGCCTCCGAGCCGAAGAGCTTGGCCAGCGCGGCCTCGATCCGGATGTCGTTGCGGTCCTCGTCCGCCATCTGGGACGACAGGTCCAGTACGGCTTCGAGCGCGAACGTGGTGGCGGCGATGTACGCGATCTTCGCGCCGACGGCCTCGTGCTCGGCGATCGGCTTGCCCCACTGCTCACGGGCGGCCGACCACTCGCGGGCGATCTTCAGGCACCACTTGCCCGCGCCCGCGCACATGGCGGGCAGCGACAGGCGGCCGGTGTTCAGGGTGGTCAGCGCGATCTTCAGGCCCGCGCCCTCGGTGCCGATCCGGTTCGCTGCCGGGACCCGGACCTGGTGGAAGCGGGTGACGCCGTTCTCCAGACCGCGCAGGCCCATGAAGGCGTTGCGGTTCTCCACGGTGATGCCCGCGGAGTCGGCCTCCACGACGAAGGCGGTGATGCCGCCCCTGTGGTCCTCGTAGGTGTCGGCGCCGCCGTCCGGCTTCGGCACCCGGGCCATGACGACGAGCAGGTCCGCGATGACGCCGTTGGTGGTCCACAGCTTCACGCCGTCGAGTACGTAGTCGTCGCCGTCGCGGACCGCGCTGGTGGCCAGCCGCGCCGGGTCGGAGCCGACATCGGGCTCGGTGAGCAGGAAGGCGCTGATGTCGGTACGGGCGCAGCGCGGCAGGAACTTCTCCTTCTGCTCCCGCGTGCCGAACATCTTCAGCGGCTGCGGTACGCCGATCGACTGATGGGCCGACAGCAGCGCGCCGATCGCGGGGCTCGCGGAACCGGCGAGGGCCAGCGCCTTGTTGTAGTACACCTGGGTGAGGCCGAGGCCGCCGTACGCGGTGTCGATCTTCATCCCGAAGGCGCCGATTTCCTTCAGGCCCGCGATCGTCTCGTCGGGAATCCGCGCCTCGCGCTCGATCCTGGCGCCGTCGACCTTCGTCTCGCAGAAGCCCTTGAGCAGGTCGAGGAACGCCTCGCCCTTCTCCACCGCCTCGGCCGCGGGCAGCGGGTGGGGGTGGATCAGGTCGAGGCGGAAGCGGCCGAGGAACAGTTCCTTGGCGAAGCTGGGCTTGCGCCAGTCCTGTTCTCTGGCGGCCTCCGCCACCTGACGTGCTTCGCGCTCCGAGACCTTGCGTGCGGTGGGTGCGGACACGGTTGCGTCACCTCCGGGTAGCCGGTTACCAACCGGTGCTACTTGTCCGTACTACCCGAATCCGGCCGACCCGACCATCCGCGGCGCGAGGTCGGCCGAATCCCTCGGGCCCCGGAGGCCGGTGCCTGGAGGTCCCGTGTCTGGAGGTCCCGTGCCTGGAGGTCCCGCGCCTGGAGGTCCCGTGCCTGGAGGTCCTGTGTTTAAAGGTCCAGGCCGGTGAGGACCAGCACGCGCTCGTACGTGTAGTCGTCCATCGCGTACTTGACGCCTTCGCGCCCGGTGCCGGAGTCCTTCACACCGCCGTACGGCATCTGGTCGGCGCGGTAGGAGGGCGCGTCGCCGATGATGACGCCGCCGACCTCCAGTTCGCGGTGGGCGCGGAAGGCGGCCTGGAGGTCGTGGGTGAACACGCCGCTCTGGAGGCCGAAGCGGGAGTCGTTGACGGCGGCGAAAGCCTCGTCGGTGCCGTTCACCCGGTGCAGCGACAGGACGGGGCCGAATGCCTCGGCCGAGGCGAGGACGGCGTCGGCGGGCAGGTCGGCCAGGACGGTCGGGGCGTAGCTCGCGCCGTCCCGCACCCCGCCGGTCAGCAGCTTGGCGCCCTTGCCGACGGCGTCGTCGACCCAGGAGGCGACGCGCTCGGCGGCGGCCTCGCTGACCAGCGGACCGACGTCGGTCGCGTCGTCGGCGGGGTCGCCGACCGCCTGCGCGCGCACCTTGGCGACGATCTTCTCGGCGAGCGCGTCGTAGACGGCGGTGTCGGCGATGACACGCTGCACCGAGATGCAGGACTGGCCCGCCTGGTAGTTGGCGAAGGTGGCGATCCGGCTCGCCGCCCAGTCCAGGTCGGCCTCGGACGACCAGTCGGCGAGGACGACGGCGGCGGCGTTGCCGCCGAGTTCGAGGGTGACGTGCTTGCGCGGCACGGAGTCCATGATCTGGTAGCCGACGGTGTCGGAGCCGGTGAAGGAGATCACCGGCAGCCGCGGGTCCTGGACCAGCGAGGACATCCGGTCGTTCGCCACCGGCAGCACGCTCCAGGCGCCCTCGGGCAGGCCGGTGGTCTCGGCGAGGAGTTCGCCGAGCAGCAGCGCGGACAGCGGGGTCGCGGGGGCGGGCTTGAGGATGATCGGCGTGCCGACCGCGATGGCCGGGGCGATCTTGTGGGCCACCAGGTTGAGCGGGAAGTTGAACGGCGCGATGCCGAGCACCGGGCCGCGGCTGAAGCGGCGGGTCAGCGCGAGCCGCCCGACGCCGCCGGCGTCGGTGTCCAGCCGCTGCGCCTCGCCGCTGTTGAAGCGGCGGGCCTCCTCCGCGGCCCAGCGGAAGACGGACACGGCGCGGCCGACCTCGCCGCGCGACCACTTCATCGGCTTGCCGTTCTCCGCCGTGATCAGCCGGGCGACCTCCTCCGACCGCTCCGCGAGCCGCTTCGACACGTGGTCGAGCGCCGCCGCGCGCACATGGGCGGGCGTCGCCGAGAACGCGTCCTGCGCCGCCGCTGCCGCCGCCACCGCCTCCTCGACCTGCGCGTCCGTCGGCACGCTCACCCGGCCGACCGCCGCGCCGTCCCACGGGCTGGTCACATCGAAGGTGTCCGTACCGGTGGCCTCACGGCCCGCCAGCCAGAACGCGTACGCGGCTGCGCCTGTCGTTGTCACGGTGAGTCCCGCCCTTCAGAGGTTCGATTGTGCTGCCGTCCCGTCTCTCACGGTAGGCGCGCCCGCGGACACCGCACGTTGTCCACGACGTAGTACGTGCCCACTGACGCGCGCCGTAATGGCCGGAATGGCCCGGCGCTGCGAGGGGGTCCGGGCTTACGTGGACCGCCGGGGGCCGGCGGCGGCGGTGCCGGGGACGGCAGGGGCCGGGCTTATGGGGACCGGCCGCGTTCGGCAGGGGCCCGGCGGGGCGACTGGAAGCCTTCCGACGGCGGCTGGCGAGCCTCCGGCCGGGGGCCGCGCGGGCGGACGGCGTCGGGTACGGCCCCAGGAGGGCCGGGGTACGGCCGGTCGGCGGCAGCGGCTTCGGCCGGGGGGGCAGGTGGGGAAAGCCGCACGGCGTGCCCTCGGGCGCCTCTATCCTGCTGGCGGGACGGGGAGGGAACGCCATGACGGAGACCGTGACGATCGACCTGGGCGACGGCTCGACGGTGGAGGCCGAGGTCATCGGCGACCTCACCTTCCGGCAGCCCGGTGAGGCCGCCTCCGGCGCGGGCGGCGCCGACGCGTACGGCGACGTCGGTGTCGACGTCGGCCGCCGCGCCGCCGCGCTGGGCTCGGCCGTCGCCCTGAGCCTCGGCCAGGTGCGCGACACCGTCCGCAGTGTCGGCCGCTGGGCGGCCGAAACGGTGACGGAGGGCGGCGCCGCCGGTTCCCCCGACGCCTTCGAGGTCGAATTCGGCCTCAATCTGGCCGTGAAGTCCGGCCAGCTCTTCGGGATCATCGCGGAGGCGGGCAGCGAGGCCAGCCTGACCGTACGGCTCTCCTGGGACCTGGCGGCGCGCAGAGCCCGCGCGGAAGCGGCCGAGGCGGCCGTGGCGGCTGAAGCGGCTGAAGCGGCTGAAGCGGCCGTCACGGCGGTGGTCGGAGCCGCCGCGGACGGGACCGGCCCGGCCGGGGACACGGGCTCCGGGTCCGGCGGACAGCCGTGAGCGCTGGGGCCGTCGCCTGGTGGGGCGCCGGGCCGCTGGGCGGCGAGGCGCACTTACGCGCGGTGTGGCTGGAGATCGGCGGGACCTTCCGGGGCAGCGGCTTCCTCGTACGGGACGGGCTCGTCGTCACCGCCGCGCACGTGGTGGCCGGAGCGGCCGGAATCGTCGTACGTCACCCGTCCGGCGGTGGTCCCGTGGCGGCGGACGGCGTACGGGCGGTGCCTCCGCACAGCGACGGCGGGCGCTTCCACCCGTATCCGGACCTGGCGCTGCTGACCGTGGCCGGGTGGTCCGGGCACCCCGTCGCGTCGCTCGCGGCCAGCGACCCCGAGCCGGGCACCGAGGTGACGGCGCTCGGCTACTCGGAGTTCACCCCCTCCCCCGGCGTCCAGCCGGACTCGCTCGCGCTGCGCACAGGAGCCAGGTCAGGCGACTTCTTCCGGGTGCTGGGCGACGGCGTCCGCGAGGGCTTCAGCGGCAGCATGCTGCTCGACCGGGCCGGTCTCGTGGTCGGTGTGGTGAAGGGCAGCCGCTCGTACCGGGACGACCGGGGCGGCTGGTGCACCCCGGTCTCGGCCCTGCGCGGCCTCCTCGGTATCGCCGACGCCCCGGCCGGCTCCGCCGCGACGGCCGCCGCGCCCGGCCCGCCGCCCACCGACATGGAACTGGTCGACGCCCTGCTGGCGTTCCCCTCTCTGGGACGCGCGGACAACCGCTACGACCTGCTCGACCGGATGGGCGACCACCTCGGCCTGCCGTACTCCTTCGAGGTGGAGGAGCGGCCGGGCCGCCGGGACCACCTCTTCCGGCTGGTGCTGAGCTGCCGCCGGTTCCGGGACGAGGGGGCCGCGTGGCGCGCCCTGTTCACGGCGATGGAGGAGATCGTGCCGGACGACCGGGCCCTGGAGCGGCTGCGCGACCTGGTCGGGCGGGCGATCGGCGGCTGGGGGGACGCGTAGCGCGATGGGTTCCGTGGAGGGGAAGTGGACGGCGAAGCGCCTGCTGGCCAAGGTCGGCAGGGCCGGGGACGGTCCCGGTCCGGCGGCCGACGGGGGTCCGTGGCCGGTCGGCGCGGCCGAGCTGCTGGGTGAACTGCTGGAGGACTTCCCGCAGTTGTCCCGGCACGGCGACCGGCTCGACCTGCTCCAGCGGATGGACGAGGCGGCGGAGCGCCACGAGCCGCGGCCGTACGGTCCGGGCGGCGTGCGGGGCGCGCGCCGGGCCCGCTTCCGGCTCGACGTCCGCGAGGAGTTCGTCGCCCGCGCCCACCTGCGCAATCTCGTCGGCGCGATCGAGACCCGCCCCGACCCCGACGCGGCACTGGACGCGCTGCGGGCGGCGCTGCGCGGTCAGGCGCCGTACGACAAGGCCCTGCCGTGGCTGGAGTTGGCCGTCCTGGGCCTGACCGGCGCGGCGCCCCTGCCGCCCGACGCCTCGCTCACCGTCCTCACCGCGCTGCGCGCGGACCTCCCGCATCTCCCCTCCCCCGCCCAGCTCGCGCGCCATGTCCCGCACGGCGCGCCCGGCACCGCGCTGCTCACCGGCCGCGAGACCCTGCCGGAGATCCTGGTGCGCCTGTCCGACCTGCGGGGCGGCGGCCCCGGCGGCGACGCGGGCCGGGCGGTACCGCTGCTGCGCTTCCTCGGCTCCGTCACGGCCGACACCGACCTTGCCGCGTACGCCCGTTGGGCGGCGCTGCGCGACCTGCTCGGCGCGCTGGGCGGCGGCCGGGCCGGGGACACCGGGACGGCCGGCGGCGGAGCGGAGAGCCCGGAGGCCGCCGACCGGCTGATCGTGCAGATCCGCGTCGAGGCCGCGGGCCCCGAGCATGTCGAGGACGGCAGCTACGAACTGCGCGGCGCCTACTACCGGCAGGCCGTGCACGGCGGCCCGCTGCGCCGGGTGGCGGCGCTGCCGCCCAGCGAGCCCTTCCGCCGCAGCGAGCTGACCGGCGCGGGCAGCGCCCGGATGTCGGCGTGGACGGAACTGGCCCGCGAGGTCCGCGGCGCGGGCGGCGGTGTACGGGTCGAATTCCTGCTGCCCGAGGCCCTGTTGGGCTACAGCGCCGAGCTGTGGTCGGCCGGGCCGACCCGTACCCCGCTCGGCCAGCACCACCCCGTCGTCGTACGGTCCCTGGAGCGGTACACCGACTCCTGGGTCATCGGCGCGTGGCGGCAGCGCTGGCAGCACCTGCGCCGGGACCCGCAGCGAGCGGCGGCGGCCCCGCTCGGCGGCGGGAACGGCGACACGGCCGGAACCGGGGCTCGGGAGCCGGACCCGGCGGACGACGCGCTCGGCAGGATCTCCTGGCCCCGGCTGCACGGGCGGTCCGCCGCGACTGAGCTGACCGAATCCCTCGTACGGCAGCCCGAGTTGGCCTGCCTCGGCCTGACCGTGCCGTACGACCGGCTCTCGGCGCACCTGCTCGCGGCCGTGAAGGACGCGCTGTACACCGAGGGCGTGCCCGTCATGCTGTGGCGGCGCGACCCCGGCGACCCGCGCGAGCTGGTGACGGCGCTGCGCGCCCACCCCCCGGCCCGGCTGCTCGACCTGCCGGAGACCGTGCACCGCTGCCGCAAGTACGGCAGGACGGCGGGCGCCGACGACGTGCGGAACAACATCACGCTGCTCTGGGACGACCCGGACAGCGTGGACGCCGACCAGGACACGCCGTACGCGGGGATGGCCTGACATGCGGACGACGCGCACAGGACGCACAGGACGCAGAGGACAAGGAGCGGTGCGGTGACGGCGAACGGCGACGACTGGTGGGTGTACCGGGGTACCGGCACCCCGCACGACGGCATCGACGGCCTGCCGGAGGCCCCCGCCTGGCGGGCCTTCGGCACCGAGTACGGCGACCCCGGCGAACTGCCCCCGCCGCCCGCCGACGGCACGGGACCGGGCGCGGACGGCGCGACCGCCCGGCGGCTCGGCCGCGACCGCCAGGCCGTCGCCTATCAGGCCGACCGGCGCGAGGTGCAGCTCGTCAACCTGGCCCTGCACCTGCGCCGCCCCCTGCTCATCACGGGCAAGCCGGGAGTCGGCAAGTCGACACTCGCCTACGCGGTCGCCCACGAACTGCGCCTCGGTCCCGTGCTGCGCTGGCCGATCACCAGCCGCGCCACCTTGCGCGACGGCCTGTACGCGTACGACGCGATCGGCCGTCTGCACGACGCGGGCTTGGGACGCGGTCCGGCGGGGAGCACGGGCGGCGCGGGGAGAGACGGCACCGGGGGCGGCACCGGCAGGGAGGAGCCGCCGCCCGTCGGCCGCTATCTGCGGCTCGGTCCCCTCGGCACGGCGCTGCTGCCCTGGCGGCACCCGCGGGTGCTGCTCATCGACGAGATCGACAAGAGTGATCTCGATCTGCCCAATGACCTGCTGAACGTCTTCGAGGAAGGCGAATTCGGGATTCCGGAACTCGCCCGGCTGGGGCCGGGTGATCAGGAAGTCATGACCGCGGACGGTGCGCGGACGGCCACCGTCACTGGCGGGACGGTGCGCTGTGCTCAGTTCCCCTTCACCGTCTTGACGAGCAACGCCGAGCGGGAGTTCCCGGCCGCGTTCCTGCGTCGCTGCGTCCGGCTGGAGATCCAGCCGCCGGACGCGGACCGGCTCGCCGCGATGGTCACCGCGCACCTGGGACCCGGCGCCCCCGGCGCGGCGGCCGAACGCGCCGCGGTCATCGCGGAGTTCCTGCGCCGCCAGCGCGAGGAGGGCGCGGAGCTCGCCAACGACCAGCTCCTGAACGCCCTGTTGATGGCCGACCGCGGCCTGTGGTCGGGCCGGCAGGACCGCGAGTTCATCGAGAGCGTCCTCCTCCGCCCCCTCAACGAGTCCTGACCCGCGCCCGCCATGCCCCCACCGCCACCGCCACCGCCGCGGCCACCCGAGCACTCCGACGGGCTCAGGGCCGTACTGGCCGGGCTCCTCGGCGGCCACGAGGACGGCCCCACGGCTGTCGAAATGGCCGATGTGGTGTGGCTGGCACGGCTGGCCGGACTGACGGCGGAAGACGGGGCCGACGAGGTGGACGGCAGCCCGGAGGAGCCGCCGCGGGCGGTCGCACCGGAACCGGAACCCGTACGGCCGGACCCCGAACCGGCGGAGCGGGAGCGCGCACCGGACCCCGTACCCGGACCGCGCCGCCCACCGGCCGCGCCCGCCACCCCCGCCCCGCGCGTCGGCCTGCACTCGCTCACCAAGGCCGCGCCCGCGCCCGGCGGCCCCGCCGCGCATGTCGTGCGGGTCACCCAGCCGCCCGCGCTCAGCGGTTCCCTGGACCTCGCCCGGGCCCTGCGCCCGCTGCGCCAGTCCGTGTCCGCGCCGGGACCCGCGGTCCTCGACGAGGAGGCCACCGCCCAGGCGACCGGCGAGGCGGAGTATCTGCTGCCGGTCTGGCGGCCGGCGAGCGAACGCCGGTTCTCCGTCGACCTGTTGATCGACACCGGCGCCACGATGGCGGTCTGGCACCGCCTGGCCACCGAGCTGTGCACAGTGCTGGAGCGGCACGGCGCCTTCGCCGACGTACGGTGCTGGTCGCTGTCGACCGACGGCCCCGCGCCGCGCCTGTCCCCCTTCCGCCGCCGCAAGTCCGCCCGCCCGGCGGCCCCGGCGGGTCCCGCGGGCCCGCGCTGGAGCCGCGCCCTGGAGGACCCCACCGGCCGGGCGCTGCTGCTCGTGCTCACCGACGGCGTCGGCCCCGCCTGGTACGGCGACGACCTGCCCGAATTCCTGGCCCGCGCGGGCCGGGAACGCCCGGTGGCCGCGCTCCAGGTCCTGCCGCGCAGGCTGTGGCACCGCACCGCGCTGCGTACGGCACCGGTCGAGCTGCGGGTGCCCGACGCGGCGCGGCCGGTCGCCGAGGTACGGACGGCCGCCGCCGTGCCGGGCCTGCCGCGCGGCGCCCGCCCGCACGGGGTGCGCTGGCTGCCGGTGATGGAGGTGGACGGCGCCTGGCTGGCACCCTGGGCCGGTCTGGTCGCGGGCCGCGTGCCCGGCTGGTCCCCGATGCTGGCGGCGCCCGTACGCGGCGCGCCCCGGCCCGCGCGCGCCGCCGTCCCCTCGGAGCCGCCGGGCCCCGCGGAGCGCGTCGCCCGCTTCCGTTCCGGCTGCTCCCCCGACGCCTTCCGCCTCGCCTGCCACCTCGCGGCGGCCCCGCTGAGCCTGCCCGTCATGCGGCTCGTCCAGCAGGCCACCGTCCCCGGCTCCGGCCAGACCGACCTCGCCGAACTCTTCCTCTCCGGCCTGATCGAGCGCCGCGGCCCCGCCCCCGATGACGCGCCCGCGCCCGCACCGCCCACCGACCCCGACGAGGTCGTCTACGACTTCGCCCCCGGCGTCCGCGACGCGCTGCTCGCCGAGCTGACCCGTACCGAATCCCTGCACGTCCTGGACGACGTCCTCGCGCGCGTCTCCGGCCGCGTCGCCGCGACCTTCGGCGGCACCCTGGACTTCCGGGCGCTGGCCTCCCTGGCCGTCGACGCCGCCTCGGCCCCCGCGGCGGCCCCCGAGAACGGCGCCTCCGGCCGGCTCCTGCCCGAACGCAGCCTCCCCTTCGCCGAGGTCGCCGCCGCCGTCCTCAGCGGCGCGGGCGGCCAGCACCGGGCGCTGGCACGGCAGTTGACGGCAGCGGCCGAGGGACGCGCCCTGGACGTGCTCGACGCCGGGCCGCACGAGGGGGCGGCAGCGACGCCGCACGCCTCCACCGTCCCGCACCCCGAACACCTCCTCCCCGTCCCGCCGGTCACCACCCCGCCCGATCCCGAGCGGATGATCGGCCGCGCCCCCGAACTGGACACCCTGAAAAGGACGTTGCGACCCTCCCCCGCCGACCGCACGGCGGACCGCGGCTGGAGCATGCCCTCGGTGGCCGTCGTCGTCGGCGCGAACGGGTCGGGCCGCACCCGCCTGGTGCAGGAGTACGTCCGCACGTACGGGCCCCGGCACAGCTTCGTCCACCGGATCGACGCACGGACCCGGCAGAGCCTGCGCGAAGGGCTGACCGCGCTGGAGTCCGCGCTCACCCCGGACCGGGAGCACCGCTCCGCGCCCCCCACGGACCTGTGGGCACGCCTGGGCGCACACCGCGACTGGCTGCTGATCTTCGACCGGGTCCGGTCCTACGGCGAGGGCCTGCGCGAGGCGCTGGAGGGATGCCTTCCCCCGTACGGCCGGGGCTCCGTGCTGTTCACCGTGGCCTCCCTCGACGGCGTTCGCGACCCGTCGAGCCTGGGCACCGTCGTCACCCTCGGCGAGCTGACCCGCGCCGAGATCATGGACCACCTCACCGCGAACATCGAGCCCGACCTGCTGGCGCTGGACCGCTCCACCCCGAGCAGGCTCTACGAACTGGCCCAGCGCATGCCGACCAACCCCGGCGCGCTCCAGGCGATCGACGTACGGGCCGAGTTCGGCCGCCTGTTCGGCAGCCCCGACGAACCGGTCCTGCCGCTGTACGAGTGGGCCACCGCCAAGGGCGACCGGGGCCTTGCCGGTTACGTCTGGGGCGGCAGCGTGTGGCTGGTGGCGGCCGGTTACGGCCAGGGCGCGCACCTGTGGGACGCGGCCGGGAGCGCGGGCCCGGGCGTACCGCTGGAGGGCGGCCCCGACGCCGTGCAGACGCTCACCGTCTTCCCCGACGCGAACGGCCGTCCGCAGGCCGCCGTCGCGGGGATCGGCGGCGCCGTCTCCCTCTGGGACCTCCTTGCGGGCACACGGACGCGCACCCTCGTCGCCGGCCCGTCGTCCGGGGCGCACCTCCTGACGACCTTCACCGACGCGGACGGACGGCTCGTCCTGGTCACGGCGGGCCCTGACGTCGCCCTGCGCTGCTGGGACCCCGGGACCGGCACCGAATTCGGCTCGGCCCTCACCCCCCTGGTGGGCCGCGTCCGCGCCCTCACCTTCTTCACCGGCCCCGGCGCACGGCCGCTCTGCCTCCACGTGACCGGGGACCACCCGCCGGAGAACCGCACCGTCCACGTCAGGGACGCCGCCAGCGGCGAGGAGGTCGACAGCGACCTGCCCGCACGGCTCGGACAGGTGGAGGCGCTCACCACCGTCCACGTCCACGGCCGGCCCGACCTGGTCGCGGCGATCGACGCCGAGGGCACGGTCACGCTCTGGGACACCGCGTCCGCTCAGCCGGTCGGCACCGTCGCCACCGGGGACACCAGCCGTGTGGTGGCCGTCGCCGCCTTCAACGGCACTTACGGCAGGCCCCTGTTGGCCACGGCCTCGTCCTTCGGCCGCGCGCGGATCTGGGACGTGGCGTCGGTGACGGCGGGTTTCACGGCGCGGGAGGCGGCCGACGCCGGTCCGTTCTCCCCGGTGCTTCCCCTCAGCCCCGACCTGCTGCTCACTCTGTGGCTGCTGGACTTCCTCGACACCGGCGACGGCGTCACAGGAGCCACGGTGTCCGCGCTGTGGGCGTCGTGGCCGGAGGGACGTGGTCCGTCCTCCGAACTCCCCGTCGACACCGCACGGTTGGTGGAAGGCAATCTGGCCGAGGTCGTTGGGACGGCGCTGCGACTGACCGAGTCGGCCCGTACCGCCGTGCGGGCCCGGGTGACCCGCCAGGACGCCGCGCGCTTCCGGCGCGCGCTGGTCGGGACCCTGTCCCGCTTCTACCCGGAGCCGACCCCCGATCCCGCGACCTGGGCCGCGTACGAAAGTGGGCCGCCGTTCGGCGAGTTGGTCGGGCGGGTCATGGATACCCGCGAGGACCAGGTGCTCCCCACCACCGACCCCATCCTCACGCTGCTCGTGAACTGGAGCCGGTATCAGCTGCTGCACGGCTCCGCGGCGGAGGCCGAACGGCTGGCCCTGATCGCGCTGGGCGACGACAGGCCCCTGTCGAGGTCGCTGTTCATCCCCAACGAGCGCCAGAGTTGGCGGATCATCTCCCTGCGGGCACGGATGGCGCGCGGCCTGGTGCGGCAGGCACTGGAGCGCTGCACCGAGATCGAGGCGGCTCCCGGCGCCGGGCGCGGTTCGCCTTCCGCGAAGGAGGAGGCCGCGCTGGCCAGAGCCGAACTCGCGCTGTGGTGTGGCTCGTTGGATGCGGCGAAGGAGGAATACCTGAGGCTGGAGCCGACGGTGTCTCAGCGTGGTCGGCGCCTTGTCGGCCAGGGTCTCCTGAGGCACGGGTTCGTGACCGGCGACCTCAGCCGGGCGTCCCGGTCGTACGGCCGGTCGGCGGAGCCGTCGTCCTGGGGAGGTCGCAGGGACGACATGACGGCGGAACTCCTCGACAGCTGCCGGGACTCGTTCCTCGACGCCTCGATCGCGGCCGCCAGGGACGACGTGTCATCGTCCGCCATCGGTGCCGCTGTACCGCTGGCGGAGGAGGCACTCCTGCGGTTGCGCCTCGGCGCCGCCGACAGCGGCACCGAGGCCGACCTCGCGTCTCTGGCCACGGCCGCGACACGCGAGCACTTCGATCTGTACCTGGCCCTCACCGAATTGCTCGCGACAAGCCTCGCGCAGTACGCGTCCGGCTCGCAGTGGGCCGAGCGGGAACCGTACAGCGACGACCGGTGGTATCCGGCCATCACCCGGGCCCAACGGCACATCGATGCGATGCGGCCCTTCGTGGAGCGCGCGAACGTCGAACGGCCGCATCTCTACGCGCGGTTCAGGACGGCGGAGGGCCATGTGCTGCTGGCGGCCGGGGACGTCCAGGCGGCGGCGGTCCAACTGCTGCGCGCGCGCGACGCCACCGTGGACGTCTACGGCTCCCGGTGCCCGCTGCTGCCGCGCCTGGAACTGCTGCTGGCCCGCGCCCGTGAACTGGCGGGTGACCGGTCGCGGGCCGAGGGGCACCTGTCCGCCGCCGAGTCGCTGCTGGACAGCCTCTTCGCCGACCGCCCGCATCAGGACCGGGTGACCGCGCTGCGGGCCAAGTCCCTGCTGGCGAGGCGGCGTTCGGACGCGCGGGACGCCGAGCGGCAGGCGCAGAGCATGGCCGCGCGGCTGCTGGCCGACAACCGGCGGGGCTGACCGCGGGTCAGCGCCTCACGGCCCGGTCTTCAGCGCCAGCCACAGCTCCATCCGCACGTCCGGGTCGTCCAGCGAGCGGCCCAGGATTTCCTCGACGCGCCGCATGCGGTAGCGGAGCGTGTGGCGGTGGACGCCCAGGTCGGCGGCGGCGGCGTCCCATTGGCCGTGGTGGGAGAGCCAGGCGTGCAGGGAGGCGACGAGGTCGCCGCGGGAGGTGGCGTCGTGGTCGCGCAGCGGCCGCAGCAGACCTTCGGAGAAGGCGCGGACGGCGTCGTCGGCGAGGAGGGGCAGGACGGAGCCCGCGCCGACCTCGCCGTGCTCGACGAGGTTGCGGCCGCGGCGCAGGGCGACGGCGAGGGCGCGTTCGGCCTGGCGGTGGGCCTCGGGGACCTCGGCGGGGAGTACGGGCGCGGACAGTCCCGCGGCCAGCGCGTCCTCGGCCTCGGCGAGGTCGGCGGCGGTGGACAGGGCCATGGACTCCTCGGCGGCCAGCACGATCAGCCGGGGGCCCTCGCGGACGGCGAGGAGGGCGTCGCCGGAGCGGGAGGCGACGGCCTCGGCGCGTTCGCCGAGGAGGGTGACGGCGTCGGCGCCCGCGGTGGCGTGGGCCTCGGCCGGTTCGGCGATGAGCACGCGGACCGGGTGGTCGAGGAGGGTGCCGTAGAGCTTGCCCGCGACGCTGCGGGCGTGGCCAGGCTCCCCGGCGAGCAGCATCCGCAACAGGGCCGCGGCCAGGCGCTGTTCGGCGTCCTGGAGGGTGCGGGACTGTTCGAGGGAGAGGGTGAGCAGGGCGACGGCGGCGTGCACGACGTAGCGCGCGGCGGTGTCGAGGCGTTCCTCGGTGCCGACGGCGAGGAAGCCGCGGGGGCGGCGGCCGGTGCCCAGCGACTGGAGTTCGACGCGGTCCTCGCTGCCCGCGGGTCCCGCGACGGCGGCGCTGGCCGGGGCGGGGGTGTCGCGCAGCCGGTCGATCTCGCCCGCGAGCCGGGCCGCCCTGCGGCCCGCCCAGTCGGGGGCCGCGGCCAGGACGGCTCCTGAGGCGTCGTAGAGCGCGGCCCAGCCGTCGAGGTGCTGGGCGAGGCGGCTGAGGAGCGCGGCGGTGCCGTCGGGGGCGAGGGCGGCGCGGGTCAGTTCGCGCTGGGCCTCGAAGCCCGCCGTGACGGCCTTGTACTGGTCGGCGGCGACGGCCGCGGAGACGGCTTTGCTGATGGCGATGAACGGGGTCTTGCGCGGCACCTCGAACAGCGGCAGCCGGGCGGTCTCCGCCGCGGCCACCAGGGCGGGGGGCACGGCGTCGTGGCCGACCCCGACGCCGAAGCCGAGGCCGACGACTCCGGCCGCCGCCAGCCGCGTCACGTACGCGCGTATGTGCTCCGCGTCGTCCACGGGCAGTTTCAGGCCGGTGGTGAGCAGCAGTTCGCCGCCCTCCAGGTACGGTCCCGGGTCGTCCAGCTCGCTGGTGTGGACCCAGCGCACTTCGGTGTCCCCCAGCCGGTCGCCTCCGGCGAGGACGGTGAGCTTGAGGACCGAGTGATGGGCGAGGGACGCGAGCGTGAGGGGCATAGGTGCCTGGTACGGGAGAAGGCCGATTTTTGGCCGACCGGGAGCGGTCGCCACCCCCAATTGTGCCGCACCGTCCAGCGCTGCCCTGACGCCAGCCGCCAATACCGGACACGCACGCCCCTCCGCCGCCCGACCCAACCGGGCCCGCACGCCCTGCCGGTGCCACCGGCGCCCGGGCCGCACGCCATCCGCCGCCCCCGGTGCCGGGCCCGCACGCCCTCGGTGCTACCCCCGCAGGTCCACCAGGACCGGCGGGGCGCTCTCCCCCGCGGTGGTCGTGAGCGAGACGACGGCCTGCCCGGCGGGCACGGTGTGGGCGAGGTCGGAGGCCGACCAGCGTTCGCGCTCGACCTCGCGGACGGTGACGGCGTCGGCGGTGACGACCCGGCCGGTGATCATCCGGCGTGCCACGCGGTTGACGCGCTGCGCCATGCCGCCCGATTGGTCGGCGCGGGTGACCTCGCGGGTCTCCACCCGCGTGGTGCCCCAGGACTCGGCGAAGAACTTGCCGTCCCACGGCGTGACCCCGGCCAGGGACATCCGGCAGCCCGCGGCGGCGACGAGCGGGCCGCGCAGGTGCTCGGGCACGTCGGCCAGGGTGCGCAGGCCGAGGACCATGCCCGCCGTGGTGGACGGCAGGGCCGCCAGCGCGCGGACGGTCTCCGCGGTGACGGCCTGGCCGATGTCGTCGACGATCAGGCAGACGAAGCGGGTCCAGGTGCGCTGGGCGCGGACGGCGGCGGTGAACTGGGCGAGCAGCAGCCGGACGAGGATCCGGGAGGCTTCGGCGTGGCCGCGTTCGGGCAGTTCGATCCGCACCCGGATGGGGTGGACGAGCGCTTCCATCGAGAACGGCCGGGCCCGGTCGGGGGCGCCGAAGGAGCCGGCGAAGGCGGGCCGGTCGAGCAGCGCGATCCGGTTGGCGAGGTCGCCGCCGATGTCCCCGGTGCGGGCGGACTGCCGCTGCCTGGCGTCGAGTTCGCGCAGCAGCGCGGGCGCGCCCGCCGCGTCCACGGCGCGGCGCAGGTCCTCGTACGCCTCGGGGGCGCCGTCCAGCAGTTCGCGGAGCACCGGCACCGGGGGGAAACGGCCGTGCGCGGCGGCGTAGGGGCCGAGGAGCTGGCCGAGGGCGGCGACGGCGCGGCGCTGTTCGGCCTCGGGGCCGTCGACGAGGGCTTCGGCGAGCAGCCAGGCGGCCATGTCGGGGTCGGTGGTGCCGCCGTACAGGTCGAGGCTGTAGCGGGAGGCCGGGTCGCCGGGCGCGATGACGACGTCGTACGCCTCGTGCGGTCCGAGGTCGGTGTCCGCGCCGGCCACGACGACCACGGCGGCGGTGCCGGTGAGCGCCTGGAGGCAGAGCGACTCGGCCGCCGGGCGCATGACGCGGCGGGTCCTGTCGGCGCCGGGCGGGCCGACGACGAGCAGTCCCGTACCGAGCAGTGCGGGGTCGAGGGCCATGCCGGAGCCGCGGTACTGGAAGCCGTTGCGGTCGTCCTCGACGCCGCGGCCGATCCTGACCTGGCCGCCGAGCAGGTCGTGCGGGGCGGTGCGGGCGGGCAGGTCGCGCTCGCCCGACGGGTGGAGGCAGGCGCCGCCGCCGAGGCGCCGGACCTCGTCGGTGAACGCCAGGACCTCGCGGGGGCGCTGCCGGGTCTCGTCCCACGCGTGCCGGACGCGGACGCAGTCCACGTCGTTCATCCGGCCCAGGCCCACATCCCGCGCCAGCCGGTCGGCCGCGTCGGAGCGCCCGGCCGCGCGCAGTTCCGGCCAGTCCGCGGGGGTCTCCCCGGAGGGGTCGGCGCCGGTGCGGGTGTACGAGGGGGCGGCGGGGCGCGCTCCCGCGGTGTCGTCGGGCTGCCAGCCGGGGATGCCGAACCAGCCGCCGAATGTGGCGCAGGGCCAGGCGATCAGCGCGGCGACGAGGGCGTAGATGGCGTAGGTGACCGCGGCGGCCCGGTTGGGGTTGCCGCCACCGCTTATCCACGAGTACGGGAAGAGGTCGAGCACCGTGTCGAGGAGGGGCACGTAGCCCGTCCAGCTCAGTTGCCACACCAGGGCGCCCGCGGCGAGCGCGAACCAGCCGCGGCGCGCGGGGGTGTTCAGGAAGCGGCGGGCCGCCTCGCCCCAGTTGCCGAGCCTGCCGGTGATCCAGACGATCACGGCGGCCGACAGCACGCTGTAGAGGTTCTGGGTGAAGACCTCGGGGCGGGACTGGTGGCCGCTGAAGGACCAGCTGTGCGGGGTCAGGATCTTGAGCGGGAACTGCCACCAGGGCAGGAAGCCGTTGTTGCGCAGGGACCAGATGAGGATTCCGGCGAGGAGGGCGAGTGCGGCGCGGCCGAGGACGCGGCCGTCGGGGACCCGGTCGGCTTCGTTGGGCACGTGTCCGTAGGCGTACACGCCGGGCGCGTCGGAGATCCGCGGGGTGCGCAGCCAGCGCTCGGTCTCGGACATCGGCGGTGCCTGTTTGGGCACGGGGGGCGCGGCGGCCGGGCGCGCCGGTGTCCCGGCGGGCCGGGGCGGCACCTCGGGCCGGTGGCCGTACCCGTGCGCGCCCTCGTGATCCATGGCATCCATGGTGCGTGCCCCTCGCCCCTCGTCGCCGACGATGCGCTCAATGTAGTCGAGCGGCTACCGCCGTAAAAGGATCTTGCCGGTGGCGGGCGGTGGCACGCCGCGGCGCGCGCACTGGCCGTTACGGCGAATCGTCGGTGGGCAGTGTTACCTATCGGCGTATGCGGGCGGGCCGGGACGCGGCCTAGCCTGCGGGAAGAGCTGAAAAGTCCGAAGAGATCCGAAGAGACACCGCACAGACACCGCCGCCCGGCTTGAGGAGAGCACCCGCCATGACCGCACTTCCGCAGGAACGCAAGCTGGTCACCAGCATTCCCGGCCCGAAGTCGCAGGAGCTGTCGGCGCGCAAGAGCGCCGCGGTCGCGAACGGGGTGGGGGTGACGCTGCCGGTGTACGTGACGCGCGCCGGGGGCGGCGTGGTGGAGGACGTGGACGGGAACCGGCTGATCGACTTCGGCTCCGGGATCGCGGTCACGTCGGTGGGCAACAGCGCGGAGGCCGTGGTGCGGCGGGCCACGGCGCAGCTCGCCGACTTCACGCACACCTGCTTCATGGTGACGCCGTACGAGGGGTACGTGGAGGTCGCCGAGGCGCTGAACGAGCTGACGCCCGGCAGCCACGCGAAGAAGACGGCGCTGTTCAACTCGGGGGCGGAGGCGGTGGAGAACGCGGTGAAGATCGCGCGTTCGTACACCAAGCGTCCGGCGGTCGTGGTGTTCGACCACGGCTATCACGGCCGGACGAATCTGACGATGGCGCTGACCGCGAAGAACATGCCGTACAAGGAGGGCTTCGGGCCGTTCGCGCCCGAGGTGTACCGGGTGCCGCTGGCGTACGGCTTCCGGTGGCTGACCGGGCCGGAGCACGCGGCGGAGGAGGCGGCGGCGCAGGCGATCGACATGATCACCAAGCAGATCGGCGCGGAGCACGTGGCGGCGATCGTGATCGAGCCGATCGCGGGCGAGGGCGGCTTCATCGAGCCCGCCAAGGGCTTCCTGCCGCGGATCGCGCAGTTCGCGAAGGACAACGGGATCGTGTTCGTCGCGGACGAGATCCAGACCGGCTTCTGCCGTACCGGTCAGTGGTTCGCGTGCGAGGACGAGGGCGTGGTGCCGGACCTGATCACGACGGCGAAGGGCATCGCGGGCGGTCTGCCGCTGGCGGCGGTGACCGGGCGCGCGGAGATCATGGACGCGGCGCACGCGGGCGGCCTCGGCGGCACCTACGGCGGCAACCCGGTGGCGTGCGCGGCGGCCCTGGGCGCGATCGAGACGATGAAGGAGCTGGACCTCGCGGCGAAGGCCCGGCGGATCGGCGAGGTGATGAAGGCGCGGCTGACCGCGCTCCAGGAGAAGTTCCCGGCGATCGGCGAGGTCCGCGGGCGCGGCGCGATGATCGCGGTGGAACTGGTCGAGCCGGGCACCACGACCCCGGACGCGGCGCTGACCGGCGCGATCGCCCGCGCGTGTCACAGTGCGGGCCTGGTTGTCCTCACTTGTGGCACCTACGGCAACGTGTTGCGTTTCCTCCCGCCGCTGGTTATCGGGGAGGATCTGCTCAACGAGGGCCTCGACATCATCGAGGGGGCCTTCGCCGGGGTGTGACCGGCGGTAAGGAATGGGGGGACGTGAAGAACGTGTGCGGGCCTGATGGCGGAGGGGTGATCCCTGGCCTTGTGGCCCTCCCGGTGACGTACGGTCTGAGCAGAACACCCCGCTCGGGGCGGTCTCCGAAGGAGATCATCACGGGCGACACCGCGCCGGTGTATCCCCAACACCGGCTCAGCAGTGCCCTCGCGCACGACACCGCCGGGACCGTAGGCCCCGGCACTCCTCGCCGATCGGTCGGCCGTTCGTCCCACACCCCCCGGGACGAGCGGCACGGCGGTCGCCCTGGCCGCCCCGGAACTCTCCCCCCTGTTCCGGGGCGGCTGACTTTTCTCCTGCTGCTGAGCGCCGTCGGCGCCGCCCTGTTCTCCCTGCTCACCTGGCAGGTCGAGACCGGCGGGCGGCTGGTCGGCCGCGACTGGACCGTACTCGGCTGGTTCCGGCGGGCGTCCGCCGCGCATCCGGGCGTGCACGGCACCGCGCAGGTCGTGAGCGACTTCGGCGACATCGAGGTGGCCGTGCCGGTCCTGCTCGTCGCGGTCGTGGCCGCCGCGGTGCTCGGGCGGCGGGCGGCCGTCGTCCGCTGGTGGCTGCCGCCGCTGGCCGCCTGCGTGGCCATGGCGCTGCTGCCGGTCGTGGTCGACACGGTCAAGTCCGCGGTGCACCGGCCCGCGCCCGGCCGCCTCCTGCCCCGGCTCGACGGCTACGGCTACTTCCCCTCCGGTCACGCCGCGACCTCCGCCGTCGCGTACGGCCTGGCCCTGCTGCTCCTGTTGCCGTATGTGCGCCGCCCCGCGGCCAGGACCGCGCTGACCGTTTTCACCCTCGCCCTCCAGGCGGCCGTGGGCGTCGCACTGGTGTGGTGCGACTACCACTGGCCGCTGGACGTGCTGGCGAGCTGGTTCCTGACGGTCACGCTGGTGGCGTGGGTGGCGGCGGCCGGGCTGTTCAGCCACGCGCCGGAAGCCGGCGAACCGGACGCCGACGGTTCGAGCGCCGACCGTCCGGGCGTCGGCGGACCGGACGCCGACGGTCCGGACGCCAACGGTCCGGACGCCGACGGACCGACGGTCAGCTATTCGTCGGGAAGCCCAGATTGATGCCCCCGTGCGAAGGGTCGAGCCAGCGCTGCGTGACGGCCTTGCCGCGGGTGAAGAAGCGGACCCCGTCCTCGCCGTAGGCGTGGGTGTCGCCGAAGAGCGAGGACTTCCAGCCGCCGAAGGAGTAGTACGCGACCGGCACCGGGATCGGCACGTTGATGCCGACCATGCCGACCTCGACCTCGTGCTGGAAGCGCCGCGCGGCGCCGCCGTCGTTGGTGAACAGCGCGGTCCCGTTGCCGTACGGGTTGGCGTTGATCAGCGCCAGGCCCTCCTCGTACGAGGAGACGCGGACGACGGAGAGCACCGGGCCGAAGATCTCGTCGTCGTAGACGGACATGCCGGGCGTGACGCGGTCGAAGAGGGTGGGGCCGAGCCAGAAGCCGTCTGCGGTCTCCGCGCCCGAGATCGGGTGCTTGCGGCCGTCGACGGCCAGTTCCGCGCCGTCCGCGACGCCGGAGTCCAGATACGCGGTCACCTTGTCGCGGTGCACGCCGGTGACCAGCGGGCCCATCTCGGAGCTGGCGGCGCAGCCGGGTCCCACGGTCAGACCCGCGACGCGCTGCTTGATCCGCTCGACCAGGCCGTCGCCGACCGGGTCGACGGCGACCAGCACGGAGACCGCCATGCAGCGTTCGCCCGCGGCGCCGAAGCCCGCGTTGACGGCGGCGTCGGCGGCCAGGTCCAGGTCCGCGTCGGGCAGGACCAGCATGTGGTTCTTGGCGCCGCCGAGGGCCTGGACGCGCTTGCCGTGCCGGGTGCCGGTCTCGTACACGTAGCGGGCGATGGGGGTGGAGCCGACGAAGGAGACGGCCTTGATGTCGGGGTGTTCCAGCAGGCGGTCGACGGCGGGCTTGTCGCCGTGCACGACGTTGAAGACGCCGTCGGGCAGGCCCGCCTCCTGCCAGAGCCCGGCCATGAAGTTGGCGGCGGAGGGGTCCTTCTCCGACGGCTTGACGACGACGGTGTTGCCCGCGGCGATGGCCAGCGGGAAGAACCACATCGGCACCATGGCGGGGAAGTTGAACGGCGAGATGATCGCGACCGGGCCGAGCGGCTGGCGGATCGAGTAGACGTCGATGCCGGTGGACGCCTGCTCGGTGAAGCCGCCCTTGATCAGTTGCGGGATGCCGCACGCGTACTCCACGACCTCGATGCCGCGGGCGACCTCGCCGAGGGCGTCGGAGTGCACCTTGCCGTGCTCGGCGACGATGATCGAGGCCAGTTCGTCGCGGCGGGCGTTGAGCAGTTCGCGGAAGGCGAAGAGGACGCCGGTGCGCTTGGCGATCGAGGTGTACCGCCACTGCTGGAACGCGTCGAGGGCGGCGTCGACCGCCGCGTCCACGACGTCGGCGGACGCGAGGTCCACCTGCCCGGTGATCGCGCCGGTCGCCGGGTCGTACACGTCTGCGTGCCGTTCCGCGCCGCCGGTCCAGCCCTTGCCTGCGATCCAGTGGGTGATGTGCTTGGTCGTCACGGGCTGACCCTTCCGTCGTTGTCTCATGTCAGTCTCCCCAGGCCGGGGAGGTGGTCACAAGCACCGCGCGGTGGGCTCGCTCCGCGGTGCGTCCTTCAGCCGCCGCCCGCGATCTGGGCGGCGGCCTCGTGCATGGCCAGTTCGAGCAGCACCGGGTCGGTGAGGTGCCCGCTGCCGTCCGGCGGCACCAGCCACCGCACCCCGCCGGTCGCCCGGCCCGGATACGGCACGACGATCCAGGTGCCGCGGCCCGCCGTCCGTACGCCGGTGGCCAGCCAGCGCGCCGCCGTGCCCGGCGGTACGAAGAACCCCATCCGGGAGTCGCCGAAGTCGGCGAGCACCGGGCCCGGTCGCTCCACGAGCCGGGTCAGGACGTCCAGGGTGGGGTAGCCGAGATCCCCGGTGAGGATCAGGACGTCCCACAGTTTCCCGGCGGGCAGCAGCGTGACCCCGAGGGGGTTGCGCTCCCACTCCCACCGGCAGCTCACCGGATCCACCGCCACCGACACCAGCCACTCGACCGCGCTCTTCGCACCGGTGCTGACCATGACCGGCTCCTCCGTCTCTTCCGCCCGACGACCGCTGTGGACGGTCGCTGTCATGGAAGAGAGCGGGTTGGGGGCCGATCATTACGCGGGTTTCGCTACTCATTGGTAGTGAAGTGGCTCACGCCGTATGCCGGTTGTGCGCCGGGGGATCACCGCGGGTCCGCGCCGGGCGGCCCCAGGGCCTGTCCGGCGGATCAGGCCCTAGCTGTCGAAGCCGAGCCCGGCGCGGTCCATCGCCTTCAGCCACAGATTGCGCCGCCCTCCCGACCGGTCGGCGCGGGCCAGCGACCACTGGGTGATGCCGATCCCGACGGTGGCCAGCGGCTCCGGCGGGAACGGCAGCGGCTTTTTGCGGACCATCTCCAGGCGGGTCCGCTCGGTCTCCTCCCCCGCCAGCAGGTCCAGCATCACGTCGGCGCCGAAGCGGGTGGCGCCCACGCCCAGCCCGGTGTACCCGGCCGCGTAGGCGACCCGGCCGCCGTACGCGGTGCCGAAGAAGGCGGAGAAGCGCGAGCAGGTGTCGATCGCGCCGCCCCAGGCGTGGGTGAAGCGGACGTCCTCCAACTGCGGGAAGCAGGTGCGGAAGTGCTCCGCCAGCTTCAGGAAGGTCTCGGGCCGCTGGTCGTACTCCGCGCGCATCCGGCCGCCGCGCGGATAGACCGCGTCGTAGCCGCCCCACAGGATGCGGTTGTCCGCGCTGAGCCGGAAGTAGTGGAAGTGGTTCGCGCTGTCGCTCAGTCCCTGGCGGCCCTGCCAGCCGATCGCCGCGAGCCGCTGTCCGGTCAGCGGCTCCGTCATCAGCGCGTAGTCGTAGACCGGCACGGTGTACGGGCGGGCCCGGCGGACCAGTGACGGGAAGACGTTGGTGCCGAGCGCCACCTGGCGGGCGGTCACCCTGCCGTACGGGGTGCGCACCCCCAGCGCCGTGCCATAGCCGGCCAGGTCGCGGGCCGGGGTGCGCTCGTAGATCCGTACGCCCGCGTCGGCGGCGGCGCGGGCCAGGCCCCAGGCGAGCTTGGCGGGGTGCAGCATGGCGACGCCGCGCCGGTTGTACAGGCCGCCGAGGAAGGTGGGCGAGTCGACTTCGGCGCGGACCTGGTCGCGGTCCAGCAGTTCCGCGTCCAGGCCGTGCTCGGCGCCTTCCTGGGCGGCCTCGCGCAGTTCGTCGTACTGGTGCGGCTCGGTGGCCACGTCGATCTCGCCGGTCCGCTCGAAGTCGCAGTCCAGGCCGTAGCGGGCGACGGCCTCCTCGATGGCGTCGAGATTGCGGTCGCCCAGCCGCTGGAGCGCGTCGAATTCGTCGGGCCAGCGGGCGAGTCCGTTGGCGGCGCCGTGGGTGAGGCTCGCGGCGCAGAAGCCGCCGTTGCGCCCGGAGGCGGCCCACCCGATCCTGTCCCCCTCGACCAGCACCACGTCCCGCTGCGGATCGCGCTCCTTGGCCAGCAGCGCGGTCCACAGCCCGCTGTAGCCGCCCCCGACCACCAGCAGGTCGCAACTGTCGTGGCCGGTGAGCGCGGGGTGCGCCTGCGGCCTGCCGGGGTCGTCCAGCCAGTACGGTCGGGGCTCGGCCTCGGCGAGCGAGCGGGCTGCGTCCATGGTTCTCACACCTTCGTGATGCGCGGGTCTGCGTCCGGAATACGGGGGCGGTACGGGTCAGGTGCGCGCCCTCCTGCGGCTGCTGCCGAGAAGCTGCCCGGCCAGTACGAGCAGCACCGCGATGACGAACATCGCCGTACCGATCACATTGACCTGTACGGGTGTGCCGCGCTGCGCGGAGCCCCAGACGAACATCGGGAAGGTGACGGTGTTGCCCGCGTTGAAGCTGGTGATGATGTAGTCGTCGAAGGAGAGCGCGAAGGACAGCAGGGCGCCCGCCGCGATACCGGGCGCGGCCAGCGGCAGCGTGATCCGCAGGAACGTCTGCGTCGGGGTGGCGTAGAGATCCTGCGCGGCCTGCTCCAGACGGGGGTCCATGCTCATCACGCGGGCCTTGACGGCGACGACGACGAAGCTCAGGCAGAACATGATGTGCGCGATGAGGATGGTCCAGAAGCCGAACTGGATGCGCATGTTGAGGAAGAGGGTGCCCAGCGAGGCGCCCATCACGACCTCGGGCATCGCCATCGGCAGGAAGATCAGCATGTTGGTGGTGGCGCGGCCCCTGAAGCGGTAGCGGGCCAGCGCGAAGGCGGTCATCGTGCCGAGCACGGTGGCGCCGATGGTCGAGTAGACGGCCAGCTTCAGGCTGAGCGTGAGGGATTCGCACATGCCCGCGACGTCGCAGGGGTGCTGCCAGGCGTCGGTGGAGAACCGCGTCCAGGTGTAGTTGTAGCGGCCGTTGGGCTTGTTGAAGGAGAAGAGCAGCACCACGAGGTTGGGCACGATCAGGTACGTCAGGGTGAGCACCCCGGCGATCACCACGAGGTTCTTGCGCAGCCAGCGGATCGGACGCATCAGACCAGTTCCTCCGTTCCCGCGCGGCGGACGTAGACCATGACGATCGCCAGGATGACCGCCATGAGGATGAACGACAGGGCGGCGGCCGTCGGGTAGTCCAGCACCCGCAGGAACTGCGACTGGATGACGCTGCCGATCATCTTCTGGTTGGTGGAGCCCAGCAACTCGGCGTTGATGTAGTCGCCGGAGGCCGGGATGAAGGTGAGCAGGGTGCCGGCCACCACGCCCGGCATGGACAGCGGGAAGGTCACCTTGCGGAAGGTGGTGAACGGGGTCGCGTACAGGTCGCCCGCCGCCTCGTGCAGCTTGCCGTCGACCCGCTCCAGGGACGTGTAGAGCGGCAGGATCATGAACGGCAGGAAGTTGTACGTCAGGCCGCAGACCACCGCCAGCGGGGTGGCCATCACCCGGTTGCCCTCGGTGATGCCGAGCGCGGACGTGACGTCCAGCAGGTGGATGTGGTTCAGGAACGACACCAGCGGGCTCTGGTCGGCGAGGATCGTCTCCCACGCCAGGGTGCGGATCAGGAAGCTGGTGAAGAAGGGCGCGATCACCAGGATCAGCACCAGATTGCGCCAGCGTCCGGCCCGGAAGGCGATGGTGTACGCCAGCGGGTAGCCGATGCCCAGGCACAGCACGGTGGCGATGCCGGAGTAGACCAGCGACTTCACGAACTGCGGCCAGTACTCGTGGAAGGCGTCCCAGTACGTGGCGAAGTGCCAGGTCACCTTGAAGCCGTCGTCGAGCGAGCCGGTCTGCACCGAGGTCGACGCCTGGTAGACCATCGGGGCCACGAAGAAGACCAGCAGCCAGGCGACGCCCGCGAGCAGCAGCAGATACGGGATGCGCCGCCGTCTGCGGGCGGCCCTCTTCAGGGCGGCGGGCAGCGGGGCCGCCTCGGCCGGGGCAGGCGGCCCGGTGACGGGCGCGGTCGCTGCGCTCATGCGGCGGCCTCCCCCTCGTCGGTGTCGGTACCGGCGTCGATGTCCTGGTCGGCGTCGAGGCCGAAGGTGTGCTCGGGGTTCCAGTGCAGGACGACGGGCGCGCCGGGCACCAGGCGGCCGTCGCGCTCCACGTTGGGCACGAAGACCTCCAGCTCCGGGCAGACCGGGCTGTCGATGACGTACTGCGTGGAGACGCCGATGAAGCTGGAGTCGACGATCCGGCCGCGCACCCGGTTGCGGCTCTCGGCTATCTCGTGCTCGTCGTCGCTGTGCGCCAGCGTGATCTTCTCGGGGCGGACCCCGGCCAGCACCCGGCCGCCGGTCGTCACGTCGACGCGACATCGGGCGGCGGGCAGGGTCAGCTTCTGTCCGGCGGCGGTGAGCTGGAGTTCGCCGCCGCTGACGCCGGTCACCTCGGTCTCGATGAGGTTGGAGGTGCCGAGGAAGTTGGCGACGAAGGTGGAGGCGGGGTTCTCGTAGAGGTCGGCGGGCGCGCCCATCTGCTCGACGCGTCCGGCGTTCATCACCGCGACGGTGTCGGCCATCGTCATGGCCTCCTCCTGGTCGTGGGTGACGTGGATGAAGGTGATGCCCACCTCGGTCTGGATGCGCTTGAGTTCGAGCTGCATCTGGCGGCGCAGCTTGAGGTCGAGTGCGCCGAGCGGTTCGTCGAGCAGCAGCACCTGCGGCTGGTTGATCAGCGCGCGGGCTACGGCGACGCGCTGCTGCTGGCCGCCGGAGAGCTGGTGCGGCTTGCGGCGGGCGAGCGCGCCGAGCTGGACGAGGTCCAGCATGTCGCCGACCTGCTTCTTGACGGATTTGATGCCGCGGCGGCGCAGTCCGAAGGCGACGTTCTCGTAGACGTCGAGGTGCGGGAAGAGCGCGTAGTTCTGGAAGACGGTGTTGACCGGGCGCTTGTACGGCGGCAGGGCGGTGACGTCCTGGCCGCCGAGGCGTACGGAGCCGGAGGAGGGGTCCTCCAGGCCCGCGATCATGCGCAAGGTGGTGGTCTTGCCGCATCCGGAGGCGCCGAGCAGTGCGAAGAAGGAACCGGCGGGCACGGCGAGGTCCAGCGGGTGGACGGCGGTGAAGGAGCCGTAGGTCTTGCTGATCCCGGTGAGGCTGACGGCGTCGTCGGCCGGGGTCTTGGGGGTCGTCATGAGGTGTCCCGGAAGTCGTCGGGGAGTGCGGGCTGCTGGAGCGCCGGTCAGGCGCCGGTGAGCTTGGAGAACTTCGCCTCGTACCGGGTGTCCTCGTCCTCGCTGAGCGAGCGGAAGGCGTGCGACGTGGCGTTCATCTGGGCGTTCGGGATGATCAGCGGGTTGGTGGCGAGCGACGGATCGATCTTGGCCAGTTCCTCGCGGACGCCCATCACCGGTGACACATAGGTGGTGTAGGCGGCCAGTTCGGCCGCGATCCGCGGCTGGTAGTACCAGTCGATCAGCCGCTCGGCGTTGGTCTTGTGCCGCGCCTTGGCGGGGATCAGCAGATTGTCCGTGGAGGTCATGTAACCGGCGGCCGGGAAGGCGTACTCGATGTTCGGGTCGTCGAGCCTGAGCTGCACCAGGTCACCGGCCCAGGCGATACAGGCGGCGATGTCGCCCTTGCTGAGGCCGTCGGTGTACTCGCCGCCGGTGAACTTGCGGATCTGCCCCTTGTCCACCGCGCCCTGGATGCGGTTGAGCGCGGCGTCGTACTCGTCGTCGGTGACGGTCTCCGGCTTCTTGCCCATGTCGAGCAGCGTCATCCCGACGGTGTCGCGCATCTCGGAGAGCATGGCGGCCTTGCCCTTGAGCGCGGGGTCGTCCAGCAGTTGCGACACCGAGGTGACCTTGCGGCCCTTGGTGACCTTCTTGTTGTAGGCGATGCAGGTGGGGATGCCGGCCCAGGGGTAGGAGTAGGCGCGGCCGGGGTCCCAGTCGGGGCTGCGGAAGCGCTGTTCCAGGTTGGCGAAGGCGTGCGGCAGGTTCGAGGGGTCGAGCTTCTGGACCCAGCCGAGCCGGATCATCCGGCCCGCGAGCCAGTCGGTGAGCACCATCAGGTCGCGGCCGGTGTCCTGGCCGGCGGACAGTTGCGGCTTGATCTTGCCGAAGAACTCGACGTTGTCGTTGATGTCCTCGGTGTAGTCGACCTTGATGCCGGTGGCCTTGGTGAACTGGTCGAGGCTCGGGCGGTGCTTGCCGTCGTCGGTGACGTCGATGTACTGGTCCCAGTTGGAGAAGTTCACGACCTTCTCCTGCGCCGAGTGGTCGGTCGACGCCGTGGTGTCGCCCTTGCGGCCCGCGGCCGGGATGCCGCACGCCGTCAGTCCCGCCGTGGCGACGGTGCCCAGCCCCGCGGCGCGCAGCAGCGTCCGGCGGCCGAGGGCGCCGCGCCCGCCGGTCATGCTGCGGAGTATCGCCGCGCGCACCGGCGGGGACAGGGTCTCGTACTGCTCCATGGGTGGTGCCCTTCCGCTATCGGTCTCCGAAGACGGTGCGGTGCCAGTCCTTGCGCGCCACCGCGGTGTTGTCGAACATCACGTGCTTGACCTGCGTGTACTCCTCGAAGGAGTACGTGGACATGTCCTTGCCGAAGCCCGAGGACTTCGCTCCGCCGTGCGGCATCTCGCTGACGATCGGGATGTGGTCGTTGATCCAGACGCAGCCCGCGGTGATCTCCCGCGCGGCCCGCCCGGCCCGGTAGACATCGCGGGTCCAGGCGGAGGCGGCCAGGCCGTACGGGGTGTCGTTGGCGTACGCCAGGCCCTGATCGTCGCTGTCGAACGGCAGCACCGCCAGTACCGGGCCGAAGATCTCCTGCTGGACGGCCTCGCTGTGCTGCGGCGCGCCGGTGAGCAGCGTGGGCCGGTAGTACGCGCCCGCCGCGAGCCCGCCGCCGGGCGCCGCGCCGCCGGTGACGACGGTGGCGTACGTACGGGCCCGCTCGACGACGGCCGCGACGCGGTCGCGGTGCGCGAAGGAGATGAGGGGGCCGAGGTCGGTGGCCGGGTCGGCGGGGTCGCCGAGCCGTACGGTGGCCATCAGGTCGGCGACGGCGGTCACGAAGGCGTCGTACAGCGGGCGCTGGACGTAGGCGCGGGTGGCGGCGGTGCAGTCCTGGCCGCTGTTGATCAGGGCGGCGGCGACCGCGCCGTGCACGGCCGCGTCGAGGTCGGCGTCGTCGAAGACCACGAAGGGGGCCTTGCCGCCGAGTTCGAGGTGCAGGCGCTTGACGGTGCCCGCGGTGAGCCGGGCGATCCGGGTGCCGACGGCGGTGGAGCCGGTGAAGGACGTCATGGCGACGTCGGGGTGGGTGACCAGGTGCTCGCCCGCGCCCTGCCCCGTGCCGGTGACGATGTTGAGCACGCCGTCCGGGATTCCGGCCTCGGTGGCGGCCTCGGCGAACATCAGGGCGGTCAGCGGGGTCAGCTCCGACGGCTTGAGCACGATGGTGTTGCCCGCCGCGACCGCCGGGAGGATCTTCCACCCGGCCATCTGGAGCGGGTAGTTCCAGGGGGCGATGGAGCCGATGACACCGACCGGCTCGCGGCGCACGTACGAGGTGTGGTCCGGGCTGTACTCGCCTGCCGCCTTGCCCTCCAGGTGGCGGGCGGCCCCGGCGAAGAACGCGGCGTTGTCCACGGTGCCCGGTACGTCGAATTCGGTGCTGAGCTTGATCGGCTTGCCGCACTGGAGGGTTTCGGCGCGGGCGAGTTCGTCGGCGCGCGCGTCGAGGGCGGCGGACAGCCGGTGCAGCGCGGCGGAGCGCTCGCCGGGCGCGGTGGCCGCCCAGCCGGGCAGCGCGGCCTTCGCGGCGGCGACGGCGGCGTCCACGTCGGCGGGTCCCGCGGTGGCGTACGTCCACACCGTGCGGCCCGTCGCCGGGTCCACGACGGAGTGCGTGTCGCCGCTGCCGCCGGTTCGCGGGCGGCCGTCGATGTACTGGGCTCCGCCCGCGAACCGTTTCGCCACGTCCGTCACGTGGTCCATCACGTTCTCCTCGCCTCCGCGCCCACTCCTGGCGGCGTGGCCAAACTCTGGATTGATCGCCGATCCTGGCAGAGGAGCTGTCCTTCAACAAGTGATTCCGTTGTTGCCTTTTGGTTACGCGACGAATTCTGTGTGAATCCGGCCGTCGCGGCGATCCCCGGCGGCGTGACCGGGGGACGTCTGGGGGCCATGGTGCGACGTCGGCCGTCCCCGCCCGCCGTCACGGCGTCGCCGCCCGCCGTCCCAGCGCCGTTTCCCGGTGCCGTTTACGATGAACCGCACCGATCGGACCCCTGGGAGGACCCCCGCATGCCCGACACCGCGCCCGGCTTCGGCTCCGGCCTCGACACCTTCATCGCCGGACTTCCGAAAGCCGAGTTGCATGTCCACCACGTCGGGTCCGCGTCACCGCGGATCGTCGCGGAACTGGCCGCCCGGCACCCGGACTCCGCGGTCCCCGCCGACCCCGCGGCCCTCGCCGACTTCTTCACCTTCAAGGACTTCGCGCACTTCATCCAGGTCTACCTGTCGGTGGTCGACCTGATCAGGGACGCCGAGGACGTACGGCTGCTCACCTTCGAGGTGGCCAGGGACATGGCGCGGCAGAACATCCGCTACGCGGAGCTGACCGTCACCCCGTTCAGCTCGACCCGGCGCGGCATCCACGAGCAGGCGTTCATGGAGGCCATCGAGGACGCGCGCAAGGCCGCGGAGTCCGAGCTGGGCGTGACCCTGCGCTGGTGCTTCGACATCCCCGGCGAGGCGGGTCTTGAGTCCGCCGAGCAGACCACGCACCTGGCGCTCGACCTGCGCCCCGAGGGCCTGGTCTCCTTCGGTCTGGGCGGACCGGAACTGGGCGTGCCGAGGCCGCAGTTCAAGCCGTACTTCGACCGGGCGCGCGCCGCCGGTCTGCACAGCGTGCCGCACGCGGGCGAGACGACGGGCCCCGAGACGATCTGGGACGCGATCAACGAACTGGGCGCGGAGCGCATCGGCCACGGCACCAGCGCGGTACGCGACCGGCGGCTGCTCGATCACCTCGCGGAGCAGCGCATCCCGCTGGAGGTCTGCCCCACCTCCAACATCGCCACCCGCGCGGTCACCGAGATCGACCAGCACCCGATCAGGGAGATGATCGACGCGGGCGTGCTGGTCACGGTCAACAGCGACGACCCGCCGATGTTCGGCACCGACCTCAACACCGAGTACGCGGTCGCCGCCCGGCTGCTGGAGCTGGACCACACCGGGGTCGCGGCGCTCGCCAAGAACGCCGTCGAGGTCTCCTTCCTCGACCCGGCGGGCAAGCGGGCGCTGGCCGCCGAGATCGACGCGTACACGGCGGCGTGGCGGTGACCGTCGCGGTCTCCCACCGGGGCGACCCGTACCACGAGCGCGAGAACACCCTGCCCTCCGTGCGGTCGGCGCTGCTCAAGGGCGCGGGCGCGGTGGAGGTCGACGTGAAGCTGACCGCCGACGGCGTGCCGGTGCTGCTGCACGACGAGACGCTGGAGCGGCTGTGGAAGGTGCCGGAGGCGGTCGGCGACCTGTCGCTGAACGATGTCGTGGACCTCACCGACGGCCGCGTGCCCACCCTGGCGGACGCCTTCGCCGAGCTGCTGCGGCACCCCGGCGGCGGCCGGATGATGCTGGACCTGACCTCGGTCGGCCAGGTGAAGGCGACCATGGCCGCGGTGGCGGAGGCGGGCGTCGGCGACCGCGTCTACTACTGCGGCGGGCTCGGCGCGATGCTGACGGTGCGCGACCTGGACGCGTCGGCGGAGATCGCCATGACCTGGACGACGGTGGCCCCGCCGCCGCGCTCGCTCCTGGACGAGCTGAAGCCGCGGTGGATCAATCTGCGCTTCGGGCTGATCGACGCCACGACCGTGCGGTGGGCCGCGGACAACGGGCTGCTGGTCGGCGCGTGGACGGCGGACTGGCAGCGCAACATGACCCGGCTGCTCGACCTGGGCGTGGACGCGATCACCACGAACCGGCTGGACGCCTTGCAGCGGCTGCTGCGGCGCCGCGCCTGACCGCCCCTCCCCCGCGGGCCCGCCCGCGGGGGAGGCCGGACGGCCGGCTCAGCCGTCCAGCGAGGTCATCACGTGCTTGATCCGCGTGTAGTCCTCGAAGCCGTAGCCCGACAGGTCCTTGCCGTAGCCGGACCGCTTGAAGCCGCCGTGCGGCATCTCGGCGACCAGCGGGATGTGGGTGTTGATCCACACGCAGCCGAAGTCCAGCCGCTTGGACATCCGCATGGCGCGCCCGTGGTCCTTGGTCCACACCGAGGAGGCCAGCGCGTAGTCCACGCCGTTGGCCCAGGCGACGGCCTGCTCCTCGTCGGTGAAGGACTGGACGGTGATGACGGGGCCGAAGACCTCGCGCTGGATGATCTCGTCGTCCTGCCGCAGCCCGGACACGACGGTCGGCGCGTAGAAGTAGCCGCGCTCGCCGACCCGGTGGCCGCCGGTCTCGACCTTGGCGTGCGCGGGCAGCCGCTCGATGAAGCCGCTGACCTGGGCGAGCTGGTTGGCGTTGTTCAGCGGCCCGTACAGCACGTCCTCGTCGTCCGGCAGGCCGGTCCTGGTCTCGGCGGCGGCCTTGGCGAGGGCGGCGGTGAACTCCGCGTGGATCGACTCCTGGACCAGGACGCGGGTGGCCGCGGTGCAGTCCTGCCCGGCGTTGAAGAATCCGGCGACGGCGATGTCCTCGACGGCCTTGGCGATGTCGGTGTCCTCGAAGACCACGACGGGGGCCTTGCCGCCCAGTTCGAGGTGGACCCGCTTGACGTCCTTGGCGGCCGATCCGGCGACCTCGATGCCCGCGCGTACCGAACCGGTGATGGAGGCCATCGCGGGCACCGGGTGCTCGACCATCGCCCGGCCGGTGTCCCGGTCGCCGCAGACGACGTTGAAGACGCCCTTGGGGAGGATGCCGCCGAGGATCTCGGCGAGCAGCACGGTGGAGGCGGGCGTGGTGTCGGACGGCTTGAGGACGACGGTGTTGCCCGCCGCGATGGCCGGGGCGAACTTCCACACGGCCATCATCATCGGGTAGTTCCAGGGCGCGACCTGCGCGCAGACGCCGACCGGCTCGCGCCGCACGATCGACGTCATGCCGTCCATGTACTCACCGGCCGAGCGGCCTTCGAGCATGCGCGCGGCGCCCGCGAAGAAGCGGATCTGGTCCACCATCGGCGGGATTTCCTCGCTGGCGGTCAGTCCGATCGGCTTGCCGGTGTTCTCGCTCTCCACCGCGATAAGCTCATCGGCGCGCGCCTCGATCGCGTCGGCGATCTTCAGCAGCGCCTTCTGCCGCTCCGACGGGGTGGCGTCGCGCCACGCGGGGAAGGCGGCCGCCGCGGCGGCCATCGCCGCGTCCACGTCGGCCGCGCCGGACAGCGGCGCGGTGGCGTACGCGTCGCCGGTCACCGGGCTGACCACCTCGGTGGTCCGGCCGTCCGCGGCGTCGCGGAACTCTCCGTCGATGTAATTGCGCAGAGTACGGAGTTCGGTCACGGCGCTTGCTCCCTGGTCGTACGAGTCCGGTGTCCACGGGCTGAGACGTTCCCCAGCTTAGCCGCAGGACTGCCGTATTCGACACACCCATCCCCCCTCAACAACCGATTCGGTACCACAGAGGGCCGTCGGCGACGATTTTCATCGTGAAGGGCTTGCGCGACCGTCGACCTCTCCTGCACAGTGGGGCGCGTGGCCACTCGGGACAAGAACGGCGGAGCGCCGTCGATAGACGCGGTGTCGAACGCGATCATCGAACAGCTCCAGCAGGACGGACGCCGTCCGTACGCGACGATCGGCAAGGCCGTGGGCCTGTCCGAGGCGGCGGTGCGGCAGCGCGTACAGAAGCTGCTCGACCAGGGCGTCATGCAGATCGTCGCCGTCACCGACCCGCTCACCGTGGGCTTCCGGCGGCAGGCGATGGTCGGCATCAACGTGGACGGCGACATCGACCCGGTCGCCGAGACCCTGACCGCGCTGGACGAGGTCGACTACGTCGTCATCACCGCCGGTTCCTTCGACCTGATGGTGGAGATCGTCTGCGAGGACGACGACCACCTGCTGGACCTGGTGAACAAGCGGATCCGGGCACTGCCCGGCGTCCGCTCCACCGAGACCTTCGTCTACCTCAAGCTGCGGAAGCAGACCTACACCTGGGGAACCAGATAGCCATGACCTCCACGAACCCCGCACCGTCCGCGACTGCCTCGGACTCCTCCAGGACCGCCCACGACCACCTGTGGATGCACTTCACCCGCATGTCGTCGTACGAGAACGCCCCCGTGCCGACCATCGTGCGCGGCGAGGGCACGTACATCTACGACGACCACGGCAAGCGGTACATCGACGGTCTGTCGGGGCTCTTCGTGGTCAACGCCGGTCACGGCAGGCACGAGCTGGCCGAGACCGCGTACAAGCAGGCCCAGGAGCTGGCCTTCTTCCCGATCTGGAGCTACGCGCACCCCAAGGCGATCGAACTGGCCGAGCGGCTCGCGCACTACGCGCCCGGCGACCTCAACAAGGTCTTCTTCACCACCGGCGGCGGCGAGGCCGTCGAGACGGCCTGGAAGCTCGCGAAGCAGTATCACAAGCTGACCGGCAACCACACCAAGTACAAGGTGATCTCACGGGCCGTCGCCTACCACGGCACCCCGCAGGGCGCCCTGTCGATCACCGGGCTGCCCGCCCTGAAGGCCCCCTTCGAGCCGCTGGTCCCCGGCGCGCGCAAGGTGCCCAACACCAACATCTACCGCGCCCCGATCCACGGTGACGACCCCGAGGCGTTCGGCCGCTGGGCCGCCGACCAGATCGAGCAGCAGATCCTCTTCGAGGGCCCCGACACCGTCGCCGCCGTCTTCCTGGAGCCGGTGCAGAACGCGGGCGGCTGCTTCCCGCCGCCCCCCGGATACTTCCGGCGCGTCCGCGAGATCTGCGACCAGTACGACGTGCTGCTCGTCTCCGACGAGGTCATCTGCGCCTTCGGGCGGCTCGGCACGATGTTCGCCTGCGACAAGTTCGACTTCGTGCCCGACATGATCACCTGCGCCAAGGGCATGACCTCCGGGTACTCCCCCATCGGCGCCTGCATCATCTCCGACCGGCTCGCCGAGCCCTTCTACAAGGGCAACAACACCTTCCTCCACGGGTACACCTTCGGCGGCCACCCCGTCTCGGCC
Source organism: Streptomyces sp. NPDC003300 (assembly GCF_040610915.1). Taxonomy (NCBI): domain Bacteria; kingdom Bacillati; phylum Actinomycetota; class Actinomycetes; order Kitasatosporales; family Streptomycetaceae; genus Streptomyces; species Streptomyces sp. NPDC003300. Next base: position 69,885 of record NZ_JBEXNE010000025.1, on the reverse strand, counting down.
GCCGTCGGCATCGCCAACCTCGACATCTTCGAGCGCGAGGGCCTCAACCAGCACGTCCTGGACAACGAGGGTGCCTTCTTCGACACCCTCAAGAAGCTCAACGACCTGCCGATAGTGGGCGACGTCCGCGGCAACGGCTTCTTCTACGGCATCGAACTCGTCAAGGACAAGGCCACCAAGGAGACCTTCACCGACGAGGAGACCGAGCGCGTCCTGTACGGCTTCCTCTCCAAGGAGCTGTACGCCGCCGGCCTCTACTGCCGCGCCGACGACCGCGGCGACCCCGTCGTCCAGCTCGCCCCGCCGCTCACCTCCGACCAGTCCCTCTTCAACGACATCGAGGCCATCCTGCGCGGCGTCCTGACCGAGGCGTGGACCAAGCTCTGACGCTTCCAGCGCGCTCCCGCGGCGTGAGACGCCATCGCCGTGCTTCTTTTGGGGGCGCGGGGAACTGGGGCACCCGCCTGCGTCAGGCAGGCGTCGGGGGCTTGTCACCCGGACGGGCGGCTCGCGGGGGACGTACGCCGTGCCTGCGGGCCGCGGGGGCTGACGGCGCCTAACCTCCCCGGAGGGGATTGGTTCGCGAACCGCGGAGGTAACGGCATGGTGGCCCCGCCGGACAATGACGTGTTGTGGGCCCGTTCGCTGCGCCACGCGCACGACGGGTCCCCCGCGCTGCTGGGTGTGTCGCTGGGCGTACGGCAGGGCGAGATCCTGGCCGTCGTGGGTCCGCGAGGCGCGGGCAAGTCGACGCTGCTGCGCTGCCTGTCGGGGCAATTGGTGCCGGACGAGGGCGAGGTGTGGTTCAACAGCGCCCCGGTCCACACCCTCCCCGAGACGGCCAGGGACGAGCTGCGCAGGGACCGCTTCGGCTGGGTCGGCAGCACCTCGCAACTGCTGCCCGAGCTGACGGCCTGGGAGAACGCGGCGCTGCCGCTGCTGCTGCGCGGCACCAAGTACCGCGCGGCCAGGGCCGCGGCGCAGGAGTGGCTTGACCGGCTCGACATCGGGGCCGCCGCCCGCAAGCGCCCGGCCGAACTCCTCCAGGCCGAGCGGCAGCGGATCGCGGTGGCCCGCGCCCTGGTCACCACCCCGGAGATCGTCTTCGCCGACGACCCGGGCGCGCCGCTGCACCGCCCCGACCGCGCCCTGGTGATGCGGACCCTCACCAGCGCGGCCCGCTCGCACGGCATCACCGTCGTGCTCAGCGCCTGCGACCACGACATCGCGCCCTTCGCGGACCGCGTGATCCCGCTGCTCGACGGCCGGGTCAACGCCGCGATGCCCGCGCAGGAGCGGGATTCCGAGCCGACCGCGACGACGACGCGGGCCGCGTCCGTATGACCTCGACTGTCCACACCGCCCGTGCCCTTACGGGTGCCCGCTTCGGCGGGGCCGGTGCCGTGGCCATGGCCCGTACGGGGCGGCGGCCCGTGTCGGAAGGGAGCCGGGCGTGCTGAGTTTTCGTGTCGTACGCGGGGCGCGGTACACCGCGCTGGTGCGGTGGGTGCTGGTCGCCGCCGCGTCGGCGGCCACCGGGCTGCTGCTGCTGGCCGCGCTGGGATACGCCCTCGGGCACCCGCACCGGCCGGCCGACGCCGCCGCGCGGCTGGCGTGGTGCGCGCTGCCGGTCGTGGTGACCGTGCAGTTCGCGGTGGCCGCGGGGCGGGCGGTGCCCGCGCGGTGGCCGCGTCCCGGACTGGCCGCGGTGGGCCTCGGCCGGGTCGGCGTGGCCCTGCTCGCCGCGTCGGCGACCGCCCTGACCTGCGCGGTCGGCAGCGCGGTGGCCCTGCTGGCGTTTCTGCACCTGCGCGGCGACCTGACGGGCGCGCTGCCCTTCCACGGCGCCGCCTCCGACCTCCTCGGCGGCGGCGAACAGGTGCCGCTCGCGGGCGCGTTGACGCTGCTCGCGCTGGTCCCGGTGAGCGCCGCCGTCATCGGCGCGGCCCAGTTGTGGCCACCGCGCACCGTCTCCACCGCGCCCGCCCCCGCGACCCGCAAGGTCTCCGCGGCCGATCCGCCCGGCGGCCTGCCCTGGGGCGTCGCCCTGATCGCCGTCGGGCTCGCCGCCGAGGTGGCCGCGCCGCACGGCCACGAGGTGCCGCTGCCCGGCGGTCTCGGCTCCATCGCGCCGCTCGCGCTCGGCGGCTGGGTCGTCGCCACCGCGGGCATGGTCCTCGCGGGTCCCGGCCTCGTGCACGCCTGCGGACGGCTGCTCGCCGCCTTCCGCCCCGGCGCGCTCCGGCTGCTGGCCGGACGGGCCCTCCAGGAGGAGGCCGGTGCGATCGGCCGCCCGCTCGGCGCCCTGTGCGCCACCGCCGCCGCGGCCCTGGCCGCGTACGACCTGCACCGCGGCGGCGCTCGCCCCTTCGGCCCCCTCACCGCCCTGGCCGGTGTCCTGATCGTGGTGTGCGTGCTGGCCACCGCGGGCACCGCGCTGCTGGAGGCCCGGCGCGGCCGGGAGCCCGCGATGGCCGCCCTGCGCCAGATCGGCGCCTCCCCCGCGCTCCTGCGCGGCGCGGTCGCGCTGCGGGCGGGCGTCCTGCTGGCCGCCGCCGTCCCCCTCACGGCCCTGGTCGCCGTACTCACCACCGTCCCGCCGGGCCGGTGAGCCGCACCGAGGACTATCGTTCAGACGTGCCCGCCGACATCCCGCCCGCAGCGCCCGACACTCCCCGAACTCCCGGACGGGACAGGGAAGTTGAGTCGCTGGCCGAATTCGACCAGGTCGCCCTGAGCGGTTCCTTCGCCGGATACCGCGTACAGGCCGTCGACCTGACCGACCGTACGTTCGCGCTCCTCGTCACCGACACCTCGCAGGCCGTCTTCCTCGGCTGCCCGATGGAGCCGCAGGCCCTCGCCCATGTGCGCGCGGGCGGCGCGCTGGTCTTCCCGCCCGTCCCCGACCTGCCCTTCGACCCGTACCGGGGCGCGCTCTACAGCCCCGACGAGCTGTACGCGGGCCTCGACGAGGACGGTTACGAGCGGACGCCGGACGCCCGTACGCACGCCTGGGCGCGCTCCGCCGCGGCGGAGGGCGACATACTCGCCTCGATGCTGCGCTCGATCCACGACGACGCCGTGTCCGACGCCCTCGACGAGCGCCTGCGCGGCCTCAGCGTGGTCGGCGTCATGGGCGGCCACGCCATGGAGCGCGGCTCCGACGCCTACGCGGGCGCCGCACGGCTCGGCCGCGACCTCGCCAGGGCCGGGCACACCGTCGCCACCGGCGGCGGCCCCGGCGCGATGGAGGCCGCCAACTTCGGCGCCTACGCCGCGCCCTACGACGACCTGATGCTCCGCAAGGCCCTCGCCGTCCTGGCCGGCGTCCCGTCCTTCGCGCCCTCCGTCGGCGACTGGGCCCGTACCGCCTTCGAGGTACGCGACCGCTGGCCGGACGGCGGACCCTCCTACGGGCTGCCCACCTGGTTCTACGGCCACGAGCCGCCGAACGCCTTCGCCTCCGGCATCGCCAAGTTCTTCGCCAACGCGACCCGCGAGGACGGGTTGCTCTCGCGCTGCACCGGCGGGGTCGTCTTCCTCCCCGGCGCCGCCGGGACCGTCCAGGAGATCTTCGACGCCGCCACCCCCGACTACTACTCCTCCCGAGGGGTTCCCGTTCCCCTTGTCCTCGTCGACCGCGTCCACTGGACCACCACTCTCCCCGCCTGGCCCCTCCTGACCGCCCTCGCCTCCGGCCGCCCCATGTCCCCCCTCCTCGCCCTCGTCGACTCCGTCGCGGAAGTCCCCGCCGCCCTGTCCAAGCTGGCCGCCCCCTAGAACGGCTCTCTGACCGAGACGGTCAGCGGTCTTCTTCCCCAACGGGGCGGATCGGTTGTCGTCGGACCACCGGCCGGTGGCGGGTTGCTCGCGCGGTTCCCCGCGCCCCTGAAGGACCGGTCCTAGGGGCGGTGGGGGGCGTCCGCGAGGAGGACGACCTCTTCGGGGGCGAAGGTCACGGCGACCTCGGCGCCGACCTCGGGTGCCGCCCGCCAAGGGCACCCGGCTTCGAGGCGCGGCCCCGCCTCCGGCGCCAGGACGAGCGTGATGTGATCGCCACGAAACGTGCGGGCGACGACAGTGCAGCGAAGCCCGGACTCGAGTCCGGTGAGGCGCACCCCGGCGGGCCGGATGAGCAGGTGGCAGGGCCCCTGCGGGGTGCCGGAGGGCACCGGCACCTTCCCCCAGGGCGTATCGGCGACGCCACCCCCGACGCTGGCGTCCACGATGTTGTCGAAGCCGAGGAAGCGTGCCACGAAGGGCGACACCGGCCGCTGCCAGACCTCCAGCGGCGTACCGGACTGCGCGATGCGCCCGTCGCGCATCACCACGACCCGGTCCGCGAGGGCGAACGCCTCGCTCTGGTCGTGCGTGACGGCCAGGACCGTCGTCCCCAGGCGACGGAAGAGTTCGCGCAGCTCCACGACGAGCCGTTCGCGCAGCGCCCGGTCGAGCTGTCCCAGCGGCTCGTCGAGCATGAGCAGCCGCGGCTCGGGGGCGAGGGCGCGGGCCAGGGCGACCCGCTGCTGCTCCCCGCCGGAGAGCGTGGCGACGCCGCGCCCGCCCGCGCCGGGCAGCCCGACGAGGTCGAGCAGTTCGCGCACCCGCTCCTCGCGCCGCTCGCGCGGCACCTTGTGCATGCGCGGCCCGAAGGCGACATTGCCGCCGACGTCGCGCTGCGGAAAGAGCTGGTGGTCCTGGAACATCAGGCCGACGCCGCGCCGGTGCGCGGGAACGCCCGCCTGGTCGGCGCCGTCGAGCAGCACCCGTCCGCCGTCCAGCGGCTGGAGTCCGGCGACGGCCCGCAGCAGCGTGGACTTGCCGCTGCCGCTGGGCCCGAGCACGCACACCGTCTCGTGCGCGGCCACCTCCAGCGTGACGGCGTCCAGCGCGGCCCGCGCGCCGAACCGTACGGTCGCGTCCTCGACTCGCAGCAGCGTCATCAGAACTCCCCGGGTGAGGGGTCGGCGCCCCGGCCGCGCGGGCGCAGATTCTCCAGCACCAGCAGCGACGCGGCGCAGACCAGCATGAGGATGGTGCTCAGTGCCATGGCCTGGCCGTACGTGGACGGGCCCGCGCGGCCGAGCAGCCGGGCGACGGCGACCGGGAGCGTGGGGCTGTCGGGGCGGGCGATGAAGACGGTGGCGCCGAACTCGCCGAGCGACACGGCGAAGGCGAAGCCCGCGGCGACGGCCAGCGCCCTTCCGACGAGCGGGAGTTCGACCTCGCGCCAGACCCGTAGCGGTGACGCGCCGAGCACCGCGGCGGCCTCCCGCAACCGGTCGTCCACGGCGCGCAGCACCGGCAGCATGACGCGTACGACGAACGGCACACCGACCAGCGCCTGGGCGAGCGGCACCAGGATCCAGGAGGACCGCAGGTCGAGCGGCGGCTTGTCGAGGGTGATCAGGAAGCCGAAGCCGACGGTGACGGCGGAGGTGCCGAGCGGCAGCATCAGCAGCGCGTCGAAGCCGCGGACCAGCCGTCCCGCCCTGCGGACCAGGGCCGCGGCGGCGAGCCCGCCGACCGTCAAGGCGATGACGGTGGCGACGGCGGCGTACCGCAGCGAATTCCAGACCGTCTCCAGCGGGGCGACGGTGAAGGTGCCGCCGCTCCGACCCGAGCCGACGGAGCCGAGCGAGCGGTAGAAGGCGAAGCCGTAGCCGTCCGGGCCGTCCAGCGAGCGGGCGACGAGCACGCCCAGCGGCAGCAGGATCAGCAGCGCGATGACGGCGAGCACTCCGGCGAGCAGCGTCCGCTCCCCCCTGCCGCGCGGCCGGTGCGCGGTGGTGGCCGCGTCGACCAGCCGCAGCGTGGACTCCCGGCGGCGTACGGTCCAGGCGTGCACGGCGAGGATCGCGGCGACGGCGGCGAATTGCAGCAGGGTCAGCACGGCGGCGGTCGGCAGGTCGAGGAGTTCCGCGGTCTGCCGGTAGATCTCCACTTCGAGGGTGGAGTACAGCGGGCCGCCGAGGATCTGGATCACGCCGAAGGAGGTGAAGGTGAACAGGAACACCATCAGCCCGGCGGCGGCCACCGAGGGGCCGAGCGCGGGCAGCGTGACCCGCCGCCAGGCGGCGAGCCGGCTCGCGCCGAGCATCCGCGCGGCCTCTTCCTGGCGCGGGTCGAGCTGCGCCCACAGACCGCCGACGGTGCGGACGACCACCGCGTAGTTGAAGAAGACGTGCGCGATGAGGATCGCCCACACGGTGGTGTCCAGGCGGACGCCCCACAGCGAGTCGGTGAAGCCGCCGCGGCCGAGCAGCGCGAGGAAGGCCGAACCGGCGACCACGGTCGGCAGCACGAAGGGCACGGTGACGACGGCCCGCAGCAGCCGCTTGCCGGGGAAGTCGAGCCGCGCGAAGACGTACGCGCCGGGCAGGGCGACGGCCAGGGTCAGCGCGGTGGACGCGGCGGCCTGCCAGCAGGTGAACCACAGCACGTGCCGGATGGAGCCGTCGCCGAGGACGTCGCCGATCCGGCCGAGCTGCCACCGGCCGCCCTGGTGCAGGCCGCGGCCGACGATGGAGATCACGGGGTAGGCGAAGAACACCCCGAAGAAGGCGGCGGGCACGGCCATCAGGGCGAGCCGGATCGCGGTGCCGCGACCGGGTACGAGCGACCGGATCCTGCCGCGTACCGCCGATGCCGTGCCGGTCGTGTCCGTCGTATCGGTCGCGTCCGCCGTGCCGGTCGTGTCCGCCGTATCGGCGTGGCCCGACGTATCGGCCGCGTCCGTCTTTTCGGCGCCGGGCGTCACTTGAGGACGATCGACGACCATGCCTTGACCCACTCGTCGCGCTTGGCGGCGATCTTGTCGGGCGCCAGCGTCTTCGGGTCGGTGATCTTCGCGCCGTATTTGGTGAACACCTCGGGCTCGGTGGCGTCCTTGCGCACCGGGTCGACGTACATCTGGAGGGGCATGTCCTCCTGGAACGCCCTGCTCAGCAGGAAGTCGATCAGCGCCTGGCCGCCCGCGGTGTTCTTCGCGCCGTGCAGCAGCCCGGCGAATTCGATCTGGCGGAAGCAGGTGCCGGTGGAGACCCCGGTCGGGGACTGGGCGGGCGCGGGGGTGACGCCCACGACCTCGGCGGGCGGGCTGGACGCGTACGACACGACCAGCGGCTTGTCGCCCTTGGCCTTCTTGCCTGCCGAGGAGCCGGAGAAGCGGTCGTTGTACGCCTGCTCCCAACCGTCCACGACCTCGACGCCGTTGGCCTTGAGCTTCTTCCAGTACGACTGCCAGTCGGAGTCCCCGTAGGCGGCGGCGCTGCCGAGAAGGAAGGCCAGACCGGGCGAGGACGTCGCGGCGTTCTCGGTGACCAGCAGGTTCTTGTACTCCGGCTTGACCAGGTCCGCGAAGGTGGCGGGCGGGGCCAGCTTGTGCGCGGTGAAATACGCCCGGTCGTAGTTGACGCAGACGTCACCGGAGTCGATGGGCGTCACCCGGTGCTTGGCCGCGTCGAGTTGGAGGTCGGCGGGCACCTGGTCGAGGCCCTTGGCCGCGTACGGGGTGAACAGGCCGTTGTCGAGCGCGCGGGACAGCAGCGTGTTGTCGACGCCGAAGAAGACGTCGCCCTGCGGGTGGTCCTTGGTGAGGATCGCCTGGTTGACGGCCGCGCCCGCGTCTCCGCCGCGCAGTACCTTGACCGTGTAGCCGGTCTCCTTGGTGAAGTCCTTGAGCACGGCGTCGGACGCCGCGAAGGAGTCGTGGCTGACCAGCGTCACGGTCTTGGACGTGCTGCCGCCGCTGGTCTTGGTGCCGCCCGAGTCGCTGCCGCACGCGGCGAGCGCGGTGGCGCCGACCGTGGCCAGGACGAGCGCGCCGATGGCACGCCGACGGATGGTGTTCATCTGTGCAGACTCCCTACGCCGGTATGACCCGGATCAGGTCCGAGGGTCTGCGGTCTCGTGGGCCGCACTCTCAGCGCCGTCTCAGGCGCTCCCCTGTCGGAATGTTCACTTGTACGTACTTGTGTGATTGCACGAGCACGATAGCAGCAGGTGCGAAAGGGCTGGTCAGCGCCGGGCCCCTATCGCGCCCGGCGCCTCAGCGCTCCGAGGCCGCGAGCTGGCCGCACGCGCCGTCGATCTCCTGGCCGCGGGTGTCCCGTACGGTCACGGGCACGCCGTGGGACTCGAGCGCGGCGACGAACGCCCGCTCGTCCTCCGGCCGGGAGGCCGTCCACTTGGAGCCGGGCGTGGGGTTGAGCGGGATCAGATTGACGTGCACCCGGTGGTTCTTCAGCATCCGGCCGAGCCGGTCCGCGCGCCACGCCTGGTCGTTGATGTCCCGGATCAGCGCGTACTCGATGGAGATCCGGCGGCCGGAGACCTCGGCGTAGTGCCAGGCCGCGTCCAGCACCTCGCGGACCTTCCAGCGGGTGTTGACCGGCACCAGGGTGTCGCGCAGCTCGTCGTCGGGCGCGTGCAGCGAGACCGCGAGGCGGCACTTCAGCCCCTCGTCGGCGAACCGGTAGATCGCCGGGACCAGGCCGACCGTGGAGACGGTGATGCCGCGCTGCGACAGGCCGAGGCCGTCCGGCTCGGGGTCGGTGAGGCGGCGGATCGCGCCGATCACGCGCTTGTAGTTGGCCAGCGGCTCGCCCATCCCCATGAAGACGATGTTCGACAGCCGCGCGGGCCCCCCGGGCACCTCGCCGTCGCGCAGGCTCTTCATGCCCGCGACGATCTGGTGCACGATCTCGGCGGTGGACAGATTCCGGTCGAGACCGGCCTGCCCGGTCGCGCAGAACGGGCAGTTCATGCCGCAGCCCGCCTGCGAGGAGATGCACATCGTGACCCGGTCCGGGTACCGCATCAGCACCGACTCGACGAGCGTCCCGTCGAACAGCTTCCACAGCGTCTTACGGGTGTCCCCGTCGTCGCACGACGCGTGCCGCACCACCGTCATCAGCTCCGGCAGCAGGTCCTCCGCCAGCTTCCCCCGCGCCGCGGCCGGAATGTCCGTCCACGCCGCCGGATCGTCGGCGTACCGCGCGAAGTAGTGCTGCGACAGTTGCTTCGCCCGGAACGGCTTCTCCCCGAGCGCGGCCACCGCCTCCCGCCGCTCGACGGGAGTGAGGTCGGCAAGGTGCCGCGGCGGCTTCTTGGCCCCACGCGGCGCGGCAAAAGTGAGTTCTCCGGGTACAGGCATGATCTGACAAGTGTCGCAGATCGAAATGGGTCGGCCGGTCGCCCGCTGGTCCGGGGGCTGTCGCTCGGGCGGCGGGCCGTCGGGGTCAGCCGGTGCCGACGAAGACGGCCAGGAGGAGCCAGACCACGGGGGCGGTGGGGAGCAGGGAGTCGAGGCGGTCCATGATGCCGCCGTGGCCCGGCAGGAGGGTGCCCATGTCCTTGATGCCGAGGTCGCGCTTGATCATGGATTCGCCGAGGTCGCCGAGGGTGGCGCTGACGGCGGCGGCGAGGCCGAGGAGGAGGCCCTGCCACCAGCGGCCGTCGTCGATGACGTACTGCATGAGCAGGGCGCCCGCGACCATGGCGAAGGAGATCGCGCCGAGCAGGCCCTCGCGGGTCTTGCCGGGGCTGATGCGGGGCGCGAGCTTGTGCTTGCCGAAGCGCCAGCCGACGGCGTAGGCGCCGGTGTCGCTGATCACGGTGAGCAGCAGGAAGACCAGGACGCGCCGCGGGCCGTCGTCGGCGGCGAGCATCATGACCACGAAGGTGGCCAGGAAGGGCACGTAGAAGGCGGCGAAGACGCCGGCGGTGACATCGCGCAGGTAGTTCTCGGGCGGCTCCGTCATGCGCCACACGAGGATGGCGAGCGCGGTGAGGGCCATCGCCACCCAGGCGCCGTCCGCGCCGCGCAGATACCCGGCGATGATCATCGCCGTACCGCCGGCCGCGATCGGGATCAGCGGGGCGCGGATGCCCTTGCGCTCCGCCAGCCGCGAGGTCAGCTCCCAGACGCCGACGGCGGCGGCGACGACCACGACGCCGACGAACACCGCCTTCACGATGAAGAGCGAGGCGACGATGACCGCGCCGAGGCCGAGGCCGACCCCTATCGCCGCGCGCAGATTCCGCCCTGCGGACTTCTTCGCGGGGGGCTGCGGCGGCGGTGTCGGCTCCGGGGCGGTTGGCATAGGAGGAGTCTTCCTGCCGCGCCCGGAATCGGGTGCGGAACCCGCCGGATAGATGATCGTGTCATCCGCAATCGAGCCGTCGGCCGCGCCGTTGGTGACCGTGTCCTCGGGCGCTCCCCAGTGACCGGCGCGTGGCGAAGCGCCCCAGGAAGAGTCGTTCACTGAGCTTCGCCTCGCGTCGTCGTGTGTCGGCCGGGAAGGGCTGAGGGCGGGATCGTGCATACGGTCGTACTGCCGGTGTCCGGACGGGCGTCAGGAACGGTGCCCGGACAGGCGTGTCCGGACGGACTGAGATGTCCGGGGCGGTGTTTCCGGGGCGGGCCCGGGGGCCCGGCCCGGTCAGACCTCCAGCAGCTCGGCTTCCTTGTGCTTGAGCAGCTCGTCGACCTGGGCGACGTACTTCGACGTCGTGTCGTCCAGCTCCTTCTCCGCGCGGCGCACCTCGTCCTCGCCCGACTCGCCGTCCTTGACGAGCTTGTCGAGGGTCTCCTTGGCCTTGCGGCGGACGCTGCGGATCGAGATCTTGGCGTCCTCGCCCTTGGTCTTGGCGACCTTGATGTACTCCCGGCGCCGCTCCTCGGTGAGCTGGGGGAACGCCACCCGGATGATCCGGCCGTCGTTGCTCGGGTTGACGCCGAGGTCGGAGTTGCGGATCGCCTCCTCGATGTTGCGCAGACTGCTGCTGTCGAAGGGGGTGATCACCGCCATCCGCGGCTCGGGCACCGCGAACGAGGCGAGCTGGTTGATCGGGGTGGGCGCGCCGTAGTACTCGGCCACGATCTTGTTGAACATCGCGGGGTGCGCCCGGCCGGTACGGATCGCCGCGAAGTCCTCCTTGGCGACGACGACGGCCTTCTCCATCTTCTCCTCGGCCTCGAGGAGGGTCTCTTCAATCACCATGTGCTCCTGGTATTCAGAAGGCGGAGCCTGACGGTCGGGCCCCTGCGCGCGTCTTTCCTGCACGGTGTCCGACCGGCAGCCTGTTGTCCATCCCCGGACCGGGCGAACCGGGACGTGTCACCACCCGGCGCTCGGGCGGTCATTAAGCCCTGGAGCCCCGGTCGTTGACCAGCGTGCCGATCTTCTCACCCTTCACGGCCCGCGCGATGTTCCCTTCGGCGAGCAGCTCGAAGACGAGGATCGGCAGCTTGTTGTCCTGGCAGAGGGTGATCGCGGTGAGGTCGGCGACCCGCAGGTCGCGGGTGATGACCTCGCCGTACTCCAGGGCGTCGAACTTCACCGCGTCCGGGTTCAGCTTGGGGTCGGAGTCGTAGACCCCGTCGACCCCGTTCTTGCCCATCAGCATGGCCGCCGCGTCGATCTCCAGGGCCCGCTGGGCGGCGGTGGTGTCGGTGGAGAAGTACGGCATGCCCATACCGGCGCCGAAGATGACGACGCGGCCCTTCTCCAGATGCCGTACGGCCCGCAGCGGGATGTACGGCTCGGCGACCTGGCCCATGGTGATCGCGGTCTGCACGCGGGTCTCGACGCCCTCCTTCTCCAGGAAGTCCTGGAGGGCCAGGCAGTTCATGACCGTGCCGAGCATGCCCATGTAGTCCGAGCGGGCCCGGTCCATGCCGCGCTGCTGGAGTTCTGCGCCGCGGAAGAAGTTGCCGCCGCCGACGACGAGGGCGATCTCGTAGCCGTCCGCGACGACCGCGGCGATCTCGCGGGCGATGGCGTGCACGACGTCGGGATCGACTCCGAGACCGCCTCCCCCGGCGAACGCCTCGCCGGACAGCTTCAGCAGATAGCGGCGGTGGGCGGTGGTGTGGTGGGCCGTATCGGCGCCTTTGTCCATGGAGATCTCCTCGTGCACGTACGAAGGAGGCCATTGCCGCGGGTCCTCGTGGGTTCCCTGTACGGCAATGGCCTCCTCGTCACATCTGCGGCCGGTCGGCGGGCGGCCGACCGCGTACGACCCTAGCCGGGCCGTCGGTCATTCGCTGCTTTCGTGTCCAGCGCGATCAGACGCCGACGCGGAAACGCGCGAAACGCTTCAGCGTGACGCCGGCCTCGTCCAGCACCTTCTGGACGGTCTTCTTGGAGTCCTTCGCGAAGGCCTGCTCCAGGACGACGTTCTCCTTGAAGAAGCCGTTCACCCGGCCCTCGACGATGCGCGCCAGGGCGGCCTCGGGCTTGCCCTCCTCGCGGGCGGTGGCCTCGGCGACGCGACGCTCGTTCTCGACCTTCTCGGCCGGGATCTCGTCGCGGGACAGGGCGGTCGGCGCGAAGGCGGCGATGTGCTGGGCGACGTCCTTGGCGACCTGCGCGTCGGCCTTGTCCAGCTCGACCAGGACGCCGACCTGCGGGGGCAGGTCGGGGCTGGTGCGGTGCAGGTAGGAGGTCACGTAGGTGCCGGAGAACTGGGCGAAGCGGTCGAGCACGATCTTCTCGCCGAGGGTGGCGTTCGCCTCGTCCACGTACGCCTGGACGGTCTGGCCGTCCTTGATCTCGGAGCCGAGCAGCGCCGTGATGTCGGCCGGCTTGCTGGCGGCGACGTGGGCGGCGATGGCGTCGGCCACGGCGACGAACTTGTCGCCCTTGGCGACGAAGTCCGTCTCGCACTTCAGCTCGACGAGGACGCCCTCGGAGTTGTCGGCGGCGATCAGGGAGACGACCGCACCGTTGGAGGCCGAGCGGCCCTCGCGCTTGGTGACGCCCTTCTGGCCCTTGACCCGAAGGATCTCGACGGCCTTGTCCAGGTCGCCTTCGGCCTCCACAAGGGCGTTCTTGCAGTCCATCATGCCCGCGGCGGTCAGCTCGCGGAGCTTCTTGACGTCAGCGGCGGTGAAGTTCGCCATGGGTTTAAGTCTCTTCCCGAATGGTCGGTGGATCTACGGGTGGACGGCGGGGGCATGGGCCCCCGCCGTCGTCACGCGTGGTTCACGTCGTACGCGTCGTACGCGATACGCGTCCTGCTGCTGTGCGGTTGACCGGTGGTGCCGGTGTGCCGTCGGTACGGGTCGGAACAGGCTCAGGCCTGCTCGGACTCGCCCTCCGTGGCGGCCGGGGCGGCGTCGGCCGGAGCCTCGGCGGTCTCGGCGGCGGCCGGAGCGGCGTCGGCCGGAGCCTCGGCCTCGGCGGCGGGCGCCTCGGCAGCGGCGGCGGTCGCGTCGGCGGCGGGCGCCTCGTCGGCCTTCTTCTCGCCCTCGAGCAGGTCACGCTCCCACTCGGCGAGCGGCTCGGCGACGCCTTCGGCCTTCTTGTCACCGGTGGCGGCACCGGAGCGGGCGATGAGGCCCTCGGCGACGGCGTCGGCGATCACACGGGTGAGCAGCGTGACGGAACGGATCGCGTCGTCGTTGCCCGGGATCTTGTAGTCGACCTCGTCGGGGTCGCAGTTGGTGTCGAGGATCGCGACGACCGGGATGCGGAGCTTGCGCGCCTCACCGACGGCGATGTGCTCCTTCTTGGTGTCGACGATCCAGACGGCGCTCGGCACCTTCTGCATCTCGCGGATGCCGCCGAGGGTCTTCTCCAGCTTGTCCTTCTCGCGGGAGAGGACCAGCAGCTCCTTCTTCGTGAGGCCGGACGCGGCCACGTCGTCGAAGTCGATCTCCTCGAGCTCCTTCAGGCGCTGGAGGCGCTTGTAGACGGTCGAGAAGTTGGTGAGCATGCCGCCCAGCCAGCGCTGGTTGACGTAGGGCATGCCGACGCGGGAGGCCTGCTCCGCGATGGCTTCCTGCGCCTGCTTCTTGGTGCCGACGAACATGATGGAGCCGCCGTGCGCGACGGTCTCCTTGACGAACTCGTAGGCGCGGTCGATGTACGACAGCGACTGGAGCAGGTCGATGATGTAGATGCCATTGCGCTCGGTGAAGATGAAGCGCTTCATCTTCGGGTTCCAGCGACGGGTCTGGTGCCCGAAGTGGACGCCGCTCTCCAGCAGCTCCCGCATCGTGACGACGGCCATGGCCGTACTCCTTGAGGTACTCGGTTATCGCGACCGCCGGACGGCGGTCGCGCCTGACGTCCCGACGCGCCGTGCCACGAGGGACCGAGGGGCGCGGCCACCGTCCCGATGAGGGGAGTGGGTGGCGGGGCGTGCGAAGTCGACCCGGTGACCCGGATCGCCAGAGAAAGTGTACGGGACCGGTGGAGTGCCGGGCGACACCCGAGTTATCCACAGGCCAGGACCATGATCATCTTTCGCCGCCCGGATCCGGGATGCTCGTGCCATGGCACTTCACACGTGGTTGACGGTGGTGATGACAGCTCTGCTGACGGCCCTCCCCGGCGGCACGGGGACGGCGGGCGGCACGGGGACGGCGAGCGGCGCCGGTACGGCGGGCGGCGCGGGGTGCGCGGGCGCCGGCTCGGACGCGCGCTGCTGGCCCGTGACAGGGCCGGGAGTACGGGGGCGGCCGGCGGTGCTGCGCGCCTTCGAGCCGCCCGCGACGCCCTATGCCGCGGGACACCGCGGGGTCGACTTACGCGCGGGGCCGGGGAGCGTGGTGCGGGCGGCGGCTCCCGGCGAGGTGACCTTCGCGGGGAAGGTGGCGGGCACCGATGTCGTCGTGCTGCGGCTCGACCGGCCGGACGCGAGCCTGCGCGTCACCTATGAGCCGGTACGGGGGACGGTCGCGGTCGGCACCCGGCTCGCCGCGGGCGGGCCGCTGGGAGTGGTGACCGACTCCGCCGTCCACCGCTCACCCGGTTGCCTCCACTGGGGCCTCCTGCGGGGTGACGTCTACCTCGACCCGTTGACCCTGCTGCCGCCGTGGCTGCTGCGCGCGGGGCCCTCCCGGCTGCTGCCGGTGTTCGGCGCGGCGGCGGACGGGACGGAACGGAAAGCGGAGGCGGCAGCCCGGGTCAGGGGCGGCCGGTCACCCCGTGCAGCGCCATCGTGACGGCCGACTCGGTGATGTGGACGGGGTCTTCTGCGGCGCCGAGTTCGATCCGGCGGACCGCGGCGTCGACCACGCCTTGCAGGAGCATGGCGGTCAGGCGGGGCTCGGCGTGGCCGAGGGCCGCGAGGGCGGCGCCGACCATCGTGACCAGGCCGCCGTGGGCGGCGCGGATCTTCTCGCGGGCGCCCGCGTCCAGTTCACCGGCGGAGATCGCGACGACGGCGCGGTGGCGGCGGTCGCCGACCAGCGCGAGCTGGCTGCGTACGTAGGCCTCGATCTGACCCTCGGCGGTGTCGGCGGCCTGCATGGCGGCCTCGACCTCGGCGGCCCAGACGGGGAAGTCCACGGCGCACAGCTCCTCGACCACCGCGGCGCGGGAGCGGAAGTACTCGTAGACCGAGGAGCGCGCCAGTCCGGTGCGCTCGGCCAGGGCGGGGAAGGTCAGCGCCTCCGTGCCGCCCTCGGACAGCAGCGAACGCGCGGCGTCCAGCAGGGCCTGGCGCTGCATCGTCCGGTGTTCGGCCACCGAGGCCGCTCGAATCCTGGGCATCCCACCACTGTAGACACTGTGCCGCGCCTGTCACCGCCCGACGTCGGCCAGCTTTGCCCGTAGTTGGAGGACGGACTTGGTGTGGATCTGGCTGACCCTGCTTTCGGTGACGCCGAGTACCTGGCCGATCTCGGCGAGTGTCAGGCCCTCGTAGTAGTAGAGGGTGACGACGGTCTTCTCGCGTTCGGGAAGGGTGTTGACCGCGCGGGCGAGCAGTCGGCGCAGCTCACGGTCCTCGGCGACCTCGACGGGGTTGTCGGCGCCGGTGTCCTCCAGGGTGTCGACGAGGCTGAGCCGGTCGCCGCCCTCGCCGCCCGCGTGCAGGAGGTCCTCCAGCGCGACGACGTTGGCCAGGGACAGCGCGCTGAACACCGCGTGCAGGTCTTCGATCCCGACGCCCATCTCCGCCGCCACCTCGGGCTCGCTCGGAGTGCGGCGCAGCTTGGCCTCAAGGGTGGCGTAGGCGCGTTCGACGGCGCGCGCCTTCTGCCGGACGGAGCGCGGGATCCAGTCGAGCGCGCGCAGTTCGTCGATCATGGCGCCGCGGATACGGGTGATCGCGTAGGTCTCGAATTTGATCGCGCGTTCCGGGTCGAACTTCTCGATCGCGTCGATGAGTCCGAACACCCCGGAGGAGACGAAGTCGGCCTGCTCGACGTTGGCCGGGAGTCCGACGCTGACCCGGCCCGCCACGTACTTCACCAGCGGCGAGTAGTGCAGGATCAACTGCTCCCGCAGCCGGGCGTCCCCCGTGGACTTATAGGTCCGCCACAGTTCGTCGAGCGACGTGGGGGCGGCTGGCCGAGGGGAGGTGCGGGGGGCGGTCGCCGCCGTCGCCCGCTCGGACCCGGGGGTGTACTGGGGCATGTGCCGTTTTGAGCCGTTCTGCCGAGACGTGGGCGGGAAATCGAGCCTCCGCGAGCGTAGCGTGACCATAGTGTCGCTTATTGCTACATCATCCGTATGGGACATGCGCAGATACGTTCCTCTACCGGTGCGCGCTCACCGGACCGGCTATACCGCCCGGTACGGGGCCCGCGCGGGAGCCCCTCGGGTCATCATGGTGGGCCGCCGGGCCGCCCACGGCCGGTCCTACGATCGTCCCAGGTCACGGCGGTTTCCTGTCACCTGATGGTGTGTCGATGGCGTCAACCCTCCCGACGCGGCGCGCCGTCGTGCGCGGTACGGACCAACTTCCACCGCCCGTCGTCGCGTTCGACGAAGCCGAGGGCCTGCAATTCGTAGAGCCGTCTCAGCGTGTCGTCGCTGGTGGACCCCACGGCGAGGGCGATCTCCTCTTCGCAGGCGTCCCCTTGACCGGGGAGCGCTTCCAGTACGCGGGCCGCCGCCGGGTCGAGCAGATCGCGCGGCAGTACGGGTCCGCGGCGGGCGGGTGCGAGGTCGGCGCCGATCTCCCCCACCATCTCGATGACTTCGGCCGCGTCGGTCACCACCACGGCGTCCCCGCGCAGCAGTTCGTGCACCCCTTCCGACAGACCGCTCGTGCAGGGCCCCGGCACCCCCATCGTCACCCGCCCCAACTGGGCGGCCCGCCGCGCGGTGACCAGGGAACCGCTGCGGTAGCGCGCCTCGACCACCACCGTGCCGCGGGTCAGGGCGGCGATCACCCGGTTCCGCAGCACGAATCTGCTGCGGGTGGGGTGGTCGCCCGGCGGCAGTTCGCCGACGAGCAGGCCGCGTTCGGCGATCTCGCCGATCAACTGGGCGTTGCCCGGCGGGTACGGCACATCGACGCCGCTGGCCACCACGCCGATGGTGGCGCCGCCCGCCCGCAGCGCACCCCGGTGCACCACACCATCCACCCCGTAGGCGGCTCCCGAGACCACCACCCAGCCCGCCCGTGCCAGTCCCCCGCCGAGCCGCGCCGCCATGTGGGCGCCGTAGTCGGTGCAGGCCCGTGCGCCGACCACGGCCACCGAGCGCAGTGCCCACAGCCGTAGCGACGGCTGCCCGCGTACCCACAGGCCGTACGGGCGCTGCGGCCCGAGGTCGTCCAACTGCCCCGGCCAGTCGGCGTCCTCGGGGCACACGAACCGTCCTCCGGCTCGGCGTGCGGCCTCCAGATCCCCCTCGGGGTCGGCCCGAACCGACCGCGTCCGGTATCCGTCGGTCCGCCGCGGACCGGCTCCGGGCAGCGCCTCCCCCTCCCGTAGCGCGCGCAGCACCTCTTCGGCTCCCCTCTCCCGCAGCGCCCGCCCCACCACCTCGTCCCCGGGATCCGCGATCCGCGTGATCGCCACCCGCGCCAACCGCTCCGCCTCCGGCACGGCAGCCGCCAAGGCAGGTACCGCCAAAGCGGGCACCGTCGGCGGGGGCACCGCCAGCGTCGGTGGACCGGCCCCACCGGCCGCGGGGCCGATCTGAGAGCCATCGGCGGCCTGCGAACCCCGGACCCTCCCTGCGCCACCCTCGGCGGCTGAACCAGTGGCCGTCTCCTCCCCCGGCGGCCCGGCCCCATCGGGGCCCGGCGACCCCCTCCGCCGCCGCATCACACGCCTCCCGCTACGGGCACCCCGCGGCTGACACCGGTCCTGAGGTGGAGCGCCTGGAAGACGTCGTCGACGTGGGGGCGGTCGTGGCCCGCGAGGTCGGCGAGGGACCAGGCGACGCGCAGGACGCGGTCGAGGCCGCGGGCGGTGAGCAGGCCGCGTTCCATGTCGCGCTCGGCGGGGTGCAGGGCGCCGGGGGCGACGTGCCAGCGGGTGCGCATCTCGTGGCCGGGGATCTCGCTGTTCAGCTTCCAGGGGGTGTCCCGGTAGCGGGTCGCGGCACGCTCGCGGGCGGCGACGACCCGGGCGGCGACGGTGGCGGTGGATTCGCCGGGGCCCTGGCCGAGGAGGTCGGATCTGCTGACGGATTCCACTTCGACGCGCAGGTCGACGCGGTCCAGCAGCGGCCCAGAAAGCCTGCCCTGGTAGCGGCGGACGGCGGTGGGCGAGCAGTCGCAGCCCTCGCCCAGCATCGAGTAGCGCCCGCAGGGGCAGGGGTTGGCGGCGAGCACCAGCATGAAGCGGGCAGGGAGCCGCATCACGCCCGCCGCGCGGGCGACCACGACATGGCCCGATTCGAGCGGTTGCCGCAGCGCCTCCAGCGCCCGCACGCTGAATTCCGGAGCCTCGTCAACAACGTGACTACGTATCCCTTGGGCACTGCCCAGTCTACCGACCCACGCCCCCTTGACCAGGCAAGACGACTACTACGGCGGCAACCGTGCCAGGGGGTAGCCAGATGCCCCCGTCCGCTCGTAGGCCACACAGGGAAGTACAGCCCATCAACGGACGATCGGTGAACGCTAGGAGCGCTCGACCTCCGAGCTAGGTCGAGCGCTCCTGTTGGCGGATACTTTCGCGCCGCTACTCAGGCTTGAACTCGCCGTCTGCGACGCCACCCTGGAACGCTGCCCATTCGCCCGGCGTGAAGACGAGCGCCGGGCCGTTGCCTTGATCCTTGCTGTCACGCAGGGCGACGCGACCATCGCCCAGGAAGGCGACCTCGACGCACTGACCGTTGTTCTGGGAACGGCTGGACTTACGCCACACCGCGCCCGTGAGGTCCGAACTCATCATTGCGCAAACTCCTTTGCCGCTTGTCGAAGCATGTTCTGAGTGTCCTTGGCGTCCAAGGCCGCGTCCCAGATCGACGTGAACGCCTGGTCGTACCGCTCGATCTCTTGCGGCTTGTCGAGGTACAGATCGCCGGTGAAGCCCTCCATGTAGACGGTGGGCGGCTCCGTTGGCTGTCCGTCACCGTTGACAGGGAAGCGCAGGGTTGTGAAGGGTCCGGACATGAGTCCGTGGTGCAAGCCCGCCGCGAACGGCACGACTCGCAGTGAGACGTTCGGCAGCTCCATCGTCTCTACCAAGCGGTGCAACTGGCGAGCCATTACTTCACCTCCGCCGACCGGTTGGCGGAGGACGGCTTCACCAAGCGCCAGTTCCAGGGTGGGCGGAGCCGTCACCCTGGTCAGCAGCTCCTGCCGTGCCATCCGGACATGTACTCGACGTTCGATCTCGTCGTCATCGACGTCGGGGTTGTCCTTCTGGATCAGCGCTCGGGCGTAGTCCTCTGTCTGGACGAGGCCAGGCACCAAGTCCTTGATGTACTGACGCAGGCTCGTCGCCGCTCCCTCCAGCCCGATGAAGAGGTCGAATCCTTCCGGGATCACGTCACCGTAGGAGTGCCACCAACCACGACCCTTCGTCTCCTTAGCCAGGCCCATCAGCGCCTCGGCCAACTCGGCGTCAGCGCCGTACACCCGACACATCGCCTCAACGTCCAGGCTGCGCATGGACGTTTGCCCCGTCTCGATGCGCCAGATCTTCTGATCCGACCACTCCAGGGCAGTTGATGCCGCGCGCACGGTCAGCCGCGCACGATTGCGCAGCTCACGTAGGTGTCGCCCCAGTTGACGGCGAGGCACGGTCGAACCGCTTGCCGCTTCCACCACTCGGTGTACCTCCGATCTGGAATCCAGCTTACATCCGAAATGGAAGCCTACATCTTCCCATTATGGAATGGGAGATGTGCGTTCGAAGATATGGCTTCCAGATTTCCAATCTGGAGTGTTGCATATCCGAGTAGTCCAATGCTTCACTCGGATCATCACGCAGGGCGCAGGTGGATTGACCCCTCGTGATCGAGGGCGGGATGCACGTGACACCGACCGTTGCCGCCCCTCCACCCACCATGAGGAGGCGGGATGAAGCAACCCATCTATGGCTACATGCGGGCATATGAGGGCACGCCCGAAGAAGAGATCATGAAGGACGAGTTACGGCTCTTCCGCTGGGCGCAGGTCGAGGGGTACGACCTGGCGGTCATCTACCAGGAAGAGCAAGAGGGCAGCATCGCCGTGCTGACCGACCTGATCCGAGAACTCAAGCTCAACGGTGACGCAGCCGTGGTGGTGCCGTCCATGGAGCACTTCGGCACTAGCCGAGTTCTTCAGGAGCATCTGTCGGCCCACCTCGTCCACTGTGCCGACGTAGACGTGCATGAAGCGAGCGACCAATGATGCCGCCTACTTCGAGACTCCAGTTGGTCTCCAGCACCCGCCTCGGAGCGGTACTCACGGCAGTGGGCTTGTCGCGGGGCTTCATCCGACAGACGCTCACCGCTTGGCAGCTCACCGATCAGATCGACAGCGCCGAGCTGATCGTCTCCGAGCTGGTCACCAACGCGGTTAAGGAGACGCGCGTTCCTCACTCCTCGCCAATGTGGGAGAGAGTCACGACTCACCCCGTCATCGGGGTGCAGCTTCGCTTGGTCGACACGAGCTTGTACGTCGAGGTGTGGGACCAAGGCGACGGTTCACCCCAGATCCCCGAGCAGTCGCTTGACGCGGAGGGTGGTCGAGGACTCTTTCTCGTGGAGTCCTTGAGCAAGCAGTGGGACATCTACCGCCCCGCGGTCGGAGGCAAAGTCGTCTGGGCTGAGCTGCTGCTCGACAAGCCGGTGAACCCGTCGCTTCTCGTGGAGGCACTGCCGCTTCGTGATCCCGGGACTCATGGCCCCGTGGCCGGCGAGGCGTTGGAGCTGGTGGACATGGCGCTCATGCAGCGCGTCTTGGATGGGCTGCGATTAGCAGTACGGCGCGACATGGAAGCAGTCACCGTATGACAACGGCTTACAAGCAGAAGCGTCGTCGCCCGAGCAAGCTCAACCAGGAACCAGCGGCGGTCACGTGGGCACGCGAAAAGGTTGGCCTCACGAAACGGGCACTGGCCAGAGCGGTTGGGATCTCCGAACAACTCATGAACGAGATCGAGTCTGGGTGGCGTAGTGCTACCCCTGCCAACCTGAATAAGATTGCCGACGTTCTCAACTGTCCGGTGGTGGTGCTGGAACGCAAGCGATGCACTGAGGGGATGCCGTGTAGCAGCGCTCCAACTTGAGAGGTTCCGAGACATACCCCGCAACGAAGAACACCCCGCTGTCCACAACGGACACGGGGTGTTCTTCGTTGTGGGGCGGGGTGGTGGGGGATGTCTACAGAAGGTGGTCGATCAGCAGCTTGGCTGAACTGTAGCCGGACTGTTCGGGGTGCTTCACGATCCGCGACAGCAGACCGAGAAGCAGGAACTCAGCCACATCCGACGCAGAGCTGAGTCGTGCGTCGTCGGCCCTCCAGTGTGCCACGAGCAGCCTGCCGAGGAGGTCGGCGAGCTGGTCGAAGTCGACGATGACGATCTCGCCACTCTCCACGGTTGCCTTGGTGGACCTGATGTCACGGCCCGCAGGCAGAAGTGCGACCGCGAGAGCGGGGCCTATCGACAGCACGTCGGCCAGCTTGAGGATGAAATATGTCATCTCGTCTGCGGCCGATCCCTGTGCGAGGGCCGTCTCGGCCGTGTCCACGATGGGAAGCAGCCGCGAGGCATACGCCCCGAGGACGACAGCTTGTTTGGTGGGGAAATAGCTGTCGATCGTCGCAGTGCTGACACCCGAGTCACGGGCGATGTCACCACCGACCACGCCATACCAGCCGTGTGCATCGAACAGCACCAGTGCGGCAGTAGTAATGCGGCTGATAGAACGCCTCCGCTTGGTGGCGGCGGCGCGCTGCTGCGAGGTAAGTTCTTCTGTTGACATTGCAACTCTCCGAGGTGTCGATTTGGACGAAGCACCCCGGCAACTAATGGAATAGTTGACGTAGCGCTTCCCCCAAAGACAGCGGAGAGGGCTATTGCTTATGCAGCAATCTGTGTATATTTATAACACATTTTAGCAATCAAAGCAATATCTACCCCTGGTGCTAACGAGTCGGCATTATCTATCCGACCATGCGTGCACCCGTTGCATCCAGCCCACTGGATCAAGTCCAGCATCGAGAAATTGCAAGGTCGCTTCGGCTTTTCCATCATCGGCTCTGTTTGACTTCTCGATCCCTACGAGCCCCCGATCTTCCACCGTGAACCTGGTAGTAAAGCGGCTGACTGTCACCTCTAGAATCGGCTCCCCGTCTTCCTCGTAAGTCTGCCACTCTCCACCCCAGGCGTCTGATTCATCGTCTTCTTGCCATTCGCGTGTGCGGCCGTCTCCGAACAACACCATACGAAAGACTCTGCCTGCGATGGTCTTAACGATCTGCTGCTGAAGGTCTGCTTTCTCTCGAAGCTGATCGAGATGAATTTGCAGCGTCGACAGGTCCGTCTCGGGAGAAGTGGCGCACAGCAGCTCGCTGCACACGTCATACGTGACATCGATGGGCGTACTAGGCCATGCTGAATGGTGAAGACTTAGCAGGAAGGCGTTTGCGTGGTAGAGGGCTGTCTGCGCGGGGATTCCCGTATCGAAAGCGCCTCTAACGAATCGGCCACTACCGGACAGGAACGGCTCACCGTCGAGGATGGCGAGTAGGCCAGTCATGATCCACCCGGCGGGCTCGTCGGTGATGTTGAAGCGTTCACTCCTCTCGGGGGTCGTCTCGAAGAAGGCTCGCACCATGGCCATGGTCAGGGCGCGGTGGTGGTGACTCACCTTGGCGACGGCGTGGACGTAGCGCACCAACTCGGCCACCCGATCCGGCGGGTCATAGGTGTGCTCGATGAAGGCAGTTGTGATCGGGTCGATGACCGGCGAGAGCAGCCGTTGATAGGCGATGTGCAAGACGTCGTACTTCGTTGGGTAGTGGTTGGAGATCGTGGCAGCACTGACACCAGCAGCTTCGGCGATCTGCTCAAGTGTGTAGTCGCCGCGTTCTTGCTCCCCGTACAGGTCGAGCGTGCCGTTCACGATCGCCTCGCGTGTACGCCTGCGCTTCGTCTCCGCCGCGCGCTGCCTAGGTCCTAGCTCCTCTTCGCCCATGCAGCCAGGCTACTCCAACCTGTAACCCACCCCAACTTTGGGCAACCCTAGGTTGGGGTTGACTTAAATTGGGGTCGGCCCTAGCTTGAAGAGGCGGAGCTGCCAGCAGGCCGGCTCGCCGTAGACGTGGACGTTCCAACGGCGCCTGCGTCACACCTAGATGGAGGGGAACCAATGGGCAGCGACCTGGTTCGTAGGGGCTACGACTTGCCGGAACGGCGTCCGCGCCGCGAAGCAGCCCGGCAGGCACGAGAGTTCGGGGAGATCCAGCACCGAGGAGAGCTGGACATTGCTCAGCTCGTCAACACCGGCAAACACGAAGAAGTGCGGGCGATCCTGCGCAAGCGGATCACCGAGGACGGCATCCAGGACGTCACGGACATCGCTCACCTCACGGTGGAACTGGCGGGTAACGACCCGTTCCTTGCCAGCCTGCTCGTTCCCATCGCCCAGGAGTTCGCTCGTACGACGGCACGTGACATCCGGGACTTCGGCCGTCGCAGGTCGCTCTGATGTCGTGGGTTGACGTGCTCTATGCGGGGATCGGGCCCGGCTTGTACTTCGGCGTCATCGGCATTTCGGCCTTGGTCTGTTGGATCGAGGATCTGGGCCGGGAGCGTAGGAGGCGACCGCTCACAGCCGCCCAGCAGTACCGCGTGATGCGCGACCGCAAGGAAGACACCATCCGTCGCCTGCACGAGGTGGTGCGGGAAACCCGTGGGCCATCTCGCCGGGACACGCGGCGACGGTAACGAGAAGGGTGTTCATGCATAGAGACACAGACACCGCTGACGGCATCTTCTACGTCTTCGGCGGCACGGTCAGGCTCTTCCGACTCTCCTGGTGGCTCAACCGCAAGTTCGGTTGGCACGTTCGGAACAACCACCCCGCCGTGATGCTCACTCGCTACGACCGAGGTCACACCTGGCGGATGTTGCCCGGCTTCTGCGGTGGACGGCAGCTCAGGTAAGGCGCGACCACAACGTAGTGCGGCGGCCCCTGTCGGCGAAGCCATGTGGTGGCGTCCATAGAGGAAGACAGCCGACCGCTGGCCATAGTCACCTCTACAGGGCACGACTTCGAGACGCGGGGCCGCAGCGTTGATCCCTCCGTTCCAACTCGCCGCCGGCCACGAGCCGTGGTCGGCGGGTTTCACCGGGGAGGTGCTGCTGTGAAGAAGGCTCGGAGCTACTTGCTACTGCTCTTGCTGGCCGCGTTCACGATCCACATGCTCTGGCTGGCCATCGCGCCGTTGGTGCCGTACCTCGTGAGTGGACTCGCCATCGTGCTGGTGCTCGGCTTCATCTACTACCGCATGACCAAGTGGTGACGGCCGTGTCCAAGAAGCGCGAGACCTACGACCTGACGTTCCCCACCGACATGAACGCCGACCAGGTCGCCACGTGGCTGCGTGCGATGAGCGGCACACTCACCAGCGGCCCCCGTCGACTCCTGGGCGTGTCGTGCATCGGGTTCGAGGTGGAGGCGACAGAGCACGGCATCTCGTACCGGCTCCAGGTACCCGAGAAAACGGCGCACTTCGTCGTCAGCCAGTTCCGCTCTATGTTGCCCGGCTCTACCGCTCAGCCGGCGGTGACCCTTGAACCTCGCTACCAGTGGACGACCGCGGTGGAGCTGGGACAGACGAACCCACGCCGCACGCTCGGCACCGTGAACCCCGACGCCACGGCGACGAGCATCCTGACGAACATGCAGGGGCTCGGCCAGGGTGAAGCACTGCTTCTCCAGTGGGTGGTGTCCCCAGCAATTCGGGAGCGTCTACCGCAGGCGCCGGCGGAGGGGATGACCCACGGTTCCACGGGGCGGCTCCTCGGTGGTCGGGTTGACCGGGACTTGGTCGCCGACCGTAGGGCGAAGCTCGCTGAACCCAACTTCCTCGGCGTGCTGCGAGTGGCCGTGAAGGCTCCTTCCTCTGCGCGCGGAGACCAGTTGCTTGCCCAGCTTCGTTCCAGCCTCGCCAGTGTCGGAGGAGCCGACAACCGCTTGAAGCGACGACTCGTGTCGTCCCGCCGGGTGGTCGAGCGCGTCCACCAGGCCGCCGTGCCCACGGTGTTTCCGGCCGTCCTCGCGGCCTCCGAGTTGGTTGGTCTGCTGGCCTGGCCGATCGGGAACCCGTACGTTGCAGGGTTGCCCGCGAGCCGCACGCGTCAGTTGGTCGCTACTGGTGCCATCCCTCGATCTGGCCGGGTGATCGCACGGAGCAACTTCCCAGGGAACGAGCGGTTGTTGGCGCTCTCGCCCGAAGAGTCCACCTGGCACCTGCAAGTCGTCGGCCCGACCGGCAGCGGGAAGACGGCGCTTCTTACCAACCTCATCGCCCAGGACATGAACGCCGGGCGTGGAGTGGTGCTCATCGAGAGCAAGGGGGACTTGTTCAAGGCGGTACTCGACCGTGTGCCTAAACACCGCGTTCACGACGTCGTGCTCCTGGACGTGGGAGACACGGACTATCCGGTTGGCTTCAACATCTTGCAGGGGTCGCCCTTTGTGGTAGCCGCCGATATCCAACGGCTCTTCGACCACCTGTACCCGCAGGACGCCCGAGGGGTACGCGTCCGGCAGGGCTTCTACCACCTGATCCTGACACTCATGATGTCGGCAGGGTTCTCCGAGCCGCTGACGTTCGCGGACATCGGGTCGCTGGCAGTGCCGAGACCGAACGAGGTCGAGTTCGCCCGCCGCCTGGTGGCCGGTGTCGGACACGTGGAAGAGCTGACTCAGTGGTGGGCCGGGGTAGATGACCGCAGCAGGGCCGCCCACTTCCAGCCGGTTATGGACCGGATCTGGCAGCTCAACAACCGGCGGTCGCTGCGGAACATCATCGGGCAGAGCGTCAGCACGATCGACCTACGCGACGTGATCCGAGAGAACAAGATTCTGCTCGTCAACCTCGGTCGTGCCACGGAAGGAAAGGAGACGGCTGGTCTCCTTGGAAGCCTGCTGCTGAACTCGCTCTGGAGCGCGGTCCAGGGAGGGGCAGCCAACCCGGCTCGACCTACGATGCTCTACCTCGATGAGTTTCAGGACTTCCTGAACCTCCCGATTGCACCGGCCGATATGTTCGCCCAGGCGCGTTCTCTGGGACTGGCAATGACCGTGGCGCACCAGTTCCTCGGTCAGCTCAGCCGGGAACTCCAGGACGCCACAGCCAACAATGCCCGCTCGACAGTCGTCTTCCAAACGTCTGCCGACGAGGCCAGAACATTTGCTCGCGGGTTCGGTGGCACTGTGACCGAAGCCGACTTCATGAACCAACGGCGCTTCGAGGTGATCGCCCGGCTCGCCACCAGCGATGGCGTCAGTCGTCCGGTTACCGGGGTCACACTGCCGCCGGGAGATCCGACGGGTCTTGCGGACGAGGTGCGGCGGTTGTCCCGAGCGACCTACGGCAGGCCGGCGGGCAAGGTGGAAGTGGAGATTCAACGGCGCCGCGGCGGTCAGCCAGCCCCGAAGGCTTCTACGCGACCACGCCGGTTCGGTGGACCACGGTAACCACCTGACTGGAACGAGGGCAGAGGTGTACCCTGCTCGGTTCGACACTCGGCGGCGCACAATCGGAGGTAGGGCGTTGGCAGACATCAAGAAGTTGGCGGAACAGTTGGACCAGTTGGTCGGCGAGTACGCCAGCCTCGTGCAAAAGAGTCAGTACGACGATGCTTCAGATTTCCCCGCTGAGATTCGGGTCATAATGAACCGCTTGGAATCTGCAATCGAGCGCATCACCGTACCGGGAAGTGTGTACAGGAGACAGCTAGAGCACTACAAGGATTTCGGCAACTCCTTCAAGCTACAGGAGTTCGTCGGCATCGCGGCTGCGCTGAGGGATGACCTCAAGGCTGGTCTGATTGAGTCTGTCGTGGAGCTGGTACACGCCGACACCTACAGTGATTACTTGGAGATGGCTGACGGGCTGCTGGACACCGGTCACAAAGACGCGGCGGCGGTCATTACTGGCACTTCTCTTGAGGTTCACGTGCGTGCGCTCTGCGTCAAGCACAGCATCGATATCGCCCTTCCCAGCGGAGCGCCGAAGAAGGCTGACGTCATGAACTCCGACCTAAAGAAAGAGGGTGTCTACGACACCCTCCAACAGAAGCAGATTACGTTCTGGATGGATCTCCGGAACAAGGCGGCTCATGGTGACTACGCATCGTATGACGCACAGCAAGTGCGCCTGTTCATTGATGGCGTCCGGGCCTTCATGTTGAAGTATCCGGCGTAGGCCAACCCCGTAGGGCAGGGGTGGGCTGGCCGTAGGTCTACCCCTGTACTAATAGTCGGTCTGACCAGCAAGAACGCCGTGGCCTATCAGGGCGGGAGGACGATCGTGGAACTGACCAACCGGGACTATGACGTTCTCAAGCTCACCCGCACCTTTTCTCAGCTCGCTTCTACGCACATCACGGAGCTGTTGTTCGCGGATAGGTCGCACTCGGTGCCGGACAAGGTGCTCGGTCGGTTGATGCGACTCGGCTACCTGTCGCGGGTGGGGCGCCGTGCCACTGGCGACAAGGGCGGAGCCGGAGCGTTCGTGTACCAGCTCGGCCGTGCTGGTCGTCTTCTCCTGGATGTGGAAGGGCGGCCCTCCCCAAACGTCAGCAACCACGCCCTCATGATTGCGGACACCTACCTTGAACTGCGGCGAGCGGAGAAGGCCGGCGTCCTCACCGTGAAGCACTGGGCCGTTGAACTCCCTGTTCCTCCGGTGGTACGGGCTGACCTCTTTGTGTCGCTGGACTTCCCAGGGCAGCAGCGCAGTAGTAGCTACTTCCTAGAGATCGACCTTGGGACAGAGGCCCCTGTGCGTATCCGGGAGAAGGTAGCGGGGTACTGGCGGGCAGTAGAGGCGAGCACAGAGGACTTCTTCCCGTACGTGGTGTTTGTTGTGCGTCAGCAGGTACGCAAGAACGAGATTGGACGCATCCTCCGAGGGTTGCCGGAGGAGCACCGGGAGATGGTGAGGGTCCTCCTGATCGGGGAGCTTATCCCGCAACTGATGCAGCTTTAGGATTGTTGTATTTAGTACAGTATTAACAGAGGTGAAGCGCATTGAATAACAGGGGTAGAAGGAGGATAATGGAAGGAGGGATAAATGAGGGATGTAACCATGAGGCGACGGGCAAGGAATCCACTACTTCCACAACTTTTATGGGGACCACAAAAACGAAAACATCGCGGCATCACCAACGTGGCAGTCCTGCGTGTTCCAGCACAACCAGCGATTTACGGTCGAACGATCGAGGATCTTTTGCTGGCGGCAGGCCTTACATGCGGAATTTGCCTATATCTTCTTCTACTCTACTGAAAACTAGTCTGCATAGAGTGTCCACTGGCTGTGGTCTCAACAGCCTCTGCGCCTAGGAGTACACGGACGATTACCGGGACTGCGGTCTGATCCTACGCTTTCCTGGTGCGAAGGCCGCATAACCTCTGTCGTGATCTTCTGGCTCTAAAGGAATGGTGTCCCATAACTTTGGATCAAATGGATCACAGCTCAATACTACCCATATCATCCAATCGCCGTTGCGCCGCTGAAAGTCACCGATGACATAGGACACTTCCTGTTCGGGTGGAATAGTTCTTACACCATCACTGACAGGTGCCCAGATATCCATCTTTACACGACCTGACCTTATTGCATCAAGCATGTCATCTTGCGTGAACCATAAGGCTGCTTTGTAAACATACACCGTTACAAATGCTCGGACCTGATCATGCGGAATCTCAACTTTATCCTTATAAGCTGTGCGCGTGAAGGGGGTTGCGACGTTCCAGTCAAGCCCGGAAAGGTCGAGCCAACTATTGTAGAGCAGCGTATTTTTGTTGAGGTTGGGTACCTCTTGCCGCAGTAGCGTCTGATCGACGTTCGATGCGCTCGTCGACTCCCTAAGATGGATTACATCAGTTGAGAAGCCTCTCTCTGGGTCACTTGAGTGGTATGTATTATGCAGAGTGGGGAGTTGTAGGTGTTTCTTCACGGGTTGAGTGATTATGAGTTGCCCCTCCTTGTCCTTGAACTGCAAAAATACAAATTCCTTCCCTTCGCGTTTGAGGTTGACGTAATAGCGATCCATGCCTTCATTGTATAGGGTCAATCCAATTGGTGGTAGGTCTCTAGGTTTTGACGGCTAAGTTGACGGCTACAATGCCGACAATCAGCGTTCGACGACGCACTCGCCAGTACGCGTCCACCTCTGTTATTCGAGCCTGCCAAGGGTGATGCGGGAGTCCAGATTCTAATTTTGGTACTGGCATTCGGGGGTTCGAATCCCTCCATCCCAGCCATGAAAAGTCACTGAATAACCTCGGTGATTTTTTTGTTGGCTCTGAAAACTGATCACTCAAACTCGTCATTTTTGAGGTTTGACGGCTAAGTTGACGGCTACCGTTGCCGTCGCCCTCAACGGCCGCAGGGAAGTAAGCACCTTCCATACTTTTCAACGCATCACGCCTGGAGTCCATCGTGTCGTGCTGATAGATCTGCTGAGTTATCGATACATGTGAGTGCCCGAGGATGAGCTGAGCGTCACGTGCAGGAACGCCGAGGTTCTTAAGGACAGTCGCGGCGGTATGGCGAACGTGGTGGAGCTTAATTCGTCGGAGCTTGTGACGAGCGCAGATGAACTGAAACGCTCGCGTGAAGTTATACGGCTCAATAGGGCGTCCGGACGACGACGTGAATATCAGGTCCGCGTCTGATATCGAGGACTGCTCTTCTCGGTGCAACGCCAGCGCTTCGGCAACGACAGTGACTAAGGGAAGGTCTCGCCGTCCCGCTTGAGTCTTGACCGGCCCCTGCTGAACTTCGCCACCAGCGCGGAAGACTTGCTGCCGGATGTGTAGTTCACGGCGAACTAGGTCGATATCTCCCCATCGAAGGCCGATAGCTTCTCCGCGACGGAGCCCGTAGAGAGCAATAAGGAGAAAGGCCGGATACCATTTGTGACCCTTGGCCACTTCCAAGAAGCGGCTTACCTCGCTAGGGGTCCACGGCTGGATCTCTGCACGCTGGAACGGCCGTACCTCCACCAAGCGCGCAACATTGCGAGTGATGAGTTCTTCGCGCATAGCTCGGGTAAGGGCCGAGCTTAGTATGTCTCGAAGTGTCTGCACCTTGCGAACGGAGTGTCCCTCTGTCGAGTGCTGATTGAGGAACCGCTGTAGGACCGCGACGGATAGTCTGGAAAAACTGAGGTGTCCTAGATGCGGCTTCAAATAGAGACGAACATTAGACTCATACAAGTCGTAGGTCGTGCCGCGACGATTTGGCTTCACGACCTCGGCAAGCCAGTAGTCCAAGTAGTCGCCCAGCAGCCACTTCTTGTCCGCAACAAGGATGCCTTGCTGGTTCTTCGCCTTAGCTTCGGTGAGCTTGCCGTGCACCTCGGCGCGGGTGACGCCATAAAGGCGCACCCGCTTTCGTGTTCCACTGGAGGTCTGGACGTAGACGGCACCTTCATACCGTCCATCCTTGCGTCGGTAAATCGTGCCTTCGCCGTTTGCACTACGGCGAGCCATCAGGCAAATGACTCCCGCGAGATCCGCTGTAGGTAGGTGCTCAGGGCTTCAGCCGGGATGAAACGTCTCCTTCCAATCCGCACACTGTCGAGGACACGCGATCGGATCAAGTCATAGAGCTTCCATTTAGAGATCCGCAGTCGCAAGTACGCCTCGCGCACCGTGAGAAGGAGCGGTGTATCGATGTCGCCGCGGAGGCCGTTGGGCTGGGTGTTTTCTTCGTTCATATAAGTTCCTCCTTTAGTTGTAACTCAAGTTGCTTTGCTTGTTAAGGCTCTCGGTGGACTTCGGCATTGTGGTTTCGTCATCATGCGGCGGCTCCTTGACTGCCGCCACTGAGCAGTTGCGCGCCGGTAGCAAGAAGACCGACTTCAAAGAGGGCTTGAGCATCGCTCGCCAGCTTGCGTATCAGGCCACCTATACGGTCTTGGCGCTGTTCGTTCTGCACCAGCCATACAACTTTCGGGAAGACTCCCCGAAGCTGCTGTTCTATGCCGGATCGCCAGTAGTCGATGTAGCGATCGTTCTTCCGTTGGATGGTTGGGAGGGTTTCGGTCGTGAGGTCAACCTCAACGAATGCGCTTCTCTCGACGGCGACTACGCCCAGACGCACAAACGCGTCCGGCTTGAGAATGACCAACTCACCGCCGAGCCCGGTGAAGTGTCGCCAGGCGGCCGGTTCAGCGTCGAATGTCAGGAGGTCGCCACCACCTTGACGGTGCTGTTCGACGGCTTGAACGTAGAGTTCAGCGACCGCGAGCATGTGGTCTTGGAAGTAGGGCTTGGTCTCCCAGACACGGCGTCGGCGACCACCAGCCGGGCCGTCTGCGTCGATGACCGCTTGTCCAAGACCACTCAGACCGTAGACGTAGCCGGATGATCCTGCCCGCAAGCCTCCGATGACGCGAGAGAGTCGCACCACCAGGCCGTGCTTCGTGAGTCGACTCATGAAGAGCTGAGCCCGCCTGGTTCTGGCACTGGGCGACCCATCGACGACGAGCAGCCGTTGGACCTGGCGCAGACTCAGAAGACGGACGCGCTGTAAGGCGGTGAGAAGCGAGAGATCCCGCTGACTGAGCCGCTGACGCAGCCGGGCCACCTGCGCGCCGGATGATCGTGACGATCTCATCCTGAGACACCTCGTAGTGATGAGAGATCCTTTGGTGCTAGCACGGGCTCAACAGAGAGGGACCGTCCACCGCGACCAACGCGATGAGAACGCCGATACGAACCATGGAGGCGATCCATTACGCAGCCCTCCGAGGGACCTGGCCGATCGGAGCGTCGGGCGTTGAAGACCGTCCCTGCCAGCGCTGGCGTAGCTCCTTGTCGAGGGCCTGGCCGTCCGCGCCGAACCGTGACGCGCTCCCGCGTCGTAGGTCGATGGGATCAACCAGCGCCGCGGCAGCCGGTGCAAGTGTCCGGATCAGAAACGGCCGGCTGGGTGTCTGGGAGACGAGGACTTCGGCGTACGCCTCGTGTGCTTGAAGCAGGGCGAGATCCTGCGCAGCAAGCCCGCCACCGAGCACGGCGGCCAGCGGTGCTCCGTCTTCGACGCTTGGCCGGAAGACCACGCGATTGCGAGCGTTGGCGAGGAGACCGGCCTTCATCTTGGGTGGGAGCTGCGCGAGGTGCTGATGGGCCACCGTGAGCGAGACACCAAGTCCGCGCGCCTGGGCGAACATGTCCCCGAGGTCTACCGGTAGCCGCAGGTAGTTCTGAACCTCGTCGATCACGACCATCACCGGGCGTCGCATGCTTGCCGGGATCAGCGCCTGCCGCTGCATCGTCTGCCAGAGCTGCGTCACCAGGAGCGCGCCGATCAGATCGGCCGTCTCCTCCCCGATGACGCCAGTGTTCAGGTTCACCAGCACGATGCGAGGACGTTGGAACAGCTCGTTCATGTCGAATCGAGGGGTCGTTTGACCGACGAGCCTTCTGATCGGGGTCCTGGTGAGAAAGGTCCTCGTCTTGTTGAGGACCGGCGCGATTACCTGTTGTCGCTCCGCTTCCGAGAGTGCGTCGTACCAGGCGAAGAACGGCGCCAACACCAGCGGGTCACTGACGACTGCGAGGGTCCGACGACGGAACGCCGCGTTGGTCAGCAGGACCGGAACGTCAGCGAGCGTGCCGTGGTTGCTCCGAGCCAGCGCAATGAAAGCGTGCAGGAGAACGTCACTACTTCGCGGGCCGATGCTGCGGCCGTACAGCTCGTGGAACAGATGCAACAGGGTGTCGGCTCGTTGCTCGGCATCTTCCGCTCGGCCGCGGAGCGGGTTGAAGCCGACGACCTCTTCGCCCTGGCCCGGTTCGATGATGACGACGTCCTCACGCCGCGCCGGCGGTACGCGTTGAAGGATGTCTTCTACGAGGTCCCCGCGGGGCTCAATGACCAGCACACTTCTTCCCGCCTGGATGTCGGCAGAGATGAGCTGACCGAGCAGCGTTGATTTGCCGCTTCCTGTCGGCCCGACGACGTGGAGATGGTGCAGGGCACTCTCCGTCGGCAGCGTGACGAGTTGATCCGGCTGACTTGGGTGCAGGCCGGCGCCGAGCACCCGCTCGGAGGGTGGAACCGTCGTACTCACCGGCACGAGGAGTTCCGTAGGTGCCGGGTACTGACGCCCCCGCGGACTGCGTAGTGAACCCGTACCTTCTACCGGCCAGCCGAGAACGGCGGCCAGCTCGGCGGCGTTGAGAACGCCAGACCACCGGGCGGTCGTCACATGGTCGAGGCTACGAACAGTGCGCATCGTCGGCCGGGTGATCTGTAGCTCTGCATGGGTGGCGCTCGTGAGTTGAAGTGCTTCACCAAGCATCCGCACGATGGCACTGGCGGTTCCAGCCTTCGGGGACCTCGCCCCGATCCGACCACGTACGGCAAACAGAGGCTCGGCGGCCTTCTTCCGCCACTGCCTCTCGTCGTCTGCCGTGATCTGAGCGGTAGCGACCAACCCGAGGGCGCGCGTCACGCTGAACTCGTCCGGTCGATTCCTTCGCTGCTGCGCTGGTCCGATGACCCACTGGACGACGGCCGATTCGTTCTTGGACAGACCGCTCATGACTTCGAGCAGACCCGCCGTGACGCCAGCGGCCATCTCGGTTCGGAGTGGTTGCGCGAGGCCAGACGGTTGAACGTTGGCAGCAAGCGCCGGGACCGGTCGGGACGCTTGGCCCTTGGGGGTGAGTACCAGGTCGGGAAGCTGTGCCTGGAGCTGGAGAGGAAGTTCTCCGCTGATGAGCGGATCGACTCCAATGAGCCAACGAACACTGTCGCCACGAGCGCGCAGTTCAAAGACGGCGGTCGGTGTCTTCCTGCGCCAGCCAACGAGAGGCCGATAGGCAAGCGGTTGGAGTGCTCTGACCACCTCGGCTGGTGTCAGCTCGTGAGGGAAGTACACCTCGAACCAGTGCAGCGCTCCGGAAAGCGGTCCACCTCCTGTTTTAGGGTTGCTATTGAGTAGAGGCATAGGCCCTCCTTTCGGTGTTTACATAACGTCCGAAAGTTCAGGCATCACAGAACAGACCTCACGTCACAATCGTGGGTTCGTATGCTCGTGCTGCACGCAACTTATCGCGGAAACCAGGGCGCTCGATCGCTGGCATCTTCTGCTAGCTACGATCGCTCTTACATTCCACTATGGGGAGCCACGAGAGGTGGTTCAATGACTTTGGCTGCAAGCACAACACCGAGGCGAACACTACCAACAGAGGTTGGATGACAGCGGAACGCGCGTCGGCTGGACTTGCTAAAGCCCCTATTTAATGGTGTCAGAAATAGTTGAGAGGTTCAAGTATTGAGATTTCAGACTACCTGTGTACCAAGATGGACCAGCCGAAGCTGGTCTCTTTGTTATCGCTTGACGGACGACTTACTAGCTAAAATGTAAGCGTGTGATGGAGTTCGTATAAGCCCCAGGCGAGTAGCAGTACTGAAGCTGCTCCCAGAATGTTAAACAAGGTGATAATCCGCCGAAGGGTCTCAGATTGAATCTTTCCTTGAAGGCGAAGCCAAGATAATGCCAAAAGAACCGCGTAGGGTAACACGTAGAGAAGGAGCAATATTTGTCCAGTACTTAAGGCCGCAAAGCTCATATACAATACAGGTATCGCCATAATGCACATGCTCACAATTAATGCTACTCGTCTGTTTTTCTCTGCTTCTAATTTCTTTTTATTGACCATAGGGTGAAGTATATATGACTGGAAACAAATGCGAAAGATTCTGAGGATGGAACGGGGGCTAGTCTCGTACCACTGTAACTACTTATTCAGTGAGCATGACGGGAAGGCAGAACGGCCACTTGTGAAATAATCGAGGCGCAACGTAGGATATTCTCGCCCTCCTTTTCCGAGAAACTCGTTTTGGTGTATATCGTTTCCGTTAAATACGTTAAAATAGCTTCATGACAACTACACGAAAGACCCAAACGAAGACATTAAACAAAAAGAAGATTCTGCTGATCACGGGAACTTTACTCGCTCTCGTCTGGCCATTTATTGCTGCCCCGTTTTCTGGCCATTTATTCTTTTGCAACATTGCATCTCCCGTTCCATGTGCTGATCACGGTAACTTAGCTGATACCCTGGCGCTTGGCCCAACCGTCATAGGTTGGTTTCTCATCATGCTCGGCATATTCTATGACTCGAAATTGGATCGCTCACTTAAAACGCTCATTATCATTGCGACAACCGCCGTTAGTTTCTTTGTTGCCTACGTATATGTAGGAATTGCAGGCTTCGTAGAGCTATGGTTTCGCTAGTAAATAATTGATTCATCTGGACATGAAGAAGCCCCCAATCCCGTACCGCTATTACGCAGTTCGATGGATTGAGGGCGTGGCTCTTCAGTTGCGCCATCTACCCGGCGTTGATCACCGGCCCGACAAGCGTGGCGTATCCCTGCTGCCCGAGGGCATTAGGGTGAAAGACGTACGCCTTGTTGCTGGCTATCTGGTCGATGTTCTGGAACCAGGAGGTGGTGTCAGTGCCGCATACCTCATGACCGACGAACGGTGAAGTGCTCCCGTCTGCGGGGATGTAGTGCAGTCGAGTGTTGCCGACTGCACCCACCGTCGTTGAGATCTTCTGGTCGAGCTGTCCCACGATGTAGCGAGCTGCCCGTGCGTTGCCGTACCGGGTAGTGCCCTGGGACAAGGTTGGACACCGGGTGTCGATGGGATCGGTGACCAACTTATTGGCCACGACCTGCGGGTACCCGATCACGTAGACCTTGGCATTCGGTGCCATGGCCAGAATGTTCTGATAGGCCGCAGTGAGCTTGGCCGCCAGGTCGCCGTTGATGTGGTTCAGCGCATTGGTGTATGCGGGAGTTCCAACATCGCACGAGCTATTGAGCGACGCGCAAGCGCTGGCGAAATCCGAGAACCCGATGTCGTTTCCCCCGATTGTGAGGGTTACGAGCGTCGTCGTGGTGTCCGGGAACCGGTCGAGCTGAGTCCCTTCGTTCCACTGTGCAACATCCCAGAGGTTGTCTGCGATCGCACCCGAGCACGCTCGGAATCCGTTCGCACCTAGGGATGGGATCTTGGCGCTGCTTCCGGAGAGTATCTCCGAATAGGCAACGCTGCTTCGGTGGCAAGTGTTCACGCCCGGGATGTCGGTACCCGCCAGGAACGGCGGGTTGCCTTCACCCGAGGAGAACGAGTCACCGATAGCCACGTAGGCAGAGTGGGCTGAAGTTCGCGGATAGGCCGCGAGAACTGCCCCTCGCGGGTAGTCGATCGCGGCGCTCGACACCTTGAGCGCGTACACCTTGATGGCAGTGTCCGAGTTCGGGCAATTCCCCTGGCAGTCTGCTTCCAGGAAGATGGTGCCGTTTGCCAGTCGCGGTCCGTCCATCAGGTTGTAGCCATCAGGACCACCGGACTTACTCAGGTCACCACTCATGACCTGCCCGTAGCTCACCGTGCCGCTAACGGCGTCCAACAGAGTGACGCCGATTGCGGGTACGGTCGCAGGGTTGCTTATGCCCGTAGCCACCGTCATCGGTCGAACGAGCGCAAGCTGTCCACTTCCATCCACGGATATCCACGTGCCGCCGTAGGTCGTTGCAGGACCACCAGTGCCGAGTGTGCCCGTGTTGGAGAGCTGGTGTGGTGATGCTAGTACGGTGCCACCCGCACTGAGCGTGACCCAGCTATCGACGTATTCGGTCGGAACAGCCGGAACACCCTGAACCATCTTCTGCTCCTTGAGCAGAGCGACAACCCCACCGTTTGGCAACGGATAGACCGATGCGTCATGGACGTTCGCTCCCGGTGTGGAAGCCGAGGTTGTCCAAGCGACTGCACCCGTGTGAGGGTCGTACATGGACACACTCAGGCTCGTGTAGCTGCCGCTGACGAAGTTGTAGCTGAACAACTGTCCGTCAGCATTCAACTTCTCGGAGCCAAAGAGTCCGATCGTCGCTTGACCGAGGAATTTACCTCCGTAGCTGTAGTAGCGAGCGTTCCCGCTGCTCTGACCGTGTATCACCAGGCCGTCCTTGTACGCGTACAGCATGGTGCTGGCGTCGGTCGTGGTGGTCACGTCCAATACCGTGGCCGGCTGCGTTTGACCAGCCACAACCTCCGGCGCGATCCCGATGATGTGGATGTATCCATCCGACTCGCGCAGGGCGGCGTAGATGTTGCCGTTTGCGCCGACAACAAGGGGGACCGTCCTGCTCGGGCTCGGGAGCGGATACTTCCACTTCAAGGTGTTGTTGGCGTAAGCCAACAGGTTCGGACCGTTGACGTACGTGCTGGTGCTCGCCGGGATTCCGTAGACCGTACCGTTTTTGTCAACGACCGGGTGAGCGATGCAGTTCGTCACGCCGTCGATCGTGGCGGTACGCGAGATGTCCTGGACAAGCTGTCCAGTCGCATCGTACGTCCGCAGATCGTTGCCGGTGGTGCCCGTCGTGCAGGGAATCGTGATACTGCCCGTAGGGCTCGTCACGAGGCTCTGCGTGAAGCCGGTGGCTGTGGGCGGCGACCACTGAAGCAGCGGTACCGACTCAGCAGCACTGGCAATCCCCGAGGGGACAACCACCAAGAGCGGGATGAACACACTCAGCAGTGCGAGCATGATTCTGGTGCGCAGGGAGCGCATGTAGCGCATGTAGCGTTTCACCATCTCTCATTGCTTGATTGAACCGAGTTCTTAACGTGCGGAAACGAAAGAGGGTGGGTGCGCCTTGCGGCGTACCCACCCTCAATGATGTTTCTTTTTCGACTGAAGAGCCTCGGTATTTATAACACAATTCAATGTATTTGCATATATCCGTGATGCAATAGAACTTGATTAACGGGGGTCATGGAATTGAAAAACCCCGTCCCGATATCTCTTTCGAGACACCAGAACGGGGCGGTTCCGCCTCAACCGCCGGGAGCGGTGGCAGGAGGCGGAGTAGAGAGGTTAGGCGTTGCCGTTCCCATTGCCGTTGCTGACCTTGGTTCCGGGGACGCGACCACGGGTACCACGGGCGTTCTTCAAGACCTCGGCCATGTTCGGTGCGGCCTTGTTGAACTCTTCCAGGGGGACGTACATGTCCTGCCTGCTGCCGTTGGGCAGTGAGACCTCCAGGATTACGAGGCCATCACTGATGTCCGCGAACTGCTTGAGTTCGGGCACCAACACGTCCAATGCCTTCGGCTGGTCGATGTCCGGGTGCTGCCTGACGACAACCCCGGCGAAGTCCACGTCCTTGCCTTGCTTGCCGGTGAGGTCTGAGACCTTCTGGCTCACGATGGCCATTTCTGCTCCACTGGTTGTGTAGGTTCCGGGCCGGATTATTCCTGGCCCTACATCCAGTTATGCGCCACCTGAGAAGGGTTTTCTATAGAGTTTGACCGAACTACAACACCGATGCGAACACAATTAGCAGAGGATGGCGTACAATGGAAATATAAGCGGAGAACGAGCGAATGGGCGAAGATTCAGACATCAACAAATGGTTAGAACATTCAACCCGGGCGAGTGGCGTGCCGTTGAAGATTGAAGACCCCGGCGTCATCGCCCAGGTCGCACAACTCATCAAGGCGCAGCAGCCCGAGGAGTAGAAACCAAAAAAGAGTCGCACCCAAGTATCTGGGTACGACTCTTTTTATTGGGCGAACGCTAGACCCGCCAGAGTATCTCGATGCGGCTCGGGTCGAAGCGGTGGCCCCTCCACGTGTGACTGCCGGGACTACCGGGGTGCACGATGATGCGCTCAATCACCAGTTTCAGGATGTCCCTCTGCCACTCGATCGTTGCCGTGGCCCATGCTGCTCGCATCGGCTGCTCGGTAGGGAGCAGTGTCTTCGCGCTACCGACGTGCAGCTTGCTCAGCTTCTTCTCGGTCTCGCCGATCGCGCTCATGATCGTGGCGCGCATGATGTCGTAGTCCGCGTAGGGCTTGAGGGCGTGTTCAGCGGCGAGCTGCTGCCGTCGTAGATTGAAGCCGGCCAGTTCCTTGACCAGCTCGTCCACCTTGTCGGCGTCCTCCTTCGGCGTGAGCGCCCGCGCGATGTCCGGCGAGTCAAAGCGGGTCAGGACTGCTTCCGTGACGAACTCGTCCAAGGCTGCCGCGTCGCGGAACACCTTCCCGCACCCGACGATGCGAGCGAAGTTGTCTCGGCCCTTGCAGCGGTAGCGTCGTTGGTGAGTGCCGTTCTCGCGCTTCCGGGCTTGCCCGATCATCGAGGCCGTACATGGCTCACCAGACGCCTGGCAGCCGCCGCACCGCAGCAGACCACTCAGCAGGTACCGGCGACCGTTGGTGAGGCCGTGGGCCCACGGTTGAGCCGCCTTGTTGAGCTGGGCCATCATCAGCCCGTGCTCGGTGCGGGTGACGAAGCCCTCCCACTCCGCGCGGTAGATGCCAGAGCTGTGTTCGCGGGTACCTCGGCGCTCTGGGTCAGTGTCGTCGAAGATGACGTACCGGAGCTTCGTGATCGTCCGCTTGAAGTTGCCGACGTTCCACATGCCGCCGTCGGCCGTCTTCGTGCCCCGGTCGTTGTAGCTGCGGATGATCGAGGCTTGGCTCTCTCCGGCTCCGAGGCGTCGCACGGCTTCGATGACGACCTTGATCTCGCAGAGACGCGGTGTCTTGCCGTCCTTCTCGTAGCCGTACGGGCGACCGCCGCCGTGGAACTTGCCGTCTTGGGCGCGCTCCAGCTTCTTGCGGATGATCAGCTCTGCGGTTGTCTCTGCTTGGCCCGCGTCGCTGGCAGCAAGGATGCGGGCGACCATCCGGCCGTTGGCGGTGTTCAGGTCGAAGGCAGGTGACGCGACGTACTGAAAGACCGTCCCGTGCTGTTCACCAAGGTCGATCAGGTCTTCGTTCTCGCGCGGCCGACGAGTGATGCGAGCACTCGTGTAGGCGATGATGACCTTGATGCGGCCCATCTCGGCGTCGCGCAGCATCCGGCGGTAGTCAGGACGCTTCTTCTTCGTGCGGGTGCTGGCGGAGATGTCGTTGTCCTTGTAGACCTCGACAACGTTCACGCCCAGCCTGTCAGCGAGACGGCGGTCATCTTCCTCCTGACGAGCGACACCAAGCTCACGACCTTCTTTGTCGTCGCTGATGCGGAGGTAGATTCCGGCCGGTAGTCCCTTCAGTTCGTTTCGCACGCTTGTTCGTATCCCTTATGTACGTATTGTACGGGATACGTAATAATGTTGTCAACTCGTCCAAAAAGAGAACTCCGCGATGGGCGAGCGAGACCGCACCCGGTCGGGGCAGTCCGCTGCCGCCGCCGACCAGCGAGGGCATGGTGGCCGAGTGGTGCGGCGCGCAGTACGGCGGGGCGTCGACCATGGGCCGTCCTGGCGGGAGGATGCCCGCCACCGAGTGGACGGCGGTGACCTCCAGGGACTCCTGGCGGGTGAGCGGCGGCAGGATGCCGGGCAGCCGCTCGGCGAGCATCGTCTTGCCCGCGCCCGGCGGGCCCTTCAGATACAAATGGTGTCCGCCGGCGGCGGCGACCTCCAGCGCGGTGCGGGCGGTCCGCTGTCCGGCGACGTCGGCCAGGTCGGGGCCGTGCCCGGTGAGCGAGGCGTCACCGAGGCCGCCGGCCAGTCCGGTCCCGACGCCGCCGCCCGGCACGGTCAGCCCGGCCAGTATCGGGTCGGGGCGGCCGTCCGCCCGCGCCGGGTCCAGGTCCTCCTCGGGGGCCAGCTCGTCGTTGAGGAGGGCGACGAGCTGCCGCAGGGTGCGGATGCCGAGGACGGAGACGCCGGGGACCAGGGATGCCTCGGCCGTGGTGCGCTCCGGCACCACGACCTGCCGGTATCCGGCGTCGGCCGCCGCCAGGACGGCGGGCAGCACCCCGCGGACCGGGCGGACCCGTCCGTCGAGTCCCAGTTCGCCGATCATCATGAGGTCGGCGATGGATCCGGGGGCGATGCGGTCGTTGGCGGCGAGGATCGCACACGCCACGGCGAGATCGAACCCCGAACCGCCCTTGGGCACCGAGGCCGGGCTGAGGCCGACGGTGAGCTTCTTCTGCGGCCAGACCTCGCCGCTGTTCACGATCGCGGCGCGCACCCGGTCGCGGCTCTCGGTGAGGCTCTTGTCGGGCAGTCCGACCAGGGCGAAGGCCGCCACGCCGGGTTCGAGGTCGGCCTGGACCTCGACCACGACGCCTTCGACGCCGATCAGCGCGACCGAGCACGTACGGGCGAAGCCCATCACGCCACCCCCCGCACATGCTCGACGCGGGCCGCACCGCGGGCGGGCAGCAGGACGCCGACCAGGTCGATTCTCACGCCGCCCGGTGGCGCGCCGCCGTGTTCCGCCGCCCAGCGGTCGGCGAGCGACCGCAGCCGGTGGATCTGCCGCGGCCCGAGCGCCGCCATGGGGTGTTGG
Organism: Streptomyces sp. NPDC003300; assembly: GCF_040610915.1. Classification (NCBI taxonomy): domain Bacteria; kingdom Bacillati; phylum Actinomycetota; class Actinomycetes; order Kitasatosporales; family Streptomycetaceae; genus Streptomyces; species Streptomyces sp. NPDC003300. The sequence continues at coordinate 28,152 of NZ_JBEXNE010000025.1, read as the reverse complement.
AAGCCGCCGTCACGGCGGGTCTTCACCTCGCACACCACCAGGGCGTCCCCCTCGGACGCCAGAATGTCGATCTCCCCGTCGCGCCCGCACCGCCAATTCCGGTCGAGCACGGTCAGTCCCGCGTCCTCCAGCCTGCGGGCCGCCAGCCCCTCGCCGTACCGCCCCAGCGCACCTCGTGCGTTCATGCGTACCACCTCCGTCACTCACTGTGACAGAGTTCGACCGCCGAAGATGATCTTGGTCCCAGTCTGTGGATAACTCCCCGCGACCCGCGCCGCGACCCCGCACCGCAGCCCGCACCGCGCCCATGCACCGGGGCCCGCGCCGCGACCCCGCGCCGCGATCCCCCACCGCGCCCCGCACCACCACCCGGCCCCCGCCCCACCAAGAGCGCACCGGCACCCCCGAAGCCCCCTCAAAAGGGCCTCAGCTTCAACTATTGAAGCCCGACTCGTCCGACGGCAGATCCAGATCCGCCTTGTTCAGCTCCTCGATGTTCACGTCCTTGAACGTGAGGACACGGACCTGCTTGACGAAGCGGGCGGGCCTGTACATGTCCCAGACCCAGGCATCGGCCATCGAGACCTCGAAGAAGACCTCACCCTGGACCGAGTGCACCTGCATCTCGTAGTCGTTGGTGAGGTAGAAGCGTCGCTCGGTCTCGATCACGTACTTGAACAGGCCAACGACATCGCGGTACTCCCGGTAGAGCTTCAGCTCCATCTCGGTCTCGTACTTTTCGAGGTCCTCGGCGCTCATGGCATGTTCCCCTTCAGCCGTACGTGCCCCCCATTGTGCGTCAGTCGCGCTCCGTCCCCAGGGGGATCGGGGATTGCGGGGGGCCTTCGCCGAGCAGCGTACGCAGCAGCTCAGCGAGTCTGATGGGGTACACCGTCTCACGAGTGCGCAAAAGTTCCTCGCAGGTCCACCAGCGCAACGACGAGACACTTCTGCGTTCCAGGTCCGTCTGGCCGCTGGTGTCGACGTCGACCGTGTCGGTACGGCCCAGGTGATACCACTCGTCCTGCTCCCAGCGCCGCCCGTCGAAGCTGAAGGAGCTGGTCCGCTCCCACAGCACCGGGCCGAGCCGTACATCGGTGATGCCGGTCTCCTCGGCGAGCTCGCGCAGCGCCGTCTCCTCCAGGCTCTCACCGCCCTCGACCCCGCCGCCCGGCGTGAACCACGAGCCCACCGCCGGATCGGCCGGATCGACGCCGTTCAGCAGCAGGATCCGGTCCGCCGGGTCGAGCAGCACCACACGGGCGACGCGCCGACGCACCACGGTCACCTGCGCCGCCTCAGCAGCCCGGCCACCGGTCCGTACGCCGCGCCGCCGAGAATCAGCACGGCGCCCACGACCACCATGACGACGATCCAGCGCAGCGGCCCCTCGGCGGACGTACCGCCGCCCGGCACGGCCTTGAAGGCGGTCGTGGGCGACAGCGTCCCCATCCGCCCCATGGGCCACACCGTGCCGTCCACGCGGCCCTTGACGGCGCTCACGGGGACCGCGCCGTGCTGGGCGTCGCTGAGGCGGATACGGGAGTCCTGGGAGACCGCGCGGTTGTCACCGAGCAGGAAGAGCGAGCCGCGCGGCACCGTGGTGCTGAACTTCGTCACGGAGGCGGGAACGCCGGGAAGGCCGGAGCCACCGGGCGCGGCGGAGGCGTCGGAGCCGTCGAGGTAGCCCTCTTCGTCGACCGCCGTGCCGTTCACCGTGAGGCGGCTCTGGGTGTCGCAGCACTTGACGACGTCGCCGCCGACGCCGACGACCCGCTTGACCTCGGGCAGGTCGCCCCAGAGCTTGTCCTGGAAGACCACCACGTCGCCGCGGCGCACATCGGAGCCGGAGACCTTCTGGGCCAGCACCCGGTCGCCCGGCTGCACGGTCGGCTGCATGGAATTGGTGGGCACTGTGTACGGCCGGTACTCGACCGCTCCCCAGGCGAAGCCGCCGAGGAACAGGGCACAGCCAAGAGCGATGGCCAGCCCGGACACCGTACGTCCGAACCGGCCCTCACCCTTGCGTATCGCACTGCTGCTGCTCATGGACCGGAACCCTACCCGGCGGTACGCCCCGGACCGTAGGCCCGGACGCCCGTCGGTGCTCGATCGGGCGCCCGCCGCCGCGGGCCGGGTACGTCCGTCAGTCCTCTTCCGTCTCCGCAGTGACCGGCGGCTGTGCGCGCAGCAGCTTGCGGCGGCGCATCAGCACCAGCGGCGCGGCACCGAGGAGGCCCACCGCGGCCGGGCCCGCGGTGCCCGCCGCGTTGATGCCCGGCTGGCTGAAGGTGCTGGGGATGGAGAGCCAGTCCCAGCGGTTGACCGGCCAGGCCACCGTCACGGCGCGGCCGACGACCTCGTTGTCGGACACGGTGCCGCCGCCGGGCAGCGTCATGTGGTACCGGGAGTCGAGGGAGTCCTGGCGGTGGTCGCCCATGACCCAGATCCGGCCCTTGGGCACGGTGACCTTGAACGGCCGGTCGGGGGTGCAGGGGGTGTTGCCCGCGAAGACGTACGGCTCGTCCAGCGCCTTGCCGTTGACCTTCACCGGTCCCGTGCCGTTGCACTCGACCGTGTCACCGCCGACGCCGATGACCCGCTTGATCAGGTCCTTCTCCTCGGCGGACGGCATCAGGCCGATGAAGCTGAGGCCCTTTTGCACGCCCCTGGTCACCGCGTTGCCGCTGGCGGGCGGATTCTCGCCGAGCCAGCCGCCCGGGTCGTGGAAGACGACGACCTCGCCGCGGCTCGGCTTGGAGCCGAACCAGGGGGTGAGCTTGTCGACCAGGACACGGTCGCCGCGCTCCAGCGTGTGCTGCATGGAGTCGGACGGGATGGAGAACGCCTGCACCAGGAAGGTCTTGATCAGCAGCGCCAGGACCAGCGCGATGCCGATCAGAAGCGGCAGTTCCTTCCAGAACGACCGGTTCTTGCTCGCGGAGCCGCCCGAGGAGTGGGACGGCGGCTCGTCACCCGAGCCGGGGTCCCCGGGGCCGCCGGGACCCTGGGGGCGGTCAGCGGGACCGCCCCCCGCGGGGTCCCGCGGGTCCGTGCCGTCCGCCGGCCCCACGGGGGCCTCCGGAGCCTGGCCGGGAACCTGACCCGCATCGGCGTGGCTGCCGGGGTACGACCCGCCGCCCGGGTACTGCCCGCCGCCGTACTCCGTACTGTCCGCGGGCTCGGGGACTCGGCCATCGGCCTCCGACTTGTCGACAGACGGCACCGTGACATCCCCTTTTTCGGGCTCGCCGGATCCAGACCGTGCGCCGACCACCAGGTCCCCCACATCCACTCCTCACTCCAGTCCGCCGCCTGCCCCGTTTCCGGCGCAGGCCCGCCACTCCCATAACGAGCGGGAGTTCCGCAGGAGTCGGTGTCTGGCTCGTTCCTTGGCCGTTGTTGGCCTGGGCCACCCTAGCCGTCCCGGCTGTGGCCGCGGTCGCCGCCACCTGCGCGTCGGGGACGGACGCGAACGTGCCGGGTTCCTTCAGTCGCTCCCAGTGACCGAACGGCCAGGCGATGACGAAGGCCCTTCCCACCACCAGATTCAGCGGAATCGTGCCGCCTCCGGGCTTGTCCGTGTGGTACCGCGAGTCGGCCGAATCCGACCGGTGGTCGCCCATCACCCACAGCCTGCCCTGCGGTACGTGCACGGTGAATTTCATCATTGAGGGTGGATTACCGGCGTAAAGATACGGCTCACTGAGGGGCACACCGTTGACGGTGATGCGCCCGTCGGCGTCGCAGCACTTCACGGTGTCGCCGCCGACGCCGATGACCCGCTTGATCAGGTCCTGCTCGTCGGCGGACGGCAGCAGGCCGATGTAGGTGAAGAACTGCTTCACCTGCTTGATCACCACGGGGTCGGGCTTCTTCTGCTCCTCGGGCGGCAGCCAGCCGCCGGGGTCCTTGAAGACCACGACGTCACCGCGGTGCGGCTCGGCGCCGAACCACGGGGTGAGCTTGTCGACCAGCACCCGGTCGCCGATCTTGATGGTCTGCTCCATCGACCCGGACGGGATGACGAACGCCTGGAGCAGGAACGTCTTGAGCACCAGCGCGATCAGCAGGGCCACCATGACCAGCAGCGGCACCTCCCTGGCGAGCGAGCGGCGGCGCTTGCGCTTGACCTTGCGGGCCAGTTTGCGGCGCTCGATACGAGTGCTGCCGCCGCCGGGCGGTCCGCCGTACGCGCCGTCGCCCGTGCCGCTTCCCGGGGCGCCGCCCGCGCCGGAGCCCGCCGCGCCCGTCACCGGGGCGGCGCGGTGGTGGCCGTAGCGGGGCCGCCCGCGGTTACCCATGGTGACCCGCGGCGGGTGCGGGGACGGCGGCGAAGGTCGCGGGGCGGTTGAGCCGGGTCCAGTGGCCGAACGGCCAGCCGATCCACTCGGCCCGGCCGATCACCTTGCCGAGCGGTACGGTGCCGCCGCCCGGTTCCCCGAGGTGGTCCCGTGAGTCGCGGGAGTCGTCGCGGTGGTCGCCCATCACCCACAGCCTTCCGTCCGGCACCACGATGTCGAAAGGTACCCGCGAGGGGGCGTCGCCGGGGAAGAGGTAGCCCTCGTCCAGCGGGCGGCCGTTGACCAGCAGCCTGCCCTGCTTGTCGCAGCAGGTGACGCGGTCGCCGCCGATGCCGATGACGCGCTTCACGTAGTCCGTCCCACCCTGCTGAGTGAACGATCCGTCGCCGTCGAAGACGATCACGTCCCCGCGCCGCGGATGGCCGCCGAAACGGTACGCCAGCTTGTTGACCAGCACCCGGTCGCCGACCCGCAGCGTGTTCTCCATGGAGCCGCTGGGCACTTGGAAGGGCTGCACGACATACGTGCTCACCAGCAGCAGCGCGACGACGCAGCCGACCGCGAGCAGCACCGTACGCCGCCACTCCGCCCACCAGCGCGGCACGGCCTCGCGCACGAGGACCCGCATCGGGGACCGGGATCCAGGACCCGCCGCATCGCGTCCTGACACGACGAAACGCGACCGCTCCTCCGTATCCGCCTCGTCGGCGGGAGAGGAACGGTCGCGTTCCGGAAGTGTCGCTTCGCTGTCCATCGAGGCCAGAGCTTATCCGGCCTTCCCATGGATCAGTTGTCGCGCTTCTCCTTGATCTTCGCGGCCTTGCCGCGCAGCTCACGGAGGTAGTACAGCTTCGCGCGACGGACGTCACCGCGGGTGACGACCTCGATCTTCTCGACGATCGGGGTGTGCACGGGGAACGTGCGCTCGACGCCGACGGAGAAGCTGACCTTGCGGACCGTGAAGGTCTCGCTGATGCCCGCGCCCTGGCGGCGGATGACAACACCCTTGAACTGCTGCACACGGGAGCGGTTGCCCTCGATGACGCGCACGTGGACGTTGACGGTGTCGCCGGGGCGGAAGGCCGGGACGTCGGTGCGCAGCGAGGCGCTGTTGACGCTGTCGATCAGGTTGGGCATGAGATTCTGCTTCCTCGCCGATGCCACAGGTCATCGACGGAATGTCGCGATGCGGATTTGCCAAAAAATGGGGTGCCGCCGCGTCGGACGGACGTCGTTCCCCCTGTGGCAGGGGCGCGCGCCGGACGGACAGCAGCGGCTCATTCTTCCACGGCCTCCGGGCTGGGCCCAAATCGGCCGTCGGGGCCGGGGCCCCAGCCGAGGATGGAGAGCATCTCGCGGTCCTTCTTGTCGAAGGCCGCGGGGTCGCAACGCTCCACCAGGTCGGGCCGGTTGGCGACGGTACGGCGCAGCGCCTCGTCCCGCCGCCAGCGCGCGACCTTGCCGTGGTGGCCGCTGAGCAGCACGTCGGGGATGCCGCGCCCGCGCCACTGCGGCGGCTTGGTGTAGACCGGGCCCTCCAGCAGATTGGCCATCGGTCCCGGCGCGAAGGAGTCGTCGCGGTGCGACTCGGCGTTGCCGAGGACGCCGGGCAGCAGCCGGGCCACCGCCTCGGTGATCACCAGGACCGCCGCCTCGCCGCCGGCCAGCACGTAGTCGCCGATGGAGACCTCGTGGACCGGCAGCCGGGTCGCGTACTCGTCGGTGACGCGGGTGTCGATGCCCTCGTAGCGGGCGGGTGTGAAGATCAGCCAGGGGCTGGCGGAGAGTTCGACGGCGAGCGCCTGGCTGAAGGGCCGGCCGCTGGGGGTGGGGACGACGAGCGCGGGGCGGCGGGCGCCCGCCTCGTAGCCGTCGGCGAGGGTCTGGTCGAGCGCCTCGCCCCAGGGGCCGGTCTTCATGACCATGCCGGGTCCGCCGCCGTACGGGGTGTCGTCCACCGTGTTGTGCCGGTCGTACGCCCACCCGCGCAGGTCGTGCACCCGCACGTCGAGCCGCCCGCTCGCCCGCGCCTTGCCGACCAGCGAGACGTTCAGCGGCTCCAGGTACTCGGGGAAGATCGTGACGACGTCGATCCGCATGTCACACGCCGTCCGCGTCGTCGCCGGACGTGGCGTCGGCATCAGTGGCGCCGTCATCCGTGGCGTCGTCATCAGTGACGTCGGCATCAGTGACGTCGGCATCAGTGACGTCGGCATCAGTGGCGCCGCCCGCGCCCTCGCCGGACGTCGCCACTTCCGCGTCGGCCTCGTCCAGCAGCCCCGGCGGCGGGTCGATCACCGCGCGCTGCTCCTCCAGGTCGATCTCCGGCACGATCTCGCCGACGAACGGGATGAGCACCTCGGTGCCGTCAGGCCGCCGGACGATCAGCAGGTCCTGGTACGGGAGATGGCTGATCTCGGCGATCCGGCCGACCTCGCGGCCGTCGACCGTCACCACGTCGAGGTCGATGAGCTGATGGTCGTAGAACTCCTCGGGGTCCTCCGGCGTCTGCTCCGGGTCGACCTCGGCGATCAGCAGCGTATTGCGCAGCGCTTCGGCGGCGGTGCGGTCGGCGACGCCCTCGAAGCGCAGCATCAGCCGGCCGCTGTGCACGCGTCCGGTGGCGATGGTCAGCGGGCCCGTGGCGGCCGGGTCGGTGGCGAGGACGGCTCCGGGCGCGAGCCGCAACTCCGGCTCGTCGGTCCGCACCTCGACGCTGACCTCGCCCTTGATGCCGTGGGCGCGGCCGATCCTGCCGACTACCAACTGCATGTACGGCTCACTCTCCGACTCCGGAACAGGGATGAAAAGGGTACGAACGCGGCGCGGGCCGGGAGCGGCGACTGCCACCCCCGGCCCGCGCCGGTGTTCTCTGTGTCGGCCCGCTCAGCGAACCTGGTCCACGTCGACGAGGTCGACACGGACACCACGGCCGCCGAGGGCGCCCACGACGGTACGCAGCGCGCGGGCGGTACGGCCGTTGCGGCCGATCACCTTGCCGAGGTCGTCGGGGTGCACCCGGACCTCGAGCACGCTGCCGCGACGCAGGGTGCGCATACCCACGTGCACATCGTCAGGATTGTCGACGATGCCCTTCACGAGGTGCTCAAGGGCCTCCTCGAGCATGCTCAGGCCTCGGTCGACTCGGCCGCGGCCGGAGCCTCGGCGGTGTCATCGGCCTTCTTCTCGGACTTCTCGGACTTCTTCGCCTTCGGGGTGATCGCCTCACCCTTGGGCTCGTCCGCGCTGTCCTTGGCGGCGGCCTCGAAGAGGGCGCGCTTGTCGGCCTTCGGCTCGGCGACGAGCAGCGGTGCCGGGGCATCGAGGCCCTTGTACTTCTGCCAGTCGCCGGTGAGCTTCAGGATGGCGAGCACGGGCTCGGTCGGCTGAGCGCCGACGGAGAGCCAGTACTGCGCGCGGTCCGAGTCGACCTCGATGCGCGAGGGGTTCTGCACCGGGTGGTACAGGCCGATCTCCTCGATGGCCCGGCCGTCACGGCGGGTACGGGAGTCGGCGACGACGATGCGGTAGTGAGGCGAACGGATCTTGCCCAGACGCTTCAGCTTGATCTTGACTGCCACGGGAGTGGGTTCTCCTGGAATTGACGTGTTTGGGCACAGCGGACTTCCACGTGGGGTTGTGGGAGTCGTCGCGCCCGGTGGACGCGTCAGCCGAAGGAGAGAGGGTTCCTGCACGGCTGTCGAGTTCTCGACTGGACATTCTGCCACACTCAGCCGACCCCGACGACCTCCGGGATCCGGAACGGCTGCCCGCAGGCCCCGCACATGATGGGCGCCTGGGCCAGCACCGACGGGACGACCCGGACATTGCGCCCGCAGTCGCACACGGCCTTGACCCGTACCCCGCCGCCCGACGAGCCGTGCCTGGCGGCCGGCCCGCGGAAGGAGCGTGCGGTGTCGGCGGTGGTGGCCACGGTGTGCGCCTTGAGGGCGCGCTGTAGCCGGTCGATGGTGACCCGGTAACGCTTCCGGGTGTCCGGGCGCATCACCACGAGGGAGAAGCCGCTGCTCGGGTGCGGCTCCTCCGCGTGATCGAGGCCCATTTCGTCGGCGATGGCCAGGAATCGGCGGTTGTGGTAGCGGCCGGCACGCGAGGTGTCACGGATTCCGCGGGCAGCGGCGATCCCGTGCACGGCCTCGTGCAGCAGCCTTTCGAAGGAGAGCTCGTTGCCGCAGGCGGACGACGACTCTCCGATCAGGGACTCGGGCGCGGCCAGGTCGGGCAGCTCGGGATGGTGCCGTTGAATATCGGCCCAGGCGACTGCCAGCTCGGCGGCGAGAACAGGTGGTGTCGTGCTCACGCCGTGACAACGAGCCGGGCGCTCCCGGTGTTCCGATACCGGGCTACCGTAAATAATTTGCACTGATCGGTCAGTTCCGGATGATGCGCATGACGAAGGGCGGGTGTGCAGGTCTGTGGAGAACCCGCGCACCCGCCCCATCGACGGACGATTCACATATAACGCACGCCGCTTTTCGGTCAGCGGACGCGAGCGGCCTCAGTAGGCGCGCGCGACGATCGCCAGCGTGCCCGGAGTGTCGTCGGCGTCCGGCACCGAACCGTCGGGCGCGACCAGGCAGCGTACGGAAACGCCCTGCTCAGCCAGCTTGGCCTCACCCTCGGGACCGAGGTCGGCCCAGGGGATGCGGGCCCAGCCGGTGGCGGCGGCCTCGGCGGCCTCCTCGATCGTCGTGACGTCCACGGTGCGGGACGTCCGGCGCTCGCGGGACTCGCGCAGCAGCGTCGCCTGGTCCTCTTCGAGCACCTTGGGCAGCAGGTCGGCCAGGGTGTCGATCGCGACCGGCTCCTTGCCGCCGGGAATCCGGCGGGCCAGCATCGCGGTGCCCGCCTCCAGGTCGCGCGGCCCGATCTCGACGCGGACGGGCACGCCCTTCAGCTCCCAGTCGACCGCGCGGCGGCCGAAGGGGGTGTCGGTGCGGTCGTCCACGTGCACGCGCAGCCCGGCCGCGCGCAGCGTCTCGCCGATCTCGCGCACCTTGGCGACGACCGCCTCGTCGCCCTTGATCGCCAGCACCACGACCTGGGTCTGCGCGAGCCTCGGCGGCACCCGCAGCCCGTTGTCGTCGCCGTGCGTCATCACCAGGGCGCCGATCATCCGCGTCGTGCTGCCCCAGGACGTCTGCCAGACGTGCTCCTGCGTGCCGTCCTTCGACAGGTACTGCGTGTGGAACGCCTTGGCGAAGTTCTGCCCCAGTTCGTGGCTGGTGCCGAGCTGGAGCGCCTTGCCGTCACCCATCATCCCTTCCAGGGTGAGGGTGTTGATCGCGCCCGCGAACCGCTCCTTGGCGGTCTTGCGGCCGAGGACGACGTCCATCGCCAGCACGTTCTCCATGAAGTCCGCGTAGACGTCCTTCTGGATCCGGGCGGCGTAGGCGCGCGCGTCCTCGTACGTGGCGTGGGCGGTGTGGCCCTCCTGCCAGAGGAATTCGGTGGTGCGCAGGAACAGCCGCGGGCGCAGCTCCCAACGGACCACGTTCGCCCACTGGTTGATCAGCAGCGGCAGGTCGCGGTAGCTCTGCACCCACTTGGAGAAGTACTCGTTGATGATCGTCTCGGACGTGGGCCGGACGACGATCGGCTCTTCCAGCTCCTTGCCGCCGGCGTGCGTGACGACCGCGAGCTCGGGCGCGAAGCCCTCGACGTGCTCGGCCTCGCGCGTCAGGTACGACTGCGGGATGAAGAGCGGGAAGTACGCGTTCTGCGCGCCCGCTTCCTTGATCCGCGCGTCCATGTCCTGCTGCATCCGCTCCCACAGGCCGTAGCCGTAAGGCCGGATGACCATGGTGCCGCGCACCGGGCCGTTGTCGGCCAACTCGGCCTTGCTGATCAGGTCCTGGTACCAGCGCGGGAAATCGTCCGCCTGGGGGGTGAGAACGGGAGCCTTTGCCATGACGCAGATGTTACGGCCCCGCCCGCCCCGAGCGTGAATCGGTCCGGTCGGCCCCGGGACCGGTGCGGCGCCTGGGCGGGTAGTTCCAAAAATGGGCACTCCGGACCCTGGACGGCGTCGGGATTCAGCAGTTGTCTGGCTTTCGGGGACGCAAGCGGCAGGTACGGCACCACGGGGGCAAAACGACGGCGCACATCTGATTGGGGCGGTCGATGGCTTCTACGCTCTATCGCGGAACCAGGTCCGACGCGGAGAGCAGGGCGCGGGACTGGGCGGAGATCCAGGAACGGATGCTCGTCCCGCTGTACGAGAGCGTGTACGACCGGCTGGAGGTCGGCGCGGACACCCGGTTACTGGGCCTCGGCTGCGGCGCGGGGCTCGCGCTGCTGCTGGCGGCGGACCGGGGCGCGGCCGTCACCGGCTTCGAGACGGACGAGCAGCGGCTGGCGCTGGCCCGCGAGCGGCTGCTTCCCGCGCATCCCTGGGGCGGACCGGCGCGCGCCCGGGGCAGGACGCGGCTGACGGCGGGTGTTCCGCACCGGCTCACCGGCGGCTTCGACCTGGTCACGGCCTTCGACCCGGCGGCTCCCGCGGCCGAGTTGCTGCCGTCGCTGTGCGCCGCCGCGGCCACGGCGGACCCGGACACCGCGATCGTCCTGGCGGGCTGGGGTCCGCCCGAGCGGTGCGCGACCTCGCGGGTCCTGCGGGTGGCGACCCGGCTGGCGGAGCCGCGCGGGCCCGCCGCCCGGGAGGTACGGCTCAGCGGCCGGGACGACCTGGAGAATCTGGCGCTCGCCGCGGGGCTGCGCCCTGACGGCTCGGGGCGGGTGTCCTGCCCCTTCGGCTACCCGGATCTGCCGAGCGCGGTGCGCGGTCTGCTCTCCACCGGGCTCTTCGACGCGGCGGTCGAGGCCACCGACCGGCAGCAGGTCGACAAGGAGATCGCCGAGGCGCTGCACCCGTACCGGCGGCCGGACGGCTCGGTGCGGATGGAGAACGTCTTCCGGTATCTGATCGTCCGCACGCCGGACGCGGGTGATCCCGGCGGAGACCGGCCCGGCGGGCAGGCCGCGCGGAGGCGGGCGTAGGTAAAATCTTGCCCCGCTCCGATAACGGGTCCGCGTCCGAACCCGCGCCGGCGTCGTATACGAAGAGGCGCACGCGGTCCGGCCGGCCCACCCGCCGAAACCGCGCGGGGCCATAGGAATCCGATGGTCCGCGGGTATCCGGTGGCTCGCGCAGAACCTGGCGGTCCGCGGAAATTCGGTGGCCCGCCCCGCCGCGCGTCGGACAGGGTCGGCGGCATGCCCGACACTCCCCCGCCGCTCCCGGCCGCCGCCCCGACCACGGTCCGTCTGACGAAGGCCGGCCGCGAGAAGCGCCGCTATCCCGCGACCGTGCTGCACGACGACGGCGTACGCGTGACCGTACGCGCCGACTGGGCGGCGCCCGAGGCCAGGGACTTCGGCTTCGTCCGCTTCGAGCCCGGCGACGTGTTCACCGAGACCTACTGGCGCGACCGCTGGTACGCCGTGAAGGAGGTGCGCGACGGGCGCGGCTGCCTCAAGGGCTGGTACTGCGACATCGCCAGGCCCGCGCTCGTGGCCGCCGACGGCCTCACCGTCGAGGATCTGGACCTCGACCTGTGGGTGTCCGCCGACGGCACGGCCGTACTGCGCCTGGACGAGGACGAGTTCGCGGCGAGCGGCCTGCCGGGCACCGACCCCGAGGCCGCGGGGCGGGCCGTCCGCGCGCTGGACGAACTGGAGGCGCTGGCACGGGCCGGAGGGCTGCGCGGGCTGCTGGCCTGAGCGCCGGGCCCAGCGACCGCACCCCCGCGGATACGGATACGGGTACGCGTACGGCGGCCGGTCGTCAGTCGGACGGCAGGCCCGGCCACTCCTCGGCGGTGAGCGCGAACCGCTCGTGGTCGCGCCACGCGTCGTTGATGAAGAGCATGCGCGGCGAGAAGCCCTCGTGGCGGAAACCGAGCCGCTTGGCCATCGCGACCGAACGGCTGTTGTCCGGCTGGACGTTGATCTCCAGGCGGTGCAGCCCGAGCCCGTTCGGATAGCTGGTGAAGCAGCGGTCCACCACCAGCCGCAGCCCCTCGCTCATCCGGCCGGTGCCGTTGTACGGCAGGTAACTGTCGTAGCCCAGCGCGGCGTTGCGGAAGCGGGCCCGCACGATGTTGGCGACATTGCACTTGCCGACCAGGCCGCCGTCCTCGTCGTTGAAGATGAGGAAGGTCCGCAGCTCGCCGCCCTGCTGCCGCAGCAGCTCGTGGAAGCCGTCCGGGTCCACCGGATTCCACGGTCTGAGGTGTTCCGCCGAGCGCAGCACCGCCGCGCGGTGGGCTTCGGCGTCTGCGGGCCTGGGCTCTCGAATGGAAACGCGCATGCGCCCATCATCGCCTCCCGTACGGCGTGCGCGCCTCCGGGATGCGCACGCCGCCGGGTCCCGTCGCCGGGCTCAGCCCATGAACTTCTTGAACTCGTCGGGCAGTTCGAAGTTCTCGCCGCCCGGGGGCAGACCGAACGGGCTGTCGCCCTCCTGCCCCTGGCCCTGCTGCTCGCGGCGGGCGGCGGCGGCCGCGGCCTCCGCCTTGCGCTTCATCGGGTTGCCCGACTGCCGCTTGCCCTTGGCCTGCTTCTGCTGCTTCTTCTGCCGGCCCGGACCGCCGCCCATGCCCGGCATCCCCGGCATCCCCGGCATTCCGGGCATGCCGCCGCCCTGGGCCATCCGCGACATCATCTTGCGCGCCTCGAAGAACCGCTCCACCAGGCCCTTGACCGCGCTGACCTCGACGCCGGAGCCCTTGGCGATACGGGCGCGGCGCGAGCCGTTGATGATGTGCGGGTCCTGCCGCTCGCCGGGCGTCATCGACTTGATGATCGCGGCGGTGCGGTCGACGTCCTTCTCGTCCAGATTGTTGATCTGGTCCTTGATCTGGCCCATGCCCGGCAGCATGCCGAGCAGCTTGGAGATGGAGCCCATCTTGCGGACCTGCTCCATCTGGGCCAGGAAGTCGTCGAGCGTGAAGTCCTTGCCGCCCTTGCTGCTCTGCAGCTTGGCGGCCATCTTCTCGGCCTCGGCCTGGCTGAAGGTCTGCTCGGCCTTCTCGATCAGCGACAGCATGTCGCCCATGCCCAGGATCCGGGAGGCCATCCGGTCCGGGTGGAACGCGTCGAAGTCGTCCAGCTTCTCGCCGTTCGACGCGAACATGATCTGCTTGCCGGTGACGTGCGCGATCGACAGCGCGGCGCCGCCTCGGGCGTCGCCGTCCAGCTTGGACAGCACCACGCCGTCGAAGCCGACGCCGTCGCGGAACGCCTCCGCGGTGTTGACCGCGTCCTGGCCGATCATCGCGTCGACGACGAAGAGGATCTCGTCGGGGCGTACGGCGTCGCGGATGTCCGCGGCCTGCCGCATCAGCTCCTCGTCGACACCGAGGCGGCCCGCGGTGTCGATCACGACGATGTCGTACTGCTGGGTCTTCGCGAACTCGATGGAGTCCCCGGCGACCTTGACGGGGTCGCCCACCCCGTTGCCCGGCTCGGGCGCGTAGACGGCGACGCCCGCGCGCTCGGCGACGACGCTGAGCTGGTTGACGGCGTTGGGGCGCTGGAGGTCGCAGGCGACCAGCAGCGGGGTGTGTCCCTGGCCCTGGAGCCACTTGCCGAGCTTTCCTGCGAGCGTCGTCTTACCGGCGCCCTGGAGGCCCGCGAGCATGATCACGGTCGGCGGCTGCTTGGCGAACCTCAGGCGGCGGGTCTCGCCGCCGAGGATGCCGACCAGTTCCTCGTTGACGATCTTGACGATCTGCTGCGCGGGATTGAGCGCCTTGGAGACCTCCGCGCCCAGGGCGCGCTCCTTGACGTTCGCGATGAAGGAGCGCACCGCGGGGAGGGCGACGTCGGCTTCGAGCAGCGCGATCCGGATCTCGCGCGCGGTGGCATCGATATCCGCCTCGGACAGACGGCCTTTGCCCCGGAGGTTTTTGAAGGTTGCTGCAAGGCGGTCGGAGAGGGTATCGAACACGTCGGTCGTGGATCCTCGCGTCGGGGGTGGGCGGTGGTCGTCCTCAAGGGTACTTGGCCGACCCCCGTTCGGTTCGCCCCGGATTCATTGTCGCCGCCGCGACCGCGATTCATCGCCGCCGCCGCGACCGCCCCGTCACCGCAGCGCCTTCTCGACCTGGCGGGCCACCTCGGCCGCGCGGGCGGGCGGCAGCGGCTCGCCGTCCTTGCCGACGACGTAGAAGGCGTCGACCGCGTTCGCGCCCAGGGTGGAGATGCGCGCGGAGCGGACGGTGACGGCGGTGGCGGTCAGGGCGAGGCCGATGCGGTGCAGCAGGCCGGGGGCGTCGTGGGCGCGGACTTCGAGGACGGTGGCGGTCTGCGAGGTGCCGCCGGGGGCGACGCTGACGCGGGGCGGCGGCGGGGTGATGCCGCGCCGCCGCGGATAGGCGGCCTCCCGCTCGGCGAGCCTGGCCTCGATGTCCAGGGTGCCCTCGACGGCGCGGGCGAGGTCGGCGCGGAGCCTGGCGGCCTCGGGCAGCGCGCCGTACTCGGCGGAGACCCGCCAGGTCAGCAGCGCGATCGGGCCCTCGCCGAGGGGGTCGACGGCGCGCAGGTCGGCGGCCCTGACGGTGAGCCGGTGCAGGGCGAGGACGCCCGCGGCCTGGGCGACCAGGCCGGGCCGGTCGGGGACGGCGAGGACGAGTTCCACGCCCAGCGCCTCGTCCTGGGCGTCGCCCTCGGCCTCGGGCTCGGTGTGGGCGTGCAGCGCCAGCACCGGGCCGCCGGTGCGGGCGGCCTCGATGACCAGGCGTTCCTCCTCGGCGGTGGGCTCACGGTCGGCGACCTGCGGCAGCGCTCCGCTGTCGAGCGCCCCGGCGACCCGGTCGACCAGGTCGGCCAGGAGCGAGGCCCGCCAGGTGCTCCAGGCGGCGGGCCCGGTGGCCAGCGCGTCGGCCTCGGTGAGGGCGGCGAGCAGTTCCAGCGTGGAGGTGTCCCGTACGGTCTCGGCGACCGACCGGATGGTCTCGGGGTCGTCGAGGTCGCGGCGGGTCGCGGTGTCGATGAGCAGCAGGTGGTGGCGGACCAGCAGGGCGAGGGTGTCGACGTCGG
This sequence comes from Streptomyces sp. NPDC003300, assembly GCF_040610915.1. Classification (NCBI taxonomy): domain Bacteria; kingdom Bacillati; phylum Actinomycetota; class Actinomycetes; order Kitasatosporales; family Streptomycetaceae; genus Streptomyces; species Streptomyces sp. NPDC003300. The sequence goes on along the minus strand of NZ_JBEXNE010000025.1, from coordinate 12,784 downwards.
CCTCGTGGAAGCCGATCCGGGTGGCGACGTCGCGGGCGATGACCTCGCCCGCCTCGCTGTGGTCGCCGGGCCAGCCCTTGCCGATGTCGTGCAGCAGCGCGGCGGTCAGCAGCAGGTCGGGGCGGCCGACGCGGCGGGTCAGCTCGGCGGCCTGCACGGCGGTCTCCACCAGGTGCCGGTCGACGGTGAAGCGGTGCACGGCGTTGCGCTGCGGGCGGCAGCGGACCCGCTCCCAGTCGGGCAGGAGCCGGGTGATCAGCCCTTCGGCCTCCAGCGCCTCCCAGACCTGGACGGTGGACTCACCGGCGCCCAGCAGCGTCACGAGCTGTTCGCGGGCCTCCCCCGGCCACGGCACGGGCAGCGGCTTGGCCGACGCGGCGAGCCTGCGGACGGCGTGCAGCGACAGCGGCAGCCCGGCCTGGGCCGCGGCCGCCGCGGCGCGCAGCGCCAGGACGGGGTCGCGGTCGGGTCTGGCGGCCAGCGCCAGCACGGCCTCGCCCTCCTGCTCCACGACGCCGTCGGCCAGCGGTACGCGCTCGGGGGTGTGGACGGCGGCGGGGGTCGTACGGCCGCGGCCGAGCAGTCCGCGGCGGCGGGGGCGCTGCTGGCGTGAGCGCAGGACGCGGCCGACCTCGCGCCAGGTGACGTCGGAGGCGTACGCGATCCGCCGGGCGGCCTCGTAGACCTGGCGCAGCAGCGCGTCGGCGTCGAGCAGGCCGAGCGCGTCGGCGACCTGGTCCTGCTCCTGGAGGGCGAGCCGGTCGGTGGCGCGGCCGGTGGCCAGGTGCAGGGCGTCGCGGGTGTCCAGCAGGGTGGTGCGGGCCTCTTCGAGGCCCTCGCGGGGCGCGTCGGCGAGCCAGGAGGCGGCGACGGCCCGCAGGGCGGTGGCGTCGCGCAGGCCGCCGCGGGCCTCCTTGAGGTCGGGTTCCAGCAGGTACGACAGCTCGCCCTGGCGTTCGGCGCGCTCCTGGCACATCTCGTGCAGCGCGGGCAGCCGCTTGGGCGCCTGATTGCGCCAGTCGGCCAGGACGCTGCTGCGCAGGGCCGCGGTGAGCGCGGAGTCGCCCGCGATGTGCCGGGCGTCGAGCAGGCCGAGCTGGACCTTGAGGTCCTCCCCTGCGGTCTGCCGGGCCTCCGCCGGGGTGCGTACCGAGTGGTCCAGGGCCAGGCCGAGGTCCCAGACCGGGTACCAGATGCGGTCGGCGAGGGCCGCGACGGTCTTCTGCGAGTCGTGCAGCAGCACCAGGTCGAGGTCGCTGCGCGGTGACAGCTCGCCGCGCCCGTAGCCGCCGACGGCCAGCAGGGCGAAGCCCGTGGTGCCGGTGGCCGCCGCGGCCTCGGTGGCGAGCTGCGCGAGCCACTGGTCGGTGAGGGCGGCCAGGGCCGCACGGCGCGGCGGCCCGGACCGCGCCTCCTCGTTGAGGAGACGCAGCCGGGCCGCCGCGTAACTGCTGTCCTGCGCTTCGACGCTGTCGGTCACTCGTTCTCCACGCTGGGGGCCAATGGTGTGGTCCTGATGCCCCTCCCGGCGAACACCGCCGGTCACGGCACTAAAGCGCGTCGGGGCCGCGCTCGCCGGTGCGGACCCTGACGGCCGTGTCGACCGGCAGACTCCACACCTTGCCGTCACCGATCTTGCCGGTTCTGGCCGCTTTCACGATCACTTCGATGAGCTGTTCGGCGTCCGCGTCCTCCGCCAGTACCTCTATGCGGATCTTCGGCACCAGGTCGACGGTGTACTCCGCGCCCCGGTAGACCTCGGTGTGTCCACGCTGCCGACCGTAGCCGCTGGCCTCGGTGACCGTGAGGCCGTGGACGCCGAACGCCTGGAGTGCTTCCTTGATCTCGTCGAGCCGGTGGGGCTTCACGACGGCGGTGATGAGCTTCACGCGTCCACCTTCTTGCTGGAGGCGTCCGCCTCGCTGTTCGCACCGGGCACGGGGACGGAGGACCGGCCGCCGACACCCGCGAAGTCGTACGCGGTCTCGGCGTGCAGGACCTGGTCGACGCCGGTGACCTCTTCGTCATCGGTGACCCGGAAGCCCATGGTGACATCGATGAGCTTGGCGAGGATCGTGGCGCACACCAGGGAGTAGCCGAGGACCGCGCCGACACCGATGAACTGGAGGCCGAGCTGGTGCCAGCCGCCCCCGTAGAAGACGCCCTTGGCGGTCTGGCCGACGCCGCCGGTGGCGAAGAAGCCGATGAGCAGGGAGCCGACGATGCCGCCGACCATGTGGACGCCGACGACGTCGAGCGAGTCGTCGTAGTTGAAGCGGTACTTCAGGCCGACGGCCGCGGCGCAGGCGACACCGGCGATCAGACCGACGGCGATGGCGCCGAGCGGGGAGACCGAGCCGCAGGCCGGGGTGATGGCGACCAGACCGGAGACCGCGCCGGACGCGGCGCCCAGGGTGGTGAAGGAGCCGTGCCTGATCCGCTCGTAGATCAGCCAGCCGAGCATCGCGGCGGCGGTGGCGACCTGGGTGTTGGTGAAGGCCACGGCGGCGACGCCGTCGGAACCGAGCCAGGAGCCCGCGTTGAAGCCGAACCAGCCGAACCACAGCAGGCCGCAGCCGAGCATGACCAGCGGGAGGCTGTGCGGGCGCATCGGGTCCTTCTTGAACCCGTTGCGCTTGCCGATCACGAGGATGACTCCGAGGGCCGCGGCGCCGGCGTTGATGTGCACCGCGGTACCACCGGCGAAGTCGATGACACCCTTCTTGAACAGCCAGCCGTCGGAGGCCCACACCCAGTGCGCGACCGGGAAGTAGACGACCGTGGCCCACAGGGTGATGAACAGCGCCCAGGCGGTGAACTTGACGCGGTCGGCGAGGGCGCCGCTGATCAGCGCCGGGGTGATGATCGCGAACATGAGCTGGAAGACGGCGAAGACATAGACCGGGATGCCGTATCCGGGCCAGAGCTCCGAGATACCGATACCGCGCATGCCCAGCCAGTCGGTGCCGCCCATGAAGCCGCTACCGCTGTCGAAGGCGAAACTGAATCCGTACAGCGTCCAGAGAATGGTGATGATGCCCAGACTGATAAAACTCATCATCAACATGTTCAGGGCGCTCTTGACGCGCACCATGCCGCCGTAGAAGAAGGCGAGACCTGGGGTCATCACCATCACTAGGGCGGCGCTGATCAGCATGAACGCCGTACTTCCGGTATCGAGCTTGGGCGCATCCGCGGCCAGCGTGATGATGGCTGGTGCCATCGGCGTCTCCTCGTCATCCGAACGGCCCGTGCGGGCGGTGCAAGGGTTGGGCCGGTTTTCGCCAAGAGATTCGCTCAGGCGGGTTTCCGACGATGCCGCACGGTGTTTCGGCGCCGTGACGAAGAAGTCGCGCGTGTTACGTGAAGGTGAACCGGCCGTACGTGACCGGAAGGCTGTATACGCGTGTGACGTGGGATGGGATACGAAGCGGATACGGACCGGCCACGAGTCGGGGAAGCCGGTCGGATACCCGTCGGTATACGGGACGGCCGGGACAGGCGTGACAGTAATGCCGCGTTACGCGGAGGGCCGAGCCACAGCGGACGCGGCGGCGTTCACGCGGGCGCGTTGACGTTTACGGACGCGGTGACGGTCACGCGGACGCGGCGACTTCCGGGAGTTCCGCCGAGAGCCGGTCGGAGAGCGCGACGACCTCGGCGACATCGCCGTAGTCGCGTACCGCGGACTGGGTGGTCTTGCGGATACGGGTGTTGACGCGCTCGGAGCGGACCCGCTTGGCGACGGTGATGGCGTGCTCGGTGAAGTGCGCGGCCTGCTCGGGGTTCTGCTGGAGCAGGTGCACGGTGGCCATGCCCACCAGATTGAGCGCGTACGCGCGTTGGTGCACCGGGTCGTCGCTGAACAGCTCGACGGCGCGCTCCATGACGGGGTGCGCGAGGGAGGCGTACGTGGGGCTGCGGCCCGCGATGTAGGCGAGGTCGCGGTAGGAGTGCGCGTTTTCCGCGTTCAGTTCGGCCTCGTTGAAGAAGCTGATCCAGGACGGGTCCTCGGCCGGGCGGGAGTCGCTCCAGGTGTCCTCGGCCATCCGGACGGCGCGGTGGCACTTGTTGACCTGGCCCATGTTGGCGTACGCGCGGGCCTCCAGCGAGTGCAGCATCGCCTGGGTGGTGGCGGTGGCCGAATCCCGACTGCCGTACTGCGCGAGGTGGATGAGCTCCAGGGCGTCGTCCGGCCGGTCCAGGTGGATCATCTGACGGCTCATCGAGGACAGGATGAAGGCGCCGAGCGGCCGGTCGCCCGCTTCCTTGGCCGCGTGCAGCGCGAGGACCAGGTACTTCTGGGCGGTGGGCTGGAGTCCGACGTCGTAGCTCATCCATCCGGCGAGCGCGGCGAGGTCGGCGGTGATCCGGTACAGCCTGCGGGCCACGGCCTCGGGCTGCGGTTCCTGGAGCAGGTCGGTGACCTCGTGGAGCTGGCCGACGACGGCTTTGCGGCGCAGGCCGCCGCCGCACTGATTGTCCCACTCGCGGAACATCACGGTGGTGGACTCCAGGAGCTGCAACTCCTGTTCCGACAGCCGCGAGGGGCGTCCCGCGGTGTCGCGGGGCGCGGTGAGCAGCGGGCCGTCGGCCCCCGATGGGCCCTGCGGGCCGCCGGCGGCGGAGCCGGTGGGCACCAGCCAGCGCTGCATGGGCTCGATGAGCGCGGGGCCCGCGGACAGCGCGAGCGAGGCGCCGAGGAAGCCGCGGCGGCCGAGCATCAGGTCGCTGCGGGAGAACTCGTTGATCAACTGGACGGTCTGCGGGCCCGCCCACGGCAGGTCGACGTCGCCGCCCGCGGCGGGCTGGTGCGCGGAGCGCAGCCCCAGGTCCTCGACGGGCACCACGCAGCCGAAGCGCTCGGAGAACAGCTCGGACAGGATGCGCGGGATGGGCTCGCGGGGCTGCTCGCCGTCGAGCCAGCGGCGCACGCGTGAGGTGTCGGTGCTGACGTGGTGGGCGCCCAACTGGCGTGCCCTGCGGTTCACCTGACGGGCCAGCTCGCCCTTGGACCAGCCGCTGCGCACGAACCAGGAGGTCAACTGCGCGTTGGGCTGCTTCTCTTGTGTGCCGCCCACGGTCAAGCCCCCATCCGAACTAGCTCAACCCTTTGGATACCAGGGCTGGTTGAGTCCTGTCGACACCGCACGCACCGCCGTAGGCATGCCTGCGGCACAACCGAGCAGGCGTGCGGACGGCCCTCGTCGGCCTACGAACCGAAAGTAATCCTACGATCACCCGTCCGCGACCGTTGTTGCGGAAACGCCACCATTCGCCACCCCTTCGAATGAACTCGACTATGGCGACAGGCGATTCACTTGACACATGCCGGTCGGACGAGGTCAGGCGGGTGCGTAACCATCGGGCGCGGCGATCCGTTGGAGGTGTCATGGTGTTCACGATCGGCAGCATGCGGGAGATCCGGCAGCAGCGGACCGGAGGGCGGTCCGGGGTTCGGCCCGGCGCGCGCCGGCGAACGCGCGCCGCCGTGTGCACCACTGTCGCGGAGTACACGGGGTTGTGCGGCTGGGCCGTGGTGCCCGGCGCGCGGGCCTCGCGCGGCGGCGGTTCGTGCTCGTGCGGCGCGGACGACTGCAAGGAGCCGGGCGCGCATCCGCTGCCCTTCGCCGACGAGATCCCTGCGGGCACCACGCTTGAGCGGGCCGCCCATGCCTGGTCACAGGTGCCGGGGGCCGCGGTGCTGCTGCCCGCGGGGCGGTCCTTCGACGTGCTCGACGTGGCCGAGGCGTCCGGGCGCCGGGCGTTGGTACGGCTGGAGCGGATGGGACTGCGGCTCGGTCCGGTCCTGCTGACGCCGACGGGGCGCGCGCAGTTCTTCGTCGCGCCGGGCGCCGCCGCCGAGCTGCCGCACCTGCTCTACCGGATGGGCTGGGACGACGCGCGCCTCGACCTGCGCTGCCTGGGCCCCGGCGACCACGTGACGGCTCCCCCGTCCGACCTCGGCGGCCACGGCCCGGTCCGCTGGCTGCGCGAGCCGGTCCTCGACTCGGCCGCCCAGCCCCCCGAGGCCCGCCTCCTGCTCGGCACTCTGGCGTACGTCAGCCACCGCGACAGCGCCTTCGCCTGAGCCCTGCCGTCCCGCTCGGCGCTTGCCGCTCGCTCCTCGCCGCCCGCCGCCCGCCGCCCGCCGCCTGCCGCCTGCCGCCTGCCGCCTGCCGTACACAACCAGGTACGAGTAAGGGACGCCCACCTGGGTGAGCGCCCCTTACCGCAGCCGTACGACAGGCCCTAGTCCCCGATGAGCGCGTCCACGAAGGCGCCCGGCTCGAACGGGGCCAGGTCGTCGGCGCCCTCGCCGAGGCCGATGAGCTTGACCGGGACGCCCAGCTCGCGCTGGACGGCGACGACGATGCCGCCCTTGGCGGTGCCGTCGAGCTTGGTGAGGACGATGCCGGTGATGTCGACGACCTCGGCGAAGACGCGGGCCTGGACGAGGCCGTTCTGGCCGGTGGTGGCGTCGAGGACGAGCAGCACCTCGTCGACCGGGCCGTGCTTCTCCACGACGCGCTTGACCTTGCCCAGCTCGTCCATCAGGCCGGTCTTGGTGTGCAGGCGGCCCGCGGTGTCGATGAGCACCGCGTCGGCGCCCTCGGCGATGCCTTCCTTGACCGCGTCGAAGGCGATGGAGGCGGGGTCGCCGCCCTCGGGGCCGCGTACCGTACGCGCCCCGACGCGCTCGCCCCAGGTCTGGAGCTGGTCGGCGGCGGCGGCGCGGAAGGTGTCGGCCGCGCCGAGCACGACGCTGTGGCCGTCGGCGACCAGCACGCGGGCGAGCTTGCCCGTGGTGGTGGTCTTGCCGGTGCCGTTGACGCCGACGACCATCAGGACGGCCGGGGACGTCTCGTGGCTCTCGGTGCGCAGGGTGCGGTCCAGCTCCGGGTCGAGGAGCGTGATCAGCTCCTCGCGGAGCAGCCCGCGCAGCTCGTCCGGGGTCCGGGTGCCGAGCACCCGCACGCGGGTGCGCAGCCGCTCCACCAGTTCCTGGGTGGGCGCGACGCCGACGTCCGCGGTGAGCAGGATCTCTTCGATCTCCTCCCACGTGTCCTCGTCGAGGCGTTCGCGGGAGAGCAGCGTGAGCAGGCCCTTGCCCAGCGAGTTCTGCGAGCGCGACAGGCGTGAGCGCAGCCGGACGAGGCGTCCCGCCGTGGGCTCCGGCTGTTCGAGCACCGGCGCCTGGGGGACCTGCACCTCCTCCACCGCGTCGGGCGCGGCGGTCGCGCCGGGCAGGGCGACCTCTTCGATGGTCCTGCGGGGCTCCTCCCGCGGGGCCTCGGCCTCGTCACCGACGTGCGGTTCCGCGGGAGGCGCGGTGACGGACGGGCTGCTCGGCGGCGTCGGCGGGAGCTGCCGCTTCTTGCGGCGGCTGCCGACGACCAGTCCACCGGCGCCGAGGATCACGACCAGGGCGATGACTACGGCAAGGACGACGATTTCCATGGTTTCTTTCGGAGCCTTTCACCAGGTCAGGGCGTGTGCATGCTAGCCCACCGACGCTCGGGACCACCGAGGCGTCACGGCTCGGTCAGGCACACGCGCACGTCAACCGTACGGGAAACCCCTCGCCCGCCCAGGACCCGCGCCCGTATCCGCGCCGCGCGGGCGGCGCGCGGGCGGCGAGCGAGCGGCGAGCGAGCGGCGGACCGCGGCCTTCCCGGCCCGCCCCAGCCGTCCCCGGACCGTCGCGGCCCTGTGAATCTGACGCTGCGTCAGCTAATCTCCGGTCGCCCGCATCCGGCGAAGGGGGCCGTCCGCCATGACCGTGACCGTCGTGCGCATGAATCTGATCGATCCGGGGGCCGAGCCGAAGGCACTCGGCGCACGGTACCGGGCGGCCCTGGAGATGGCCAGGTACGCCGACGAGCACGGCGTCACCACCGTGCAGACCGAGGAGCACCACGGCGCGGAGAACAACTGGCTCTCGGCGCCGCTGGCCTTCGCGGGAGCCGTGCTCGGCGCCACCAGCCGGATCTCGGTGACGGTGTCCGCGCTGATCGGGCCGCTGCACGACCCGCTGCGGCTGGCGGAGGACCTGGCCGTACTGGACCTGGTCAGCGGCGGGCGGCTGGTCACGGTGGCCGGGATCGGCTACCGCCCGGAGGAGTACGCGGCCTTCGGCCAGGACTGGCACCGGCGCGGCGCCCTCCAGGACGAGGTGCTCGACACGCTGATCGCGGCCTGGACCGGCGAGCCCTTCGACTACCGCGGCCGTACCGTACGCGTCACGCCCCGTCCGTACTCCCGGCCGCATCCGCCGCTGCTGATCGGCGGCAGCTCACGGGCCGCGGCCCGCAGGGCGGCCCGGCTCGGCCTGCCGTTCTTCCCCAGCGCGCACCTGCCGGAGCTGGCGGCGTACTACGAGGAGCGGCTGGCCGCGTACGGCACGGAGGGCTGGTGCCTGATGCCCCCTGCCGACGTGCCGCTGCTGCACATCGCGGAGGACCCGGACCGGGCCTGGGCCGAGTACGGCGGGCACCTGCTGCACGAGGCGCGTACCTACGCGTCCTGGCAGTCGGGCGACATCCACTCGGCGGTCCGCTCGGCCGCGTCGGGAGTGGCGGAGCTGCGCGCGGAGGGCGTCTACCGGATCGTCACACCGGCGCAGTGCGTCGCCCTCGCCGAGGCGGGCGGTGACCAGGCGAGCCTGGTGCTGCACCCGCTGTGCGGGGGCATGCCCGTCGACGAGGGCTGGCGGAGCCTGCGGCTGCTCGCGGAGCAGGTGCTCCCCAAGCTCGCCGCGTAGCCTCCGGGGCCCGCGGCCCGGCACCCGGCACCCGGCACCCGGCACCCGGCACCCGGCGAGCTTGGCGCCCGGCTATCCCATCTCCTCCAGCGTCTTGCCCTTCGTCTCCTTCACGAACACCAGCACGAACGGGATGGAGAGCGTCGCGAAGCACGCGTAGATGACGTACGTGCCCGACAGATTCCAGTCCGCCAGGCTCGGGAAACTCGCGGTGATGGCCCAGTTGGCGATCCACTGCGCGGAGGCGGCGACGCCGAGCGCCGCGGCCCGGATCTTGTTGGGGAACATCTCGCCGAGGAAGACCCAGACGATGACGCCCCACGACAGGGCGAAGAAGAGCACGAAGCAGTGGGCGGCGATCAGGGCGACCGTGCCCTCGGTGTTCGGCAGGGTGGCACCGGACTTGGACGAGAAGGCCCACGCCTCCAGGGCGAGCGCGACGGCCATGCCGGTGGAGCCGATCAGCGCCAGCGGCTTGCGGCCGATCCGGTCCACGAAGATCATCGCGATCACCGTGCCGATGATGTTCACGATCGACGTGGTGAAGGAGTAGAAGAACGAGCTGCTGGGGTTGATGCCGACCGACTGCCAGAGCGTGGACGAGTAGTAGAAGGCCACGTTGATGCCGACGAGCTGCTGGAAGACCGACAGGCCGATACCGATCCAGACGATCGGCAGGAAACCGCCGCGGGAGCCGAGCAGGTCCTTGAAGGTCGACTTGTGCTCGCGCCGCATGGCGGTCTCGATCTCGGCGACACGGGCGTCCAGGTCGGTGTCCGAGCCCTCGACATCGGCGAGTACGGCCTTGGCGTCCTGCTCGCGCCCCACGGAGATCAGGAAGCGCGGCGATTCGGGGATCGCGAACGACAGCAGCCCGTAGACCACCGCGGGGATGACCATCACACCGAGCATGACCTGCCACGCCTCCAGGCCGACGATGTGGCCGCGCTGGTCGCCGTGGGCGCCCTTGAGGATGGCGTAGTTGACGAGCTGTGAGACCGCGATGCCGAGCACGATGGCGGCCTGCTGGAACGAGGCGAGCCTGCCGCGGTAGGCGGGCGGCGAGACCTCGGCGATGTAGGCCGGGCCGATGACCGAGGCCATGCCGATCGCGAAGCCGCCGATGATCCGCCACAGGGCCAGGTCCCACAGCGCGAAGGGCAGTGCCGAGCCGACGGCGCTGACGGTGAACATGACGGCGGCGATCTGCATGCAGCGGATACGGCCGATCCGGTCGGCGATCCGGCCCGCGGTCGCGGCGCCGATGGCACAGCCGATCAGGGCGATGGCGATGACCTGGGCGAGCGTGCCGGAGCCGATGTTGTACTTGTCACGGATGGCCTCGACGGCGCCGTTGATGACGGAGCTGTCGTAGCCGAAGAGAAAGCCGCCCATGGCGGCGGCGGCCGTGATGAAGATGATGTGGCCGATGTGCTCCGGCAGCGGGTTGTGATCTGCCGAGGCGGAGGCTCGTGCGGTGCTGGTCAAGATGGCTCCTCGGGCTCGGCGGTGAGCCCTCACATGAGGGTCTGGATCTTCGAGTGTCAGCCGACGCGTCGGTCACCACCACTCGGGAACCGGGCCTGACCCGGAGCCCTACGCGGCCGGCTGCTTGCCGTTCCGCAGCCGTTGGCTGATCACCTTGGAGACACCGTCGCCCTGCATCGATACGCCGTACAGGGCATCGGCGACCTCCATCGTCCGCTTCTGGTGCGTGATCACGATGAGCTGCGAGCTCTCCTGAAGCTCCTCCATGATCCGGATGAGCCGCTGGAGATTGGTGTCGTCCAGCGCGGCCTCGACCTCGTCCATCACATAGAACGGACTCGGCCGTGCCTTGAAGATCGACACCAGCATCGCCACCGCGGTCAGCGAGCGCTCACCGCCCGACAGGAGCGACAACCGCTTGACCTTCTTCCCGGGCGGACGCGCCTCAACCTCCACACCTGTGGTCAGCATGTTGTCCGGGTCGGTGAGCAGCAGCCGACCCTCCCCACCTGGGAAAAGCCGCGAGAAGACACCCTCGAACTCGCGGGCGGTGTCATGGAAGGCGGCGGTGAAGACCTGCTCCACCCGCTCGTCCACGTCCTTGATCACCTGGAGCAGGTCGGCCCGCGTCCTGCGCAGGTCCTCCAGCTGCTCGGTGAGGAATTTGTGCCGCTCCTCCAGCGCCGCGAACTCCTCAAGCGCCAGCGGGTTGACCTTGCCGAGCTGCGCGTACGCCTTCTCCGCCGCCTTCAGCCGCTTCTCCTGCTCGGGGCGGTGGTACGGGCGCAACTGGTTGCGCGGGTCCTCCGGGTCCTCGGGCAGGATCTCGCCCTCGGCGGGCGGCGACGGCGGCACGAGCTGGTCGGGGCCGTACTCCGCGACGAGCCCCGCGGGCTCCATGCCGTGCTCCTCCAGCGCCTTGGCCTCCAGCTGCTCGATCCGCATGCGCTTCTCCGCGCCCAGCACCTCGCCCTTGTGGACGTCGCCGGTCAGCCGGTCCAGCTCGCTCTTCAAGTCCCGGCCACGCCGCCGCTCCTGGCCCAGCTCCGCCTCGCGCTCCGCCCTCGCCTGCTCGGCGGCGGCCCGCTCCTCCTCGGCGCGGCCCAGCGAGATCTGGACGCAGTCCAGCAGCGCCCGGGCGCCCTCCACCACGGCCGCCGCGACGGACGCCTCGTAGGCGAGCCGGGCCCTGCGCTGCTGGGCGCGGGCCCGGGTCTCGCGCTCGGCGCGCGCCGCCCGGTCCAGGCCGTCGGCCCGGCCCGCCAGGCCCTTGACCCGCTCCTCGTGCGTACGGACCTGGAGCCGCGCCTCCATCTCGGTCTGCCGGGCGTTCGCGCCGTCGGCGGACAGCCGGTCCCGTACGGAGGTGTCCGGCTCCTCCTCGCCGGGCTCCTCCTCGGCCTCGCTCAGCCGGTACGACAGCTCCTCGAACTCCTCGCGGGCCGCCGCCAGCGCCTCCTCGGAGCGGCCCACGGCCGCGGCGGCCCGGTCCGCCTCCCCCGCCGCCGCCCTAGCCTGGCCGCCGAACCGGCCCAGCTGCTGCGCGACCGACGACTTCTCCTTCTCCGCCGCGCGGCGCAGCTGCGTCAGCGCCTCGACCTCGCGCGTCGCCACCGCCCGGCGCTCCTTGGCGTCCTGCTGCTCGGCCGCCAGGGCCGCACAGCGCGCGTCGAGCTGTTCCAGCTCGGCCGTCGCCTCGTCCACCTGCGCCTGCACTTCCAGCAGGCTGGGCGCCTTCGCCGAGCCGCCCTGCGCGAGATGCGCGGACAGCACATCGCCCTCCGCGGTCACCGCGGTCAGCTCGGGACGCCGTCCGACCAGCGCCTCGGCCTCCTCCAGCGACTCCACGACGACGATCCCGTCCAGCAGCCGCCGCACCGCGGGCAGCAGCTCCCCGTCCGCGGCGACCAGTTCCACGGCCCACCGCGCCTGCCCGGGCAGCCCTGCGGCCTCCGGCCTCGGACCCGGCACACCGGCGCCCGCCGTCGCCGCCGGACGACCCCCGTCACCGGCCCCGGCGGAGCCGCCGCCCGCCTGCCCCGGCAGCGCGGCACGCCGCCCGCCCGCTTCGGCCGCGTCCGGCCCCGGGTCGCCGGAAACGCCCGCGTCTGCCGGGCCCGGGCCCGACCCGCCGGACCCCGCGCCGCCCCCGGAAACGCCCCCGCTCGCGAGACTCTGACCGTCCCCGTCGGCCGCGTCGCGCGCGGCCTCCGTCGGCGGGCGGTGGTCGCGGGCGACGACGGGCTCGGCGGCCGGGGCCGCGAGGAGGAGGGCCGCGCGGCCCGCGTCCTCTTTGCGGAGCAGGCGCAGCGCGTCCGCGGCGGCGGAGGGGCCGGTGACCGCGACGGCGTCGGCGGCGGCGCCGAGCGCGGCGGCGAGCGGGATCTCGTAGCCGGGGGTGACGCGGAGCAGCGCGGCGGCCGAGCCCAGGATGCCGGGCAGGGCGTCGCGCCCCTCGCCCGCGCTGAGCAGCGCGCCGGTGCCGTCCTTGCGGCGGAGCGACGGCGCGAGCGCGTCCCGGCGGGCGGCGAC
>NZ_JBEXNE010000024.1:0-119471 GCF_040610915.1 Streptomyces sp. NPDC003300 | reverse complement strand
TCGGGGTGGGGGGTGGGGGGGGGTTCTTTTTGCTGGGGGGGGGGGGTTTCCCCCCCCCCCCACCGCCCCAGCCCCAGCGCGGGGCGGGGCCCGCCCGGGCCCCACGGCCACCGCAAGTCACCTCGTAGGAGCCGCCGCTGTCCTTCGCGTCCATGGCCACGGAGAGCACGCGGGCCGGGACACCGGGACCGCCCTCGCTGTCGCTGAGCCTGACGCTGCCGCCGTCACCGCTCGCGCTCTTCGCGACCTCCCCTGGCGTCCCCAGCAGTTCAGCGAGGTCCTGACGGTTCAGCCCCCCGCACAACCGCGCCCCGGAAACGTACCCCGCCTCCTCCTCGGCCACCCCGCCCGCACACGTCGCCGCCGCCCCCTTGCCCGCCGCGCCACTTCCCTCTGCCGTCTCCCCCACCCGCGGTGATCCTCCGACCCGTGCCGGGTGCACGTAACCCGTGATCATCACCCGCACAAGGAGAACGCCCCAGGCTCGCACCATTCCGTCGCCGACTGCCTCCTGGATTCCGGCTGATCGGCATCGACGAGGGCGGAACAACGACCTCAGTCCGGCAGCGGCGTGGCGCGGTCATCGTTGGACATTACGGCCTGAAACTCAGGTAATTCGACTTCATTACCCATCCCAAGGTCGTCGGCGAAGCTCGCTGAGAAGAACGTTACGTACCTGGTGTGCATGTCTGGGTCCATCAGAATCGGCTCCACCGAAACGCGAGCTACTAGCGACGGCTTCCACGGCAAGAAGGCGGCTTCGTGGGGTGCGTCCCGCGCGAAAGAACTTCCCCTTCGCGTGAGCAGATCGATGCATTATCCATTCGTCACCTCGATATCCAGGTCGGGAATCCCTCGCCCGTTCACGGCCAGTTCGTAGCTCCCAGCGTTCGCGAATTTTGATCGTGAACCGTATTAGGAGTCTCGAAAATCGGCGAGCAAGGTGGCCACGTCGTCGAGCACCCAACCTGCGGAAACAATCGGATTCAGGGGGTGCCACTTCTCCACCAACCTCCCGTTCCTACTCCGCCATGCTCGGCGCGCTGCGCGACGTCCGCCGCAGTTGGCGCACTGAACAGGCCCGCGCCCACGGCGGCCTCCGCGAGCACGGCCCGGACACCACGCTCGTCGTCCGCCACTGGGACTATCTCGGCTCGGCCTACAGCCCCGGCGCGAGCCTCCGCGCTACTTCCGTACGGCACTGCATGGAACTGCAACGGCAGTTCACCGCTGAAGAGGGCTGCTCATGATCTCGCCTCCGCTCACGGGCCTCCACCCGGAAGCGCTCCCGGTGCTGGATCTCACAGGGCAGCGTGGCTGCGCACCTGAGCAGGAAGAGCGCCACGCGGCCGGAACGGGCTGGACGGACAACGGGCTCGTCTTCACCATCCCGAACGGCAAGCCGCTCGACCCCGGCAACCTCACCCGCCGCTTCCGCCTCCTCCTCCACAGGGCCGAGCTCCGGACGATCCGCTTGCACGACCTCCGCCACTCGACCGCCACGCTGCTCCTGGAACAGGGAGTCGACCTCGTCGTCATCAAGGAACTCCTCGGCCACGCCCACATCGGCGTCACCGCCGGCGTCTACGCCCACGTACGACTCCGGCTCCAAGACCTCCTCGGCAACACCCTCCGCAGCCCCGACCAGCCCACCACCCAGCCCGACGACGGCGACGAACCACTACTTCGGCGGCACCCGGCCGCTGACGTTGTTGTCAACTACTGCCGTCACGGCACCCAGAAGCCCTGCCAGTCAAGGCTGCCGCGGCATCGCCGACCTCGTGGGGCTGGCCCTTCCCAATGCTGTCGATGATCCATGTCCCAGAAACCTCGTCCGTGATTGAAAACAACACCACCGCAAATCCGAAGAGGGGTCGTCAGCGAGCTGACGACCCCTCGCGATAGATCGAGGTTAGTGAGTTTTCTCAGCGAGCGATCTCGCGCTTGCCCACCTGAAGGGCATACGACTTAGTCCGTGTGCACGTCGGTGGACCTCCAGTCCGTATCCAGGATACTCCCTGGATAACTGTCCGGTTTCCAGCCGTCCGCCGCACATAGATCCAGGAGGGCGTCGGTCACGCTCTCGGGCTTGGTTCCTGTCCGCTCCTCCGTATATTCCAGGAGCCTGTCCGGGTTGTCAACGAAGAGCGCGTGCTGGTCGACGACGGAAACCCAGAGCCGTCCATGGGCGTGACTACTGGCCTCTTTGCCTGCTGCCTCTTCCGGTACCCCACTGCCGTCGGGGCTCGGTTGCTGAATCCCGAGTAGCGGATTCGACCACCCCGAACTCTCAAAGAGCACGTCACCGTATACTTGCACCAGACTTCGGATCTTTTCGATCAGCGGGACAATTATCGGTGCATTCTCCGGCTCACTCGTACACAAATCCGCGTGCTCGGTGATCGCGGCACACAAATCACGTGCGGCGTCTCTCGTCGAAGCTGGGCTCATGATCCCGTCAATTCTTCTACCGATGCCACTGGTAATGCCACGTCTCTAGGACTTCGCCACGATTGTTGTATACGTCCACATGCACGTGACAAGCGGTTGGGCTGCACTCCTTCCGAAACCTTGAGGAGCTGTTCTCGTTCACCTTCTCTCGAGCCTTTGCCACCGCCGCGTCCCGATCCTTGTAAATTCCCCCATCCAGATTTCGCTTGCTTGCCGCTTTTGGAGCCTTAGTACCACCGTTTCCATAGGGAACGCCGCATTTGTCTCCGGTGTTGTGAACGAGTACCGGCGTCATCCCAGCAAGCACATAGTACGTGTGCAGGCGGTGGACGGTGAGGTTGTAGGTGGTCTCGCTGTGCTGGTAGTTGCGGACTGCTGCGACGGTGATCAGAGTGCCGTTGGGCTGGCGGAGTTTGTCGCCGGGGTGCAGGTCGGCGGCATTCTTCCACTCGTGGTCGGTGGCGTCCCAGTAGGGGTGGTGCTGGGTTGAGGTGATGGTGCGGGAGCCGTCGCCGACGTTGACCGTGACGTCGGTGAAGTCCTTGTCCGTCTTGGTGACGATGACGTCGGTGACGGTCTCCGCGTGGGTGGTTCCCGTGATCGGATCCGTTGCCAAGACCCGGTCACCGGACTTGACCGACGCTATCGGGACGATCTCACCGTTTGATTTGAGGACCTTGGTGTCCGCGGTGAAGCTGTTTCTCCCGCAGGCGCTCGCCTTGCTCTCACCGAATTCGGGAGCCCCCATGAACTCCAGAATCAGCGGGAGATTGGTTTCTTGCTCAACCGTCCAGTCCCACTGCTGAGCGTCGTGCTGACAATCGGAAAGGTGGTCGATGCAGTAGGTGGCGGCAATTTCCTTTGCGCCCGCGACATCCTTCGGGTGGCGCAGCAGGTAGTTGTACGCCATGGTGCAGCCGGTGCGGCCGTAACAGACGTTGTGACCCTTGTACTGCGGGTGCCAGTAGCCGCCGGCTCCAGTGGTTCCGGTCTTGTTCTTGCCCCCGCCGTAAAGCTGCGACCCCACCGCGCCGGGATCATTCGAGCTTGGCGAGTCGGCGGAAACCGTGTCGCTGTAGTTGCCGTCTCCGCCACCTTCGCTGCCGTCGGGGTTCCGGTTGGCGCCGTGGGGGCCGCTGGGGCCATGGGGCTGATCGTCGACGCTGCAGAAGGGCGGGCAGTCGGAAGCGGGGTGGTGGACGCGATTACCGCCTCCGCCGGTGTCACCCGACTGGAGACCGCTGGGGTCACTGGAGGTGACCGGGCTGTCGCCCGCGTAGGCGTAGCCCCCGATCTGGTTGGGGTCGGTGGCTTCGAAGAGCGGGTCGGCCGAGGTGAAGCGCCCGAGAGTGGGGTCGTAGTCGCGTACCCCGAGGCGCGTGAGGCCGGTCGTCGGATCCTGGGTACCGCCCACGAACCCCTTGTCGCCGGGCCAGCCGGTCGGCTGCGTGCCGCGGGGATTGCCGTACGGATCGAGGAGCCGGAACGTGGGCGTCTCGTCGGTCGAGGTCAGGCTGGTGGTGCCGGTCGCCTGGTCGTTCGACGCGATGTAACTGTAGGCGTTGCCGGGGCCGGTGC
The DNA here is from genome assembly GCF_040610915.1 of Streptomyces sp. NPDC003300. Taxonomy (NCBI): domain Bacteria; kingdom Bacillati; phylum Actinomycetota; class Actinomycetes; order Kitasatosporales; family Streptomycetaceae; genus Streptomyces; species Streptomyces sp. NPDC003300. The sequence continues at coordinate 115,442 of NZ_JBEXNE010000024.1, read as the reverse complement.
GGGTGCAAGTGGTGCCCCCGGGGAGGGCTACGTAGCGCGTGGCGGTGGTCGCACCCGAGCCGGTGACAGACGAGTCGTAGACGACTTCCTGGTCGGGGAGGAAGAGCGTGGTCTTGCCGTCCGGGTCTGAACGGAGGAGTTGATTGCCGTCGGCGTCGTACGTATAGGTCGTGGGGTTGTCCTGGCCCGTGGACTTGAGGCTTGCGATCTGCCCCTCGTCGTTCCAGGACAGCGTGTCCGTGCCGGGCGTCGTGGTGCGGATGGTGGTGTTGCCGGCGTCGTCGTAGGTGTAACTGCTGCCCGTGACGGTGCCGTCGGGGGCGGTGGTCTGCGAGCCGGTGAGGGTGTCGGGCTGGGCTGTGGGATTGCCGGGCTTGCCGTAGGAGTACGTGGTGGTGCTGTCGGCGCTGATACCCGAAGTTCCGTGATTGACCTGGGTCTTACGGTTGCCGTCCACGTCGAAGGTCCAGGAGGTCCAGTACGTGGTCGTGGGGTCCGCGCCGCCGACCGTGGGGCTGGCACCGGCGGCGGTGGGGGCACCGGCGCAGTTGTCGGTCGCCGTCCACGCGTCGGTGAGGCGCCCGAGGCCGTTGTAGGCGAAGCACTGAGTGTCCGTCGCGGCGCCGAGACGATTGTCCGTGATCTTGGTGATATCGCCCGCCAAGTCACGTGTGTAGGTCGTGTCCTGGATGTTCTGCGGAGCGGCGGAGCGGCTGATATTGGTGTTGTCCAGCGCCCCGGTGTGCTCGTCGTAGGTGTTGGTGAACACCGCGCTGTTGGCCACGGCAGCGCCGTCGATGACCTGTGACACACGGGAGTAGGCGTCGAACGTCGTGTCGCGGGTGTACGTGGACACACCGCCCACGGAGTCGACCATGTCCATGGAGTTGTAGCCGTAGGAGACCTTCTCCGACGGGAGGTTGCCGACCGCCGGATAGGTCGTGGACAGAGGCAGCCCGAGGTTGGGCGTGTATCCGTGGAAGTAGCTGTAGGAGCCGGCCAGGCCGGCGACGCTGGCCGGGATCGTGGTCGTGGTCTTGGTCGGATTTCCCTGAATGTTGTAGCCGTTGACTGCTTGGATGTAGGCGTTGCCGGACGAGTCGTACTGGGTGGAAGACGTCAACCGGCCGAGGCTGTTCGGAACCGCGGTGTTGTCGTAGCTCCACTCGGCGAGCTTCGGCGACGCGGCGTCGGGCCCGTCGTACCGGGCGGTCTGGCGTCCCAGTTCGTCATAGGTGGTGGAGATCGTCTTGCCGCGGGCGTCCGTGGTGGACGTCATGCGTCCGTCGGCGTCGTAACGCATCGTCGTCGTGCCGGTGTCCGGATCGGTCTGCGAGATCCTCTCGCCCAGCAGGTTGTAGGCGTACGTGCGCAGGTTCGTGCCGGGGTCGGTGATGGCCGAGTTCTGGCCGTGGCTTCCCGAGGCGTCGTAGGTGAACTTCGTCGAAGCGGGGCTGCCGCCGATGATCTGGTCGCCGGTGACGGTGGGAGTCGACTGATAAGCGTCGGTCTCGGTGGTGCGGCCACGCGCGTCGGTGACGGTGGTCGTCGTGGTGCCGCCGGTCAGCGGGATGGTCGTGACGCGGTCGCCGCCGTAGACCGTCTGTGCCTTCTCCTTGACCGTGCCCTTGTCCTGGGACACGGTCAGCACCGGGCGAGCGAGGCCGTCATACGTGGTCAGCACCTGGTCGGTGACCTGTGGGTCAGTGGTCCCGACCAGGGCGGTGCCAGGGGCGCTGGAGCCGTCCCAGTAGGCGTTGTTGGTCTTCCAGTTCAGCCCGCGGCTGTCGTAGAAGGTATCGGTCAGCAGCCGTCCACCCTGCGGGGTCTGGCTCTGGGTCTGACGCGGGCGCAGAAGGCCGTCGTAGATCTCGACGGATGTGGTGTAGTCGCCGCCCTCGTTCAACTGCCTCATGGTGACGGCCGAGGGGACGGTGCTCGATGTCAGATAGCTATAGGTGTAGTTGGCGGTTTGCGTTGCTTTGGATCGGCCAGGAAGCCAGACCCCTGTCGTACGGCCAAGCGCGTCGTAGGCGGTTTCGGTCGTCGCGCCGTTCGGGTCGACTTCCTTGGTGAGAAGGCCCCGTGCGGGGTCGAGAGTGCTCGTCGTTGCCCGGGTTTTGGCATTGGTGACGGTAAAGCCTGTCGTCTGACCGTTGGCGGTGACGTAGTCGGTCTTCGTCAGGTTGCCCAGCGCGTCCCATCCGCTGCTCACGCGGCCGTAGGAGTCGTAGGCGGCAACGGACTTCAACTGATAGGTGAATGCTCCGCCGGACCAATTCTGTGCCTGCGCGACGATTGTCGGCTCACCCAGAGTCGGTGTGGTCTGTGACGCCGGAAGGGAAGGCGGCCAGGAAGTCGGTGCGGCCGTGTCGTAGTAGGTGCGGATGTCGGAGATGACATCGTTGGGGCGGTTGACTCCGGTGGGTGCGCCGAAGCCGCTGGAGGTGGAGGAGTCACCGGTGGCGCAGTTGCCCTGGACCGTCTCCACCTCGCTGACCAGACCGATCAGATTGAGATCCGCGTTGACCGGCGCGTACGAGGTGGTGGCACAGGTCTCCTGAGCCGGCTTCGCGATGTCGCCCTGGTCGTCGGTGTAGTGCAGCAGACCGGTGACCTTGTCGTAGGCGTATGACACGCGGCCGATGCGCCAGGATGTCTGTGGAGCGGATGTCACCGCGGTGGCGTTGGTGATCGCAGCGTTGCGGACCATCTTGGCTTCCAGCGCCGGCAGTCCGGTGCGGGAACGGGTCGCCTTCGAATCGCTGACCCAGTAGTCGTTGACGACGGCGGTCGCCGCCGGGCCGCTCGTGCCCTTGTAGACAACGGTCTCGCGGACGCTGCCGGCGAGTTCCGCGCTGTCGGTGACGGACGTTGCCTCGCCGGACACGCTGACGTCGCTCGACAAGGTGACGTTTGCGGAGCGAGTGGAGCCGCCCGGCAGAATGTCGCCGTTCATCCCCTGGTAGTACCGGGTCTCCGAGACCGTCTGTCCCTCGGTGGCGTCGCCGACGAGCGTCCTGACGGCGCTGTATCCCCGCCATTGCCCGTACGTTCGGTACTTGGCCTTGACCACCTCGTTGTCGTCGTAGTGCCAGGCCGCCTTGCCGACGCTGTAGTCGTAGGAGGTGACAGTGCTCTCCTGCGACGCCTTTGTGCTGTCGTTCTGCGTGACTGACGACACGACGTACTTGTTGAACCAGTCGAGGAACGGCGTGGGAAGGCCGTCCGGAGTCCAGTACATCGGGAAGCATGCCGTGGTGTTCGTCGAGGGAACGGTCGCCGTGCTGCATCCGCTCGGCGCCTTGTAGTTGACGCTGACCGATTCGCCGGACTCCGTAGTGATTCCGGCGATGCGCATCTTGTAGAGATTCGCGTAACCATCACGGATGTTGAAGCGGTTGGCCAGCCTGATGTAGGAGAACTTCACCGGCGGAAGGGGCAGCGCTCCCGTGTTGCCGGTGCGCGTGATCGAGTCGAGCCACAGAGCCGGCTTCTGGTTGCCGTCATTGGGGTTCGGGAAGCTCTGCGACAGGGTGTACTCGTCGACGTCCTTGTACTTCTTGGCCGTCGAGTCGTAGATCTGGGTGGCGATCGACTTCAGACGGAAGGTCGAGAAGAACGACGGGGAGTGGATGGCGCAGGAAGCGCCGTTGTCGCAGTTGAGATCCCACGGAACGTCAGGCCAGTTGGCGGTGTTGGAGCCGATCGGGTCACAGGTACCGGAGACACAGCGGTCTCCGACCGTGAACTGGACCCGCTGTGGCGCGGTGGTGTTGCCGTTCCCGAGCCCGTAATCGATGTGGTCCAGCCAGCCCTCGCGGGTGTACTTCACGCCCGTCGTGGCGCCGTTTGCCCCGTAGTTGTTGGTGTGCTGGTTGTAGTAGTAGACCATCGTGTCGCCGTGCTCATCGACGACCTCGTCGAGATTCCATTGCCATGCCTGCTGGCACCAGGAAGTGGCGAAGGTCGACTTGTTGCAGGGGTCGCCTGTGTGGGCGCCGTACACCGGCACGGCCCAGGCGGAATGTGTGGTTCCGTAGCTGGGAATGGAATTGCGGCCGTAGTAGTACGTCTTGCCGTCGTCGGTGATCTTCCAGTAGTCGCCGTCGTAGGTGTCGTTCTGCGTGGTCGTGCCCGACACCTTGAGCTCGACCTTCGCCGCGGGGTCGGCGGAGAGGGCGTAGTGCGTGGGCGTCGAGGCGTCGTAGACGATGTCCTCGGACTGGCCGTTGAAGACGATGTGCAGGATCTCCCCGTCCCAGCAGTTGTCCGCGGTCTTGGGAGCGGTGCCTGCGGGGTCGTCCTTGCACGGAACGTACGACCTGGTGACGGCGCCTGGGGAGTAGTCCCAGCCTTCACCGATCCAACTCGGCTGGTTGTCGGTGGACGGAAGCCGCCCGTCGACGGATTGTGAGGAGTAGCTCAGGTCCACATTGGGCGTCAGATCACCCGGCGTGGGCGGCACGGCGATGGGATAGGAGTACGTGAAGTCTCCGCTGTCGCCGCCCGCCGACCACGAACCCGAGGGTGAGAGGGGCGTGGCCGAGAAGTCGCCCCCGCCGCTCGAATTGCCGGCCGTCGCGCCGAGCAGGATGGTGTTCCCACCAGGCGTTGCCGGCGTGGCCAGATTGTGTGCCTGGTCCGCGGGAAGGTCCGCGTTGGTGGAGGCAACGCGGACGGTGCCGGTGATCTGCGAGCCGGTTACGTCGTTGCTGCCGCCCGCAACCGGAGTCTGCGCTTGACACTCCGGCTTGGCGGGAGTGGTCAGGGCGCACGGTGGCAGTTGTACGAGACGGAGCCGGGAGGACCAGTCGCCGCCGTACGCGTCCTTGAAGCCCGAGTAGTCCACCGCCACTGACAGCGGCTCGTCGGCCGATCCTGCGGGGACGCTCGCGGTGAACAGCAAGCCGTTGACCCCGGCTTCGGTGGCCGCGTCGTGGTCGCGAAGCTGGACGGTGACGTGCGTCGGAGCAGAGGGAGCCGCCGAGCTCGCCGACTTTGCCGCCTTCGAGGATTTTCCGGACTTCACCAGCACGGGAAGCTTGCCCACCCGTGTCCAGCCGGCGGTGCCGTTGGCCATGGCGACGTCCGGCTTCTTCGCTTGCGCCGACTTGACCTGGGGACTGGGCGCCCCGATGTCTGCCGTGCCTGAAGCTGCGGTCGGCCAGCGTACGGTTTGGGGACGCCACGACGAGGCGGCTGACGGCGCCGTCGTTCCGTGCGGAAGAGCGTGCACCGTCACGGATTTGGTCAACGGCGCATTCGGAAGTGGCGGTTGAGCGGCCGACGCGACCGCCGGAACTCCGAGGAGCGACACCACCAGGCCCAGAACCGTGGCCTGCGCCACTCTCGCCGACCGCCTCCCCGCATTACGCCGTTTTCCGGCCCAGCGGCTGGACCTGTCCCCCCATGGCGCAGACATAAAACCCCTCCCCAGAGATCGTCAAGCCTGCGAACCGTATGAGTCATCCCAGCTCACGGGGAGGCCCGGGGAAGATTCTTGAACAGTGCATGACTATTTCTTGAACATTTCTGAGTGAAGATTCAACGCTGACGGGCGAATGTGCCCACGCGTCTGTTGCGATCACAGCCGACCGGGGGGTCGGTGGCAGAGGCACGACAGATCACCAGGCGGCCGTAGGTGCCACCAGGAACAAGGGGGGGCTCATGCCCATCAGTACGCGCCGCCGTGCGCCAAATCACCGCCGCGGCAAACCTGTTCGCATGTCACGAGCGGCACTCGGCGCGGCGATGCTGGCGGCGGGGCTCGTTCCCCTGACCGTTCCGGTGCTCGCCCAAGCGGACACCGCGCCCTCGGCCAGCCGCCCGACCTCGGGCAACGCGGCGGCCGTTGCGGTCGCGCAAGCCAAGAGCACAGGGGCACCCGTCGACATTCCGTCGCTGACCACAGCGACCGAGTCGGTAACCGCCAATCCGACCGGCACGCTCACCGTGACCGAATCCGTCTATCCCACCCGTGTCCTGCGCGCGGGCTCCTGGACGCCGGTCGACACCACCTTGCACACGGCTCCGGACGGCAGCCTCCACCCCGGCGCTGTTCCTTCAGGAATCTCGCTGTCCGGCGGTGGCACCGCGCCTCTGGCCGCGATGACTTCCGTGGGCCGTCGACTGGACCTCTCCTGGCCCGGCTCCCTGCCCACGCCGACTGTTTCCGGTTCCACGGCCACGTACCCCGACGTGCTGCCCGGCGTCGACCTACAGGCCACGGTCAGCCCCTTGGGCGGCCTCGCCGAAGTCCTCGTCGTCAAGAACGCCGCCGCTGCCGCGAACCCCGCGCTCTCCACCCTTGTCCTGGACACCAGCGCTCCTGGCCTGACCCTCAGCGGCGAGGCCAACGGCGGCGTCCTGGTGTCCGACCGTGACGGCGCCCCGGTCTTCAGCTCTCCCACGGCGAGCATGTGGGACTCCAGCACCCAGTCGACAGTAAGCGGTGAGGCAGGAGCCGCGAGGTCGGCACGAACAACTCCTCTTGCTGACGGTCCGACCGCGGACGGGACAGCCCGGTCGTCCGCCACGGAACCCGGTGTCGGGGCCAAGACGGGCACCGTCACAACCCACGTCGAGGACGGGCATCTCACCCTCACGCCCGACAGTGAGGTCCTGCGCGGGGCGGACACCCACTACCCGGTCTACATCGACCCGGACTTCAACCCGATGCCGGGCAACGATCCCAAGACCGCGTACGACGAGATCCAGCAGGGCTGCCCGAGCAAGAACGCCCTCAACTCCTCCACCGCTCCGTACAACACCCCCGGCGTGGGACTCAACGACTTCAGCGGCTGTATCGGTGTTGAACGTGCCCTCTACCAATTCAAAACCGACACGCATCTGCTGAACACCTCCGCACGGGTGATCAGCGCCACGTTCAAAGCGCAGGAGGTCTACTCCGCGTCCTGTTCGGTGACGTCCAACGTCAACGCCTTCTATTTCAAGGGGGCTCTGAGCAGCTCCACCACATGGGACAAAAGGCCACTGGACATCACCCTTCAGGACACTCAGTCCTACGGGAGCGCGTGCAGTTCCGCTCCGTCAAAGGGCTTTAACGTCAAGGACGCCTTCACCCGGGCGCACGACGGCAAACTCCCGTCCGTCGGACTGATGCTGAGCGCGACATCTGCCGACGAGGGAAGCGGCCTGAACTTCCGACGCTTCGCCAACAACCCCACCGTCACCGTCGAATACAACACCGTCCCGACGGTGACGTCGGCCACCACCAGCCCTTCCGCGAGCACTATCGGGCACACGACAGTCTTTCTCAACGCCAGTGTCTACGACGCGGACGCCGGAGCCCCGCTTCAGGCGAAGTTCACGCTCACCGGCAAGGACAGCAGCGGCAAGACGGTCTACCCGGTAGCCGGATCACCGGCACAGCCGGTAGAACTCAACACCACTGTCACCCAACAGGGGACGATCAGTTGGCGTGCGGGTTACCTGCCCACCGGCACGTACACATGGACCGCCCAGGCCGACGACGGTGACACGGCCCACCCGGCATCCGTCGTCACCAGGACTTTCAAGGTGGATGCCACGGCGCCAGGCGCGCCAAGCATCACATCTCCGGATATCTATCCGAATCCGGGCGATGGCACGTCGCCCCTCACCCCACCGGCACGTACACAGCTCGAGTTCGACATCACTCCGCCGACCGGCGCTACGGATATCGCCTACTACGCCTACAACTGGGGAACTGCGCCGCCGACGGTCAACCCGCCGCTCACCGTCAAGCCAGACGCGGGTAAACAGAGTGCGACGCTGCATGCTGTTCCGATGGGATTCGTCCGCGATCAGTTGTTCGTCTACGCGGTGGACAAGGCGGGAAACGAGTCGCCTGCGAACGACTTCCACTTCAATACCGCTCCACCGACGACTCCTGATGCCACGGGAGACCTGACCGCCGACGGCAAGCCCGATCTCGTCGCACCGGGAGCCGACGGCAACCTCCGGGTGTATCCAGGGACTGGTAACGGTGGTTTGGCGACTCCGGTGAACCTGTGGTCCACGGCTCCGGACGCTCCGGTAGCGGACTTCACAGGCGCGAAGACCGCAGTCGGCGCGTTCCGCGGAATGACGGAGCAGGACATCCTCGTCCTCAGCGCCAATGGCCAGGCGAGCATCTACGAGGGAAACGGAGACGGTGAGCCGGTGCCGTGCTCCACGAGTCCGGATGGATGCGCGGACCTCAAGCAATCCGCGATCCTTTCACCGGGCCAGGATCCAGGCACCGGCGCTGACATCCCGGCCATCCAGTGGTCACATGTAACTCAGATCGCTGCGGACAACTCTCAGTATGCAGCGCAGAGCATGCCCGGCCTGTGGCTCGTCACCGATGACGGCGGGCTCTACTGGGCCGCTGGCACGGCCACGTACGGAACCTTCGACACGCCGCGGCTCATCAACAGTGGCTTCCTGAACACAGAAATTGCCTATGCGGGTGTCGTGAACGGACAGGCAGGCCTGTGGGCAAGGAACACCTCCTCCGGCTCACTCACCCTCTACACCGGTGCATCCGACTCACCTGCCGGTGCCGATCCGAACGCCAAAGTGGTCGCCGCTTCAACTGGTTGGGGCGTCAGCAGTATCAGCAGCATCGTGTCAGCAGGCGCAGCCAATGCGGGCGCTGCATCCCCCAACCTGTGGGCGATCGATGCTCAAGCTGTCCACAACATTTCCTACTTCCCGGCAGGTAGCACGCCCGGAAAGCTGGGGACGCGTGTGCACGTTCAGACCATGACGCCGACGGACGACTTCACCGGCGATGGCAAAGCCGACATCATCGCCGGCTGGAATGACGGGACTTTGCACCTGTACACCGGTCAAGGCTCCGGGAAGCTGACCAATGGCAAACAGATCTGGGACTCGGGTTGGAGCACTGTCCGGCTCATGGTCGCCGGAGACTTTACCGGTGACGGCCGGAGCGACGTCATCGCTGCCTGGGACGACGGGTCGCTGCATCGCTACGACGGCACCGGGACGGGCGGCCTTGAGGGCAACGTCAAGCTCTTCCCCGGCAGCAACAACTGGGGAATCGTAAGGGAGATGACGGCAGGAGATTTCAATGGCGACGGCCTTACCGATCTTGTCACGGTCTGGAATGATGGAACCCTTCACCTCTACGTCAACAACGGAGACGGCACGCTCAAGCCGCCTGTAGATTTCTGGGGCGACAACTCCTGGAGCGGGATGCGTCTCCTGTCCGGTGGCGACTTCAATGGTGATGGCAACAGCGACCTTTTGGCCATCCACACGTCCGACGGGGTGTTGCGCCTCTACAAGGGCGACGGGAATGGCCATCTCGCTGCCGCCGTGGAATCCGGGAGCCTGGACTGGTCCAATATTCGGGACATCATTCCCGGAGACTTCAGCGGTGACGGCAAGGCAGACCTGGGTGCCATCGCTGGTGACGGATCTCTCCGTCTCTACCAAGGCAATGGCGCCGGGGGCTTCACCAACGTCGGTGACATGTGGCCGGACACCTCATGGGGAACTGTGCGGATCACCACCTGAGTCCGCAGCACCTGAGTCCGGCGCCCGGGTGTGTCCCGCTCCATAGCAGGGGCGGCGCACCCGGGCACCGGCCCGCTCACCACCTCTCGACAGGCATTGGCATTGAAAGGGACTAAATTGCGCATCCGCCGTTCTCACCGCATCGCGCTCGTCGTCGCGGTTCTGGCCCCGCTGATCGGCCTCGTACCGGTCGCGTCCGCGAGCGCGGAGGGCGCGGACGGGCCTCGGTGACGGTCAGCCACAGCCAGGCCATCGAGATGTACGGCCCCGCCGGGGACATCGACCTGACGGTGGCGGCGCCGCCGAGCACGGACGCTTTCCTGCGGCTCGACCTGTACGCGGGCGCGTCCAACATACGGCTGACCGTCGACGCCGGGAACGTACTGCCGGTCGCGGACCGTCGGCCGTTCCCGGACACCGTCGAGATCGGTGCGGCGGACAGCTACGGCAACGGCGTCAGGGGCACGCCGATGACGGCGGGCACGACGCATCTGCACATCAGCGCCGCGTACCCGGTGTACGGACAGATCATGGTGCAGGCGCAGTTGGTGGACGGTGCGACCGGCAAGGACATCGCGGACTCCTCCACCAACCGCTCGACGAGCGACCTGATCGTGAATCAGCCGTATTTCACGTCCAGTTGGACCGATGGGGGCGTCACCTCGTACAGCGCGAGCCCGCAGATCGCCACCGGGGCGCCGCACGCCGTGACCGAGCGGCTGAACGTCCGGATCGTCTGGTTGAGCCCGGCGTCCGCGCATACGACGAGCACCCAAGTGGTCTTTACGGCAGCCCAGATCGCCGCAGCCGGATACACGCCCGAGCAGCTCGAGAATGCCGTTACGGTCCGGTTCAGCTCCGCCGGACAGAACTACGCGGTCAGGCCCTGGACGCCGGGTGCCGACGGGTCGTTGAGCATCGACCTTCCGCCGGTCGACTGGCGCGCCGGCATCGCCCAGTCGCAGTACCTGAGCTTCAAGGCGGCCTGGGGCCTGCCCGCGAGCAGGCTCGTCGGCACGATCGAGGTCCGCGACCCGCAAAGGTGGCAGTGCGTCGGCGCCACGCAGACCCTGCGCCTCACTGCCGACGTGCGGCCCGCGGAACTCGTCCCCAGCATCTTCGGGCGGGACGCCAAAGGCGATCTGTGGCTCATCCCCGGTGCCAGGGGGCCCGTTCGTCCGCGTACTACGACGCCCGCAGTCTGGTCGGCGGCGGCTGGAACGCCTACACCCACCTCCTCGGCACCGGCGACCTCCGCCTCGACGGCCACGCCGACCTCATCGCCACCGGTCCCACCGGCCTCTGGTACTACGAAGGCACCGGCAACCCCGCCGCCCCCTTCAAGCCCCGCCCCAAGATCAGCGACGGGTGGCAGGCGGACAACACCCTCCTCTGACCCGCCCTTTAACCGCTGCGCGGGGTACGGACGGGGCGATGGCGATGGCGACGTCGGCGGGGAGTTCCGCGCCGACCGCTTGGCCAGGGTGCCGATCCGGTCGGCTCGCCGGGGGTCGGGTCCTACCGGCCTCGGGCCTGTTCCATGTTGGCCCGGTGAGGACGGGAGAGCCAGTCCGCGTGCGGGCCCAGGCGCGCGTCGACCGGGTCGTCTCCTCGCCGGAGCGCGTCGATGTAGGCACGCTCGGCGGCGAAGCGGGCCGCCACCTCGCGGCCTTCGGCAACGGAGCCGTGGCCGGGGACCACGACGTCGGCCTGCCCGGCAGCCTCGGCCAGCCGGTCGAGAGCGCTTTCGTAGGCTCCCACCTGATCGTCCTGGCGAGCGTCGAAGAGCGGGATCAGGACGTCGGAGAGCATGTCGCCGACGAGCAGGACGCCGCGGTCCGCCAGCAGGACCGAGGCGTGGCCGACAGCGTGCGCCTGGTGCTCGATGACCTGGCCCGGCACCGCTCCGCCGTCGGCGGGCAGCGGGGTGACGAGCGCGACGAGGTCGAGGGGTACGCCGGACGCGCTCTCCGCCGCCATCGCCTGCGCCCGCTCCCGGGCCTGACCGGCAACGTCGGCGGCGGCGGTGGTCGCGTAGCGCGGCACATCGCCGAACCGGGAGTGCCACAGCAGATGGTCCCAGTGCGGATGGGTGCAGAACCCGGCCACCACCGGAACGCCGAGCCCGTCCACATCATCGGCGAGCTGGTCCAACTCGGAACCGTCGATGCCGGGATCGATCAGGACCAGCCCGTCCTCGCCGCGCACCACGATCGAATTGGACCAGACCCAGTCGCTCTGCCGCACCCAGACACCGTCGGCCACCTGCTTCAGCTTGCCCATCTCTGCTCCCATCGCTTGCCTGCACCACTGAGACTGCTGCCCGCGGCCGAACTCATCGCTCCCATCGCCGCCCGCCGCGACGGATTCAGCGCGAATGGCCCCAGCTCCTCGACCTGGCGCTCATCAAGGGAGCGGACTGCTCCTCGTCCTGGCCGACCGCCACGCCGGTCATGCGCCGTACGGCGAAGCTCGGGATCGGCGAGGACGGCACGGTCGTCAGCAGGACGGACTTCGTCTGGGGCGGTACGTACGCGACTGGCCGAGCAGATCGTCTCCACCGGCTACGGCTACGGCTACGGCCACGGCTCCGGCTCCGGCTCCGGCTCCGGCTCCGGCTCCGGCTCCGGCACGGTCGCCGTCACGACCTGGGACGCCCTGCCCGGCAGTCATCGACCGGTCGGCCAGACCGAGCGTGTTCAGGGACTCGACGGCGCGGCGCGGCTGCGCGGCGCCGGTGAGCCCTGGCCGCTGGAAATGCGTCGCGCTCACGCACGCCGGGTCACCGGTCACGTATGGCTGCACGTCCCCGACGACGCGGTCACCGAAGAGGCACGCTCGGCCACATGCCGACCGACTACCAGCCGGAGGCCGCCGCCGCGGCCGTCGCCGAATGGAGCGCCCGCGAATGCGGCTTTCCGCCCCCAGCCGTCGAAGCGACCTTCGACCGGGAGGGGGCGGCCTTCAGAACGCGTATCTGACCCGTAGCCAAGGGGCGTGCGTCGCGATCAGCTCCCGGAGCCGGACGACGGCGCCGTGCTTGACGTCGCGCGCGTAGCGGACATTGAGCGCGCCGTTCTCCGAGCGTTTGACCTCCTGGGCGGCCGGCTGCCACAAGAGGTCCTCCGCGCGCGGGTGCCAGCCGAGGTTGACCTCGTGCAACTGCTGGTTGTGGGTCAGCAGGATGACCTCGGCGGCAGCCTGCCGCTTCACCCGGACGGGCAGGACATCGTCGAGGTGGGCGAGCAGATCGGCCCAGTCCCGCTGCCAGCCGGGCCGCAGTACGACCGGTGAGAGGTTGAAGTGGACCTCGTAGCCCGCGTCGAGGAAGTCCGCGGCCGCGGCGACGCGTTCCGCGACCGGGCTGGTGCGGATGTCCAACAGGCGCGAGTCGCGTTCGGGCATCAGCGAGAAACGCACCCGGGTACGGCCCCGCGGGTCCAGCGCCAGGAGGTCGGGGTTGACGAACTTCGTGGCGAATGACGCCTTGGCGGTGGGCAGGGCGCGGAAAGCGGCGATGAAGTCGGCGGTGTTGTCGCAGACCAGGGCATCGACCGAGCAGTCGCCGTTCTCGCCGATGTCGTAGACCCACGAGTGGGCGTCGCACTGGTTCGGCTCCCGCTTGGGGCCCTGCGTCCGCACATGCCGCCTGACGTGGGCGATGATCGCCTCGACGTTGGTGAACAGCGTGATCGGGTTGGAGTATCCCTTGCGGCGCGGTACGTAGCAGTAGGCGCAGGCCATCGCGCACCCGTTGGAGGCGCCGGGGGCGATCCAGTCGGCCGATCTGCCGTTGGGGCGCGTCTCCAGGGTGCGCTTTACGCCCAGGACGAGTGTCTCTGTCTTGACGCGCACCCAGCGGGAGACGTTTCCCTCGTTGCCGTGCAGGGAGGGGATGCGCCAGTGGCCCGCCACCTCGGTGACGGGGACGCCGGGGAGCCGCGCCATGATCTGCCGGCCACGCGGGGAGGCGAGCGCGGCCGGCTCGGCGTACACCTGCCGTACGTCCAGCATTCGTCGGGCCTGCGGGCTGTCCCGGAATCCGCCGTCGTCGGGCGGGGCGGCGGACGGTGTGTCCTCCCACCCGAAGAGGGTCTGCTGCTCGGGAGGGCCGGGAGCGTCGGGAGCGCCGGCCGTATCGGGCCGGTGCGGCAGGTCCGGCCGGTGGTGGGAAGAGTCGGCCGGGGGCTGTGGCACGGCGCTCCTCCTGCCCTCGGCCTGATCCGTATCCGTATCCGTATCCGTATCTGTGTCCGTGTCCGTATCCGTGTCGGCCGTTCGAACGGTACGCGCGGGGGCGGGCCCGCGCCGCATGTGGTCGGCGGCGCGTCCGGCGGACATCGCGGCGGACATCGCGGCGGACGGACACGTCCGAGCCTACGGGCCCGAGTCCAGGGGCGGTCGTCAGGGCCGAGCCCGGCGGGGCGGAGAGGAGCGACCCGGTGGCGTACGTCTCGGCCCTCCGGAGTCCGGTCGCGCCGGAGTGTCGGCGCGCAGGACCCGCGCGGAGGCTGGCAGCATCGGCCGAAGGGACGGTCCGTGCGTAGGCGCGGCCCCATTGACCCGAGCTAGCTGTCGTGGGAACCGGCCCGGGCGTACGAAGGTTCCGCGCCCGTCGGCTCGGCGTCGGTCCGGCGTGAGGCACCGGCCCGCCGGCCGGCGTGGAGCACCGGCCCGCCGCGGGAAGCGCAGACCCGTGGAGCACCGACCTGTGGAGCACCGACCCGCCGCGCGGAGCACCCGGGCGCCTCGAGAGGAGACCCCCATGGAACCGCGACCCCACTGGCTGTTCGGCGACCAGCTCGGCCCCCACTTCCTCGATCCCCGGCACGGCGGCCCCGACGCCCAGGCGCCGGTGATCATGATCGAGGCCCGTTCGGTGCTGCGCCGCCGCCGGTTCCACCGCGCCAAGGCGCATCTGGTGCTGTCCGCGATGCGGCACCGCGCGGCCGAACTGGGCGACCGGGTGACGTACGTACGCGCCGAGACGTATACGGAGGCGCTGGCCCAGGTGCCGGGCGGCGGCAGGGACCGGCTCACGGTCTGCCACCCCACCTCGCGCGCCGCGCTGGGCCTGGTCACGTCGCTGGAGCGGGTGGACGTGCTGCCCGCGAAGGGCTTCCTGGTGCCTCGGGCCGAATTCGCGGAGTGGGCCGGACGCCGAGACGGTCGCAGCCTGCGGATGGAGGGCTTCTACCGCTGGGTGCGCGAGCGGCACGACCTCCTCATGGACGGGGACGGGCCGGCGGGCGGCCGGTGGAATCTCGACCACGACAACCGTGAGCCGCCGCCGCGCGGCCAGGACACCCTGATGGTGGCCGGTCCCTCGCGGCCGGAGGAGGACGACATCGACGACGAGGTCCGGCACGACCTCGACCGGTGGGAGCGCGACGGCCAGGTGTCCTTCGTCGGACGCGACAGCCCCCGGCTCTTCCCCGCCACCCGCCGCGAAGCCCTGTCGGCGCTGCGCCGCTTTCTCTCGCACCGGCTGCCGGACTTCGGACGGTACGAGGACGCCATGCTGGCCGCCGATCCGGTGATGAGCCACAGCCTGCTGTCCGCACCGCTCAACCTCGGACTCCTCGACCCGGCCGAGTGCGTCGAGCGGGCCGAGGCGGCGTACCGCGCGGGTGACGCGCCGCTCAACAGCGTCGAGGGCTTCGTCCGGCAGATCGCCGGCTGGCGGGAGTACGTATGGCAGGTGTACTGGCACTTCGGCGAGGACTACCGGCACCGCAACGCGCTGCGCCACCACGCCCCGCTCCCCGACTGGTTCCTCGAACTGGACGCCGACGCCGTCACCGCCAACTGCCTGTCCACCGTCCTCGCCCAGGTCCGGGACACCGGGTGGACCCACCACATCCCCCGGCTCATGGTGCTCGGCAGCCGCGCCCTCCAGGACGGCTGGGATCCGGCGGCCGTCACCGACTGGTTCCACCGCTGCTTCGTCGACGGTTACGACTGGGTCATGCTGCCCAACGTCGTCGGCATGTCGCAGTACGCCGACGGCGGCCTGATGACCACCAAGCCGTACACCTCCGGCGGCGCGTACCTCCACAGGATGAGCGACCTGTGCGGGCCGTGCGCCTACCGTCCCACCGACCGCGTGGGCGACCACGCCTGCCCCTACAGCACCGGTTACTGGGCCTTCCTCCACCGCCACCGGGCCCGGCTGTCCGCCAATCACCGCACGGCCCGCGCCGTCCAGGGCCTCGACCGCCTCAAAGACCTTCCCGAACTCCTGGACCAAGCCGCCGCCCGCGGCCCCCAGGCCCCGTGACCCCCCGGACCCCTCCGACCCCTCCGGCGGCTCGACGGACCCGACACCTCACGTGCGGCAGGTCCGCCCCGGACAACCAGGGCCGCGGTGATGCCGATGAGAACGGCGCCCGGTCCGGCGAGCACGGTGGAGAGTGCGCCGCCGACGGACCGTACCGTCTGGCCGCCACGCGCGAGGTGCGCGGTTCGCCAGGCGCGCCGGGTCCCTTCCGCTGTGAATCGGCCCCGGCGGACACGACAGCCGGAACGGAAAGCGAGCGGCGACCGGCACCTGCTCCGCGATCGAGCCTCACGTCAGCTTGCCCGAAGCTCTTCGATGAGCTGCTCCGCGTGGGTCTGCGTGATGGGGACGGTGTCCGGTGTCGCGACCCGGGGCGTCTGCTGAGCGGCGAGGGCGTCCAAGGAGGAGTTCAACGCCTGCCACCACTCGTCGGTGAGCCCCGGATCCTCGGGGAGTACTCCGCCGGGCCGCACCGGCTCTCCCGGTAGCAGGTCGGTCTCGTCGGCCCGCCACATCACCGCGTCCCCGTCGTCCCGCCACGACACGGCGGACCCGCCACACCGGCTGAGTCACGCCCTCCAACAGAGCGGCACACTCGCGCCGTTCCATCCCTGGAGGCCGATACGCGCGAACGTCCGCCGCTCGATCCGTACCCATGTACGGCGATCCGTCCGCGCCCCGACGGTGCGGCGCTTGCGCGCCAAGGTGCCCCGGTCCAGGCGTGTCCCGAGCGCTGCCGCAACGCGGTCGAGCACCTCAAGGACACGGAAAGCGCCATACCGGCGAAGGCAGCAGCGACCACACACTCAGTTGGCCGGCGTCGGCGTCGTACGCTGCCGTCGTCGCGCTACTTCGCCTGTCAGTTGGGGGTGTCCGCGTGAGCGGTGAGCCGGGGAAGCCGTTCTTGTACGTCGTGGTGTGTGCTGCGGGCGTCGCGCGGGACGTGGGAATGCTCATCGCGGCGGCGCAGGAGCGGGTTGGGGCGTGGGAGTGGTGGCCACGCCTCTGGGCTTGGGCTTCATCGACCAGTCGGCTGTGGAGGCGCAGACGGGTTATCCGATTCGGTCGGCGTGGCGAAAGCCCGGTGATGTGCGGCCGTTGCCTCCGGCCGACGCTATCGCGGTCGCGCCGGCCACGTTCAACACGGTCAATAAGTGGGCGGCCGGGATCGCCGACACACTGGCGCTGGGCATTGTGTGCGAGGCGTACGGGCTGGGCATTCCGACGGCGGTGCTGCCGTATGTGAACAGCGCGATGGCCGCACACCCGGCTTACGGGGAGAGTCTGGCGCGGCTGCGTGCCATGGGCGTCCTGGTCAGCAACCAGGAGCCACATCCGCCGAAGTCGGGCGGCGGGGTCACTGCTTTCCGCTGGGAAGAGGCGCTGGAATTGCTCGCGCCGGAAAGAGAACCCGGAGATTGATGCCGGGACTGAGGTCGGACATCAGATAAGCCCCAGGCGATAAACCCGGGGCTTTAGTAATGGAGCGGATGACGGGAATCGAACCCGCGCTCTGAGCTTGGGAAGCTCATGTTCTACCATTAAACTACATCCGCGTGAAGGCCCTGGTGGGGGTGGCTTCGTGGGGGAGTCTACCGCATGTGGGGGGTGGGGTGGGGCGTAGGTTGGGGGCGGAGTGGTGAGTGGGTGCGCGGTGGGTTGATCCCCTAATGTGTGGGTTTGTCGTCCACGCCGGTTGGTTGGGGAAGGGACTTGATGGAGCGCACCGTTGTTCGTTGTGCCGAGGGGCATGTGTTCAGTACGGCTTCGTTCCCGATGCAGCATTTGGGGGCCGAGCGGTTGGGGCCCGGGCGGTTGTTGAGGTGTCCCAAGTGCGCGCGGCTGAGGCACGCGGTGCCGGTGGCCGGGGGCGGGGAGAAGCGGTAGTCGGAGGCCGGTGAGGTGGCGGCTCCGGGCCGGAGGATTGGGTCGGGGCCGCTCCGGGCGCGTAACCTTCGGGGCGTGCTTCTCTCTGACAAGGACATTCGAGCCGAAATCGACAACGGACGCGTGCGCGTGGACCCGTTCGAGCCGTCGATGGTGCAGCCGTCGAGTATTGATGTGCGGCTGGACCGGTTCTTCCGGGTGTTCGAGAACCACCGGTATCCGCACATCGACCCGGCGGTGGAACAGCCGGATCTGACGCGGCTGGTGGAGCCGGAGGGTGACGAGCCGTTCATCCTGCATCCGGGGGAATTCGTGCTCGGGTCGACGTACGAGGTCATCTCGTTGCCCGACGACATGGCGTCGCGGCTGGAGGGGAAGTCGAGTCTGGGGCGGCTGGGGCTGCTGACGCACTCGACCGCGGGGTTCATCGACCCCGGTTTCTCCGGGCATGTGACGTTGGAGCTGTCGAATGTCGCGACGCTCCCGATCAAGCTCTGGCCCGGAATGAAGATCGGGCAGCTCTGCCTCTTCCGGCTGACCTCGCCCGCCGAATTCCCTTACGGATCGCAGCAGTACGGCTCCCGTTACCAGGGGCAGCGCGGGCCGACGCCTTCACGGTCCTTCATGAACTTCCACCGCACCAAGGTCTGAGACCCCGGGGCGGGTCAGATCAGCGGCAGCTTGAACAGGCAGAGCAGCGCGATCAGTTGGATCGACGCCGCCCCGAGCGCCTTCGGCCACGGCAGGTCGTGCGACTTGCTGACCATCGAGGTGAGCAGCGCCGCGCAGCCCAGCCAGGTGAGCCAGCCCAGGAGTTGGACGAAGCTGTTGGCACCGCCGAGGAAGAGCGCGAAGAACAGACGCGGGGCGTCGGTGAGCGTCGTGATCAGGAGCGAGAGCCCGATCGTCGGCGCCCAGGCGCCGTCGCCGCCGAACTGCCGCGCGAGGGTGTTGGTGACCGCGCCGAGCGTGACCGCGGAGATGACGACGGCGACGGCCGTGGTGAGCACCCACGGGATGCTGGTGGTGAGCGTCGCGTCCAGGACGTCGCTGCGGGCGGCGTCGAAGCCGAAGACGGCGAGCAGCCCGTAGAGGAAGGTCACGGTCAGGGCCGGGCCCCAGACCGTGTGGTCGCGCATCTGCCAGAAGGTACGGCCGGGGCGCAGCACGACGCCGCTCAGCAACTCCTTCCAGTGCAGCCGCGGACCGGCCGGCGGCGCGGCGGACTGACCCGCGCGGTACGTCGCCACGTTGTCGCCCGAGTACGGGGGCTGGGCGTACGGGGCCTGTGCGTGCGAAGGCTGCGCGTACGGCTGCTGCCCGGCGTACGGATCGACGTACGGCTCCTGGCCCTGGCCCGCGAACCCGGCGCCCAGCGTGAACGCCTTCGTCTGGCCGGGCGACTCGTCGTACCCGCCGGGCTGCCCCGCCGCGGGCGCGTAGTACTCCGGCTCGCCGGGAGGCGTTCCGTACGAGCCCTGCCCGTGACCCGAGCCCTGCCCGTAACCGGCACCCTGCCCGTACCCCGCGCCGTGTCCCTGAGCCGCGCCCTGGCCGTGACCCGAGCCCTGCCCGTGACCCGCGCCGTATCCCGGCCCCTGGCCGGGACGGCCGCCCCGGCCACCGCCCTCACCGTGTCGATTCCTGAATCCAGCCACGTCATCGAACGTACCCGGTAAGCCGCCGCACCGCTCCTGTCGGCCGGTCCGCCGCCGCCCATTGCTGCCAACCTGTGACACGCGGCGGCGAACCCGTCGACGGACCCCCGGGCAAACCCCTAGGGGAACCCGTAAGGGCTGGTGAGGCCCCGGATCAGGCCGTCCCGGCCGGCGCTTCCTCGCTCAGCTCGGCCGCGTCCGCCGGCGCCTTCACCGACTGGAGGAGAAGCTGCGAGACGTCCACGACCTGGAGGGCCTCCTTCGCCTGGCCGTCGTTCTTCTTGCCGTTGACGGAGTCGGAGAGCATGACCAGGCAGAACGGGCACGCGGTGGAGATGATGTCCGGGTTGAGGGAAAGCGCCTCGTCGACGCGCTCGTTGTTGACGCGCTTGCCGATCCGCTCCTCCATCCACATCCGGGCGCCGCCCGCGCCGCAGCAGAAGCCGCGCTCCTTGTGGCGGTGCATCTCCTCGTTCCGCAGACCGGGCACGGACGCGATGATCTCGCGCGGCGGTGTGTAGACCTTGTTGTGCCGCCCGAGGTAGCAGGGGTCGTGGTACGTGATCAGGCCCTCGACCGGCGTGACCGGCACCAACTTGCCCTCGTCCACGAGGTGCTGGAGGAGCTGGGTGTGGTGGACGACCTCATACTCGCCGCCGAGCTGCGGGTATTCGTTGGCGATGGTGTTGAAGCAGTGCGGGCAGGTGGCGACGATCTTCTTCGAGGCGCGCGGCTTGCGCGTGGAGGGGTCCACCGCGCCGTCCTCGTCGAGGGACTCGCCGAAGGCCATGTTGAGCATGGCCACGTTCTCCTGGCCGAGCTGCTGGAAGAGGAATTCGTTGCCCAGGCGGCGGGCGGAGTCACCGGTGCAGTTCTCGTCGCCGCCCATGATCGCGAACTTGACGCCCGCGATGTACAGGAGCTCGGCGAAAGCCTTGGTGGTCTTCTTCGCGCGGTCCTCCAGGGAGCCCGCGCAGCCGACCCAGTACAGGTACTCGACCTCGGTCAGGTCCTCGACGTCCTCGCCGACGACCGGCACCTCGAAGTCGACTTCCTTGACCCAGGCCAGGCGCTGCTTCTTCGGCAGGCCCCACGGGTTGCCCTTCTTCTCCAGGTTCTTGAGCATCGTGCCCGCCTCGCTCGGGAACGACGACTCGATCATCACCTGGTAGCGGCGCATGTCGACGATGTGGTCGATGTGCTCGATGTCGACCGGGCACTGCTCGACGCAGGCGCCGCAGGTGGTGCAGGACCACAGCACGTCGGGGTCGATGACCCCGTTCTCCTCCGCCGTGCCGATCAGCGGGCGCTCGGCCTCGGCGAGCGCGGCGGCGGGGACGCCCGCGAGCTGCTCGGGCGTACCGGTCTCCTCGCCCTCGGCGTCCTTGCCGCCGCCGGCCAGCAGATACGGCGCCTTGGCGTGCGCGTGGTCGCGCAGCGACATGATCAGCAGCTTGGGGGAGAGCGGCTTGCCGGTGTTCCAGGCGGGGCACTGCGACTGGCAGCGCCCGCACTCGGTGCAGGTGGAGAAGTCGAGGATGCCCTTCCAGGAGAAGTGCTCGATCTGGGAGACGCCGAACTGGTCGTCCTCGCCCGGGTCCTCGAAGTCGATGGGCTTGCCCGCGGAGACCATCGGCTGGAGTGCGCCGAGCGCGACCGGACCGTCCGCGTTCCGCTTGAACCAGATGTTGGGGAAGGCGAGGAAGCGGTGCCAGGCCACGCTCATGTTGGTGTGCAGGCCGAGCACGATCGCCCAGATCATCGTGACGCCCAGCTTGACCATGGCGACGGCGTAGACGGTGTTCTGGAGGCTGCCGGTGCTCATCTTCCGGAAGGCGGCGACCAGCGGGTATGAGACGAAGTACGCGGCCTCGTAGTGGTCGACGCCGTGCAGGGCGCCCTCCAGGCCGCGCAGCGTCAGGATCGCCAGGCCGATGATCAGAACGACGTACTCCACGAAGTACGCCTGCCAGGCCGTCGAACCGGTGAAGCGGGACTTGCGGCCGGCGCGCGAGGGCAGATTCAGCAGCCGGATCACGATCAGGGTGAGGATGCCGAGGGTGGTGAGCGCCGCGATGAACTCGGTGTACACCTCGTACGGCAGCCAGGTGCCGATCCACGGCAGGATCCAGTCGGCCTTGAAGAGCTGGCCGTACGCGTTGACGATCGTCAGGCCGAGGGTGAGGAAGCCGACCGCCACGAACCAGTGCGCGACGCCGACGACGCCCCACTTGTTCATCCGGGTGTGGCCGACGAATTCCCTGGCCAGGGTCGTGGACCTGGCCACCCAGTCGTTCGTGCGGGAGCCCGCGGGCACGGGCTGGCCGAGCGTGACGAACCGGAAGATCTGCGCGACGGCGAGGCTGATCAGGGCGACGCCGACCGCGGTGAGGACCAGCGACACGATGATCGCGGCGAGTTGCATGTGGGCTCCTCGGGCCTGCGCGGCGGTTCAGTGGGAGGGGGCCGTGGGTTCAGGATCGGGCGGGAAGGCTTCGTGCTGGGCAAGGTCGTACGGGCAACGCTTGTACAGGGTTGTACGGGTCGTGCGGGTCGTACGAGCAAGGTCCCGTACGAGTCGTACGAGCAAGGTCGTACTAAGCGGTAACTTAATCCGGTCTCCGCTGAGATTACCCGCGATCCGCGGGCGCATACAGCCGTGCAACTCGTGATCTGCGTCGCGGTGCGGCCTGTCGCGCCCTGCCGTGACCGGCTCAGAGCCGCTCCACGCTCTCACCCCGGCACCGGTTCCGCGTGTCGAAGACGTACGTCGCCGCCCGCGCGACCATCGTGTAGTCGAAGACGTCGTGGTCGGTCGCGACGACCACCACGTCCGCCGCCGCGGCCTCCTCCTCGGTCAGCTCCACGCACAGCAGGTCGGCGGGCAGCCGGGCCGGGTCCGCGTACGGCTCGACCGCGCGCACCCGGGCGCCGAGCGCCGTCAGCCCGGCCGCGATGGCGAGCGCGGGCGATTCGCGAAGGTCGCCGCTGTCGCGTTTGTAAGCGAGACCCAGCAGAAGGACGCGGCTTCCCTCGACAGGCCGCTGCCTGGCGTCGAGGCCCGCCGCGATCCTGTCCACCACCTGGGTGGGCATCAGCGCGTTGATCTCCTCGGCGAGCGCCGCGAAACGCAGCAGACCGCGGGGGACCGGCAGCCGGTGACCGCCGACGCCGGGGCCGGGGTGGAAGGGCAGGAAGCCGTACGGCTTGGTGGCCGCCGCGTCGATCGCCTCGCGGATGTCGGTGCCCATCGGCCCGGTGACGGTGGCCAGTTCGTTGACCAGGGCGATGTTCACCTGGCGGAAGGCGTCCTCGATGAGCTTGGTCAGCTCGGCGGTGCGCGGCGACGAAACCGGCACCGTATTGCGCACGATTCGGGAGTAGAAGCCGTCGACGGCGAGGAGCGAACGTACGTTCACACCGGAGACGACCTTGGGGGTGTTCTCCAGCCGCCACCGGGGGTTGCCGGGGTCGGTGCGCCCGGGGCTGTAACCCAGGTGGAAGGCGCTGCCCGCGGTCAGGCCGCTGATCTCCTCCAGGACCGGCCGCAGCAGCTCCTCGGTGGTGCCGGGCGCGGTCGTGGACTCCAGGACGACGGTGGCGCGCGGGCGCAGGTGCGGGGCGACGGCCCGGCCCGCGTCCACGATCGCGCCGCGGTCGGGGACGCCGTCGTGGACCGGTACGGGGACGGTGATCACGCAGACGTCGAAGTCGCGGGCGTCGGCGTAGTCCGTACTGGCCCGGTAGCGGCCGGAGGCGAGGGCCTCGGCCAGCCGCTCCGCGGGGACGTCGCCGACGCGGGAGTCCCCGGCCGTCAGCCGTTTGACCAGCTGTTCGTCGATGTCGATCCCGGTGACCGTGAAACCGGCCTCCGCCGCCCGCAGTGCCAGCGGCAGCCCGACCTGGCCCTGGCCTACGACGACGACGTGCCGGCTGTCTTCGGTGGGTTCCATGACGCTTAAATTAGCCCTAATCGTGACAAGTATGGCAAAGGCGACATTAAGTTCATCGGATGTCGGGCCACCGCGCGAGCGGGCCATGACGGACGGGGCGCCACGATCACGCGGGAGGAGGCGGGCATGCGGGCCGTGCTGCGCTGGGTCGCGATCGGCGCCGGGCTCCTCCTTGTGGTGACGGCGGGTCTGGGCTGGGCGTCCTACCGGAAGTTCAGCGGCAACATCCACACCGACCGGGCCGCGGAGAAGGTGCTCGCCCGGTACGCGAAGGAGCGGCCCCGCGCGCTGGTGCCGCAGGCGCGCAACATCCTGATGCTGGGCTCCGAAAGCGGCCAGGGCGGCCAGGGCGGCCAGGACGGCCAGGGGGGCCCGAGCGGCAGCGGAGCCCACGGCGGCCAGAGCGCCGAGCGCGGCCCGGGCTCCGGCGCGCCCCCGGGTGAGGACACCTCCGACGCCGCCGTCCTGCTGCACCTGTCCGCCGACCGCCGCCACGCCGCCGCCGTCGGCGTACCGCGCGCCCTGAAGGTCGGCGTGCCGAGCTGTCCCCGCCCGGACGGCGGTACGAGCCCGGCCGCGTACGAACCCTTCGGCCGCGCCTTCAGCGGCGGCGGGGCGGCCTGCTCGATCCGCGCCTTCGAACGGCTCAGCGGCATCCGCGTCGACCACCACATGGTGGTGGACCTCGCCGGGTTCGACCGGATCGAGGCCGCGGTCGGCGCCCACACCGGTGAGCGCCGCCGCGAGCTGTTGCGTACGCTGACCCGTGAGGCGCGCGGGGCGGACACGCTGCGCCATCCGGCCCGGTTCTTCGGCCTGGTCGACACGGCCACCTCGTCCCTCACGGCCGATCCCGGACTCAGTACGCTGCCCGCGCTGTACGAACTGGCGGGAAGCCTGCGCAAGGTGCCGGACGGCGCCCTCGTCTTCCGTACGCTGACGGCCCGGCCGGCCGAGTCCGGTCCGCTGCTGGCGGCGCTGCGCGCGGACCGCCCGGTGCCGGCCTCTCCAAGCCGCTGACGCGGCACCTCGCCGCACCTCGCCGCACCCCGTCCGACCTGCGAGAACATCCGCCCTGCGCACATAAAGCAGAGATAAGTTGAGTGAGGTCGACTCACGTCTGTTGACAGAAGATCCCGGGTCGTGCAGTCTTGAGTCAGTTCCACTCAAGTCAGCAGGAGGATTTCACCATGGCACGTGCGGTCGGCATCGACCTGGGCACGACTAATTCCGTCGTCAGCGTTCTCGAAGGCGGCGAGCCCACCGTCATCACCAACGCAGAGGGCGCCAGGACCACGCCGTCCGTCGTCGCCTTCGCCAAGAACGGCGAGGTGCTCGTCGGCGAGGTCGCCAAGCGCCAGGCTGTCACCAACGTCGACAGGACCGTCCGGTCGGTCAAGCGCCACATGGGCACCGACTGGAAGATCAACCTGGACGGCAAGGACTTCAACCCGCAGCAGATGAGCGCCTTCATCCTGCAGAAGCTCAAGCGGGACGCGGAGTCGTACCTGGGCGAGAAGGTCACCGACGCGGTGATCACCGTCCCCGCGTACTTCAACGACTCCGAGCGCCAGGCCACCAAGGAGGCCGGTGAGATCGCGGGCCTCAACGTGCTGCGCATCGTCAACGAGCCGACCGCCGCCGCGCTGGCCTACGGCCTCGACAAGGACGACCAGACCATCCTGGTCTTCGACCTCGGTGGCGGCACCTTCGACGTCTCGCTGCTGGAGATCGGCGACGGCGTCGTCGAGGTGAAGGCCACCAACGGTGACAACCACCTCGGTGGTGACGACTGGGACCAGCGCGTCGTCGACTACCTGGTGAAGCAGTTCCAGTCCGGCCACGGCGTGGACCTGGGCAAGGACAAGATGGCCCTCCAGCGCCTGCGCGAGGCGGCGGAGAAGGCGAAGATCGAGCTGTCCTCGTCCACCGAGACCTCGATCAACCTGCCGTACATCACGGCGTCCGCCGAGGGCCCGCTGCACCTGGACGAGAAGCTCACCCGCGCCCAGTTCCAGCAGCTCACCACCGACCTGCTGGAGCGCTGCAAGACGCCGTTCCACAACGTCATCAAGGACGCCGGGATCCAGCTCTCGGAGATCGACCACGTCGTCCTGGTCGGCGGCTCGACGCGTATGCCCGCCGTCGCGGAGCTGGTGCGCGAGCTGACCGGCGGCAAGGACGCCAACAAGGGCGTCAACCCGGACGAGGTCGTCGCCATCGGCGCGTCCCTCCAGGCCGGTGTGCTCAAGGGCGAGGTCAAGGACGTCCTGCTGCTCGACGTCACCCCGCTGTCCCTCGGTATCGAGACCAAGGGCGGCATCATGACCAAGCTGATCGAGCGCAACACGACCATCCCGACCAAGCGCTCCGAGATCTTCACCACGGCCGAGGACAACCAGCCGTCGGTCCAGATCCAGGTCTACCAGGGCGAGCGCGAGATCGCGGCGTACAACAAGAAGCTCGGCATGTTCGAGCTGACCGGCCTGCCGCCCGCCCCCCGCGGGATGCCGCAGATCGAGGTCACCTTCGACATCGACGCCAACGGCATCATGCACGTCGGCGCGAAGGACCTCGGCACCGGCAAGGAGCAGCGGATGACCGTCACCGGCGGCTCCTCGCTGCCCAAGGACGAGGTCGACCGCATGCGCCAGGAGGCCGAGCAGTACGCGGACGAGGACCACAAGCGCCGCGAGTCCGCCGAGACCCGCAACCAGGGTGAGCAGCTCGTCTACCAGACCGAGAAGTTCATCGCGGACAACAAGGACAAGCTCCCCGAGGACGTCAGGTCCGAGGTCGAGACCGCGGTCGCGGACCTCAAGGAGAAGCTGAAGAACGAGTCGACGGACGACGGCAACACCGCCGCGATCCGCGAGGCCACCGAGAAGGTCGCGGCCACCAGCCAGAAGCTGGGCCAGGCGCTGTACGCGCAGACCGACGGCGCCTCCGGCAGCGCGACCGCCGACGCCCCCTCCGACGGTCAGGCCGACGCCGCCGCGGACGACGACGTGGTCGACGCCGAGATCGTCGACGACGAGAACGCCAACAAGAGGGACGGTGCCGCGTGACGGAGGAGCCGAAGGGCTTCGAGTCGGAGCCCGACGTCCCTTCAGAGGCCGGCGAAGAGCAGCCGGACGCCGCCGCGAAGGCCGCCGGGTCCGCCGATGAGGCGGGCCCGGCGGCCCCGGCCCCGGACGGGGACGCGAAGGAGCTGACGGCCCTGCGGGCACAGCTGGACCAGGTGCGCACCGCGCTCAACGAGCGCACCGCGGACCTCCAGCGGCTCCAGGCCGAGTATCAGAACTACCGCCGCAGGGTGGAGCGGGACCGGGTCGCCGTCAAGGAGGTCGCGGTCGCCAATCTGCTCACCGAACTGCTCCCGGTGCTCGACGACATCGGCCGGGCGCGGGAACACGGCGAGCTGGTCGGCGGCTTCAAGTCGGTCGCCGAGTCGCTGGAGACGGTGGCGGCGAAGCTGGGGCTGCAACAGTTCGGCAAGGAGGGCGAGCCCTTCGACCCGCTGGTGCACGAGGCCCTGATGCACAGCTATTCGCCGGATGTCACGCAGACCACATGCGTGCAGATCCTCCAGCCCGGGTACCGCATCGGGGAGCGCAATCTGCGGCCCGCCAGGGTCGCGGTCGCCGAACCGCAGCCGGGCAGCCAGGGCAAGGACGAGTCGGCGGCGGAGAAGAAGGCCGACGAAGAGGAGACCGGTGGCCCGGACGAGGGCTGACGGCGTAGAAGTAAGTGGGCGTAGGAGTGTGCCGGTCACCGGCGGCGCGCCTGGAAGTGGTGGAGAGGAGGGACGTCGGGGATGAGCGTCAGTAGGGACCTGTTGGAGAAGGACCTGTACAAGGTCCTCGGCGTGCCCAAGGACGCCACGGACGCCGAGATCAAGAAGGCGTACCGGAAGCTCGCCCGCGAGTTCCACCCGGACGCCAACAAGGGCGACGCGAAGGCCGAGGAGCGCTTCAAGGAGATCTCCGAGGCCAACGACGTGCTGTCCGACGCCAAGCGTCGCAAGGAGTACGACGAGGGCCGCGCGCTGTTCGGGAACGGCGGCTTCCGCCCCGGTCCCGGCGCGGGCGGCGCCGGGGGCTTCAACTTCGACCTCGGCGACCTGTTCGGCGGCACGGGCGGCCAGCCCGGCGGGCAGACCACCGGCGGGCAGGGCGGCGGCTTCGGCGGCGGCCTGGGCGACGTCTTCGGCGGTCTGTTCAACCGGGGCGGCGCGGGCACGCGGGTGCAGCCGCGCCGCGGCCAGGACATCGAGTCCGAGGTGACGCTGAGCTTCACCGAGGCGGTCGACGGGGCCACGGTCCCGCTGCGGATGTCCTCGCAGGCGCCCTGCAAGGCGTGCTCCGGCACCGGCGACAAGAACGGCACGCCCCGGGTGTGCCCGACCTGCGTCGGCACCGGGCAGGTCTCGCGCGGCGGCGGTGGCGGCTTCTCGCTCACCGACCCGTGCGTGGACTGCAAGGGCCGCGGCCTGATCGCCGAGACCCCTTGCGACGTCTGCAAGGGCAGCGGGCGGGCCCGTTCCTCGCGCACCATGCAGGTCCGTATCCCGGCCGGTGTCACCGACGGGCAGCGGATCCGGCTGCGCGGCAAGGGCGCGCCCGGCGAGCGCGGCGGCCCCGGCGGCGACCTGTACGTGGTCGTGCACGTCGGAGCGCACCCGGTCTTCGGACGCCGCGAGTCCAATCTCACGGTCACCGTGCCGGTGACCTTCGCCGAGGCGGCGCTCGGCGGCGAGATCAAGGTGCCCACCCTGGGCGGCCCGCCGGTCACCCTCAAGCTTCCGGCCGGTACGCCGAACGGCCGTACGCTGCGCGCCCGCGGCAAGGGCGCCATGCGCAAGGACGGTTCACGGGGCGATCTGCTCGTCACCATCGAGGTGGCGGTGCCGGAGAAGACCGAGGGCAAGGCGCTGGACGCGCTGGAGTCCTACCGGGAAGCGACCGCGGGGCACGACCCGCGGGCGGAGCTGTTCAAGGCCGCAAAGGGAGCGTGACCTGAATGAGCGTCGACGGAAGCGGTATGAGAGGCCCGCGCGGCCGTAATCCCTACCAACTGACCGAGGAGTCCCCGGTCTACGTCATCTCGGTGGCGGCCGAGCTGTCCGGGCTGCACCCGCAGACCCTGCGTCAGTACGACCGCCTCGGGCTGGTCTCGCCCGACCGTACCGCCGGGCGCGGCCGTCGCTACTCCACCCGTGACATCGAGCAGCTCCGCGAGGTGCAGCGGCTCTCGCAGGACGAGGGCATCAACCTCGCGGGCATCAAGCGGATCATCGAGCTGGAGAACCAGGTCGCCGCCCTCCAGGCGCGCGTGGCCGAACTCTCCGCCGCCGTCGAGGGCGCCGCCGCCGTCATCCAGCAGCGCGAGGCCGCCGTGCACGCCTCGTACCGCCGCGACCTGGTTCCCTACCAGGACGTCCAGCACACCAGCGCGCTGGTGGTCTGGCGGCCCAAGCGCGACGGCTGACGCCCGCTCACCCGTACGGCCCAGGGCTCCTTGCGACGGACGGTCCGTCTTCCCCACGCGGGGGAGACGGACCGTCCGTCGTCGTGCGTCCGGTCGGCGGCGCCGGTCAGTGGAGCGCGGCCGGGACGACCTGGACGGAGTCGCCCACGGCGCGCTCGCCCGTCGCGTCCGAGGGGTTGTTGGCGAGGGTGCCGTCGACGGCGAAGGTGGTGGAGCCGCCGCCGTCGAGGTTGAGGGCCTGGACGGCGCCCAGGGAGCGCATGAAGGCGGCGGCCTCCATGAGCGTGAAGCCCTCGCTGCCGCCGCCGGTCTGGCGGCCGTCGACGGTGACCAGCAGCAGGCGGCCCCGGTCGTCGATCCCGGCCAGGGTGCGGGGCTGGCGGCCGTTGGCCCAGACGTAGCCGAAGGACAGGTCGAGCGGGTCGACGACGCCCTCGGCCGCGGCGTCCACGGCGATCCGGCCGTCCTGGACGAGGGTGGGGGCGGCGCTGACGACGCTGTCGTCGGGGCCGAGGGTGAGGACCTCGCCCGCGGTGTCCCGGATGGTCGTCCCGACCGATACGCGCTCACCCGTACGGGCGTACGCGGTCAGCCAGTCGGCGGCTGAGCCGATGCCCTGGAGCACCGAGCCGTCGGCGGGGACCCGGCCGCCGCGCGCGCCGACGGACACCACGTCGCCCTGGGCGTCGAGCACGGCCTGGACACCGGTGCCGGTGGGCAGGGCGGCGCCGAAGGCGGGGGTGAACACCACCAGGTCGTCCTTCTCGTAGCAGGTGACGTCCTGCCAGGGCAGCTCGCTCGGGGTGCCGCCGGGGCGCCCGCAGTCGCGGACCGTGCCGGGCAGCCGGTTGACGCCCTGCACGGCGTAGGACGCGCCGCCCGCGCGGGCGGTGGCCGTGCTGTTCAGGTCGGCGATACGGAAGTGCCGCCCGCCGTCGGCGAGCACCAGGGCGGCGCGCGCGCCGGCCGACATCGACTCCAGCCGCCCGTCGTAGGCGCCGAGTCCCGACTGGGTGCCCTGGATGCCGCCGGCGTTGGTGATGACGAAGAAGCCGCCGTTGACGGCGACCAGGGAGCCCAGCTTCCTGGCGACCGACGACGGGGTCTCACGGCGCGCGACGTCGCCGTCGTGGGTGCCCACGACCGTGCCGCGGAACACGCGCGGGTCCACGGTCGCGATGTGGATGTTCTGCACGTCGGCGGGCTGGTCGGCGTCGTAGCCGGTCCACTCGACGGCGGTGAGGAAGCCCGCCGCGGTGACGGGCTGCGCGGCGGCCGTGGCGGCGGCCTGCGTGGCGTACCCGCCGATCCGTACCCGCAGGCCCATCGTGCCGTGCGGGGTGTCGCTGTAGGCGGGCCACTGGACGGTCTCGACGCGCGGCGCGAAGCCCGCCGCGCGCAGCCGCGCCGCCGTGTCGTCCGCCCACGCCCTGTCGCTCACTTCGAGCCCGGTCGGCGCGCCGGTCAGCCTGCTGGTGGCCGGCCGCTGGACGGTGACGGTCCAGGACGGCGCCGCGTCCGCGCGCCGGATCGTCCCGGTGCGGACCTGGAGGCCGGGCGCGAGGTCCCGTGTCGTCCACCGCGACGAGACGGGGTTGCGGTGGCCGGTGGCAGCCGAGGGGTCCGGCCCGTGACCGGGCACGGCGGCCTGGGCCGTCGAGTCGAGGGCGAGCGGTACGACGGCGGCGAGTACGGCGACGGCGGCCACGACGGTGCGGACGCGTACCCGCGCGGCACCCTTGGTGTGCTCCATGAAGACCCCTTCACGTACGACGGCTGACGGCTGACGACTGCGGGCGGGCGGCTTCCGCGCCCGATGAGAGCCGTCCTACGCGAAGACCCCGCCTTGTGGGGGTGAGTTCCGGGCGAACAGCCGACGAATGCCGTCATCCGCCGTACGCCGTACGGGCGTTGCGGCTGTTACGCGTGTTGTGGGCGTTACGCCGACGGCGTGCTGTGATACCCCCTCACGCGTTGCCCATCGCCCGGGTCAGGGCGATCTCGATCACGACGCGGTCCGGGTTGGGGGAGGGGGTGCGGCCGTAGCGCTCGGTGTAGCGGCGTACGGCCTCGGCGACGCGGTCCGGGTCGGCCGAGACGGTGGCCACGCCTTCGAGGGTGGCCCAGATCCGCCGCTCGACCTGGCAGACCGCGACCCGCGCGCCGCCGGGGCCCGCCGCCAGGACGTTCAGGGCCTTGGTGCTCCTGCCGTTGGCGATGACGCGGGCGAGCCCCGCCTCGGGGTCGTACGTGACGCCGACCGGGACGACGTGCGGGGAGCCGTCGGGGCGCGGGGTGGTGAGGGTGCACAGGTGCCGCTCGCGCCAGAAGGCGAGGTAGCCGGGTGCGGGGGAGCGGGGATCGGATGCCATGGACGGGACGGTACGCGGAGGCGCGCGGGCGGGTGCGCAGGGGGCGGCCTCGGGCTCGTACGGGCCGGGCGCGGGCTCGTACGGGTCAGGCCCGGGCTCGTACGGGTCAGGTCAGGCGGACCGGGAGCGCGGCGGTGCTGTTGCCCACGAAGCCCGGCAGCGGCGGGAGTTCGGCGTCGGGGACGGCGAGGGCGAGGCCGGGGTACGCGGCGTACAGGCCGCGCAGGGCGATCACCGCTTCGAGGCGGGCCAGCGGCGCGCCCAGGCAGTAGTGGCTGCCGTGGCCGAAGGCGAGGTGCCGGTTGGCGGGGCGGGTGATGTCGAAGCGGTCGGCGTCGGGGCCGTACTCGCGCGGGTCGCGTCCGGCGGCGGCGTATCCGGCGAGGACGGCTGTACCACGCGGCACAGAGGTGCCGTCAACCACCAGATCGGTGATCGGGTAGCGGAACGGGAAATTCGCCACCGGGCCGTCCCAGCGCAGCGTCTCCTCGACCACCGCGTCCCAGGACACCTCGCCCGCCAGCACGAGCGCGAGCTGGTCGGGGTGGCCGCACAGGGCGCGTACCGCGTTGACGATCAGATTGAGGGTCGTCTCGTGCCCGGCGACGATCATCAGCAGCAGGGTGCCGGTCAGCTCGGCGTCACTGAGGCGCCCGCCGGAGGCAGCGCGGGAGCCGTCGCGGGAGCCGCCCGAGCCGTCGCCGGAGCCGTCACCGCTCTCCTCGCCGCGCGCCGCGATCAGCGCGCTCGTCAGGTCGTCGCCGGGTGCCGCGCGCCGCTCCGCGACGACCTGGCCGAGGATCGCGTACGTCTCGCGCTGCGCGGCCATCGCGTCGGCCGCGGAGCTGCTGGTGCTGACGATCAGGCGGCTGAGGGCGTGCAGCCGGTCCCGGTGGGCGGGGGCGATGCCCAGCAGCTCGCAGATCACGCCCATCGGCAGCGGATAGGCGTAGCACTCGCGCAGGTCGACCACGCCGTCGGCGTCCGCGCGGCCGGGGAGCGCGGCCAGCAGCTCGGCGGCCTGCGCCTCGATCCGGGGGCGCATCGCGGCCACCCGGCGCGGGGTGAACGCCTTGGTGGCCAGGCCGCGCAGCCGCCTGTGGTCGTCACCGTCCGCCGTCGTCATGCCGTTGACCAGCGCGAAGGCGTTGAGCTGCCACTGCTCGGGGACCTCGCCCCGCTGGAGGGCGGCGAAGTGCGCGGCGTTCTTGGCCACCTTGGGGTCGGCCAAGAAATCGCGCAGCTCCTGGTAACGGGAGACGATCATCCCGGGGACGCCGTCCGGCAGTGTCACGGGGCAGACGGCCCCCGCCTCGCGCAGTGCGGCGGCGTCCGCGTGCAGCGCGGCGCCGGTCGGGTCCATGGAGTGCGCGTCGCTCATGGGAGTCCTCACGGACGGCGGGTATGGAGGAGTCAAGCGGACATGCGGCCGTACGGACAAGCGCAGATGCGGCCAAAACGGCTGGAGCGGACCCCAACTCCGCTGCCTTCCAGCGGAGTTGAAGCAGGCATTGTCGCACCGCCGCCGGGATTTACTCAACGTTCATACAAAAACACATCTGCTCGCCGCGGGGTCCGGCGCGCGGACTCTCCGCCCCGTTCCCGACGTCTCCGTGTGACCGTTCCCGAAGTCGCCCCAAAGTCACCTTGAGTGGAATAGACTCAACTTGCCTCATGTTGCTCAAGGCAGGTTTACGCCGATCGCATCGGAGCATCGGACACGTCGATCAAGAGGAGGAGCCGACGCCAGTGGACGCCGAGCTGACCAACAAGAGCCGGGAAGCGCTGAACGCCGCCAACACCCGGGCCGTCTCCGAGGGCAACCCGGACCTGACGCCCGCGCATCTGCTGCTCGCCCTGTTGAGCGGCACGGACAACGAGAACATCCTCGACCTGCTGGCCGCCACCGGCGCCGACCCCGATACGCTGCGGGCGGGCGCGGAGCGGCTGGTCGCGGCTCTGCCGAAGGTGCAGGGCTCCACCGTCGCGCCCCCGCAGGCCAACCGCGACCTGCTGGCCGTCATCGCGGACGCCTCGCAACGCGCCAAGGAGCTGGGCGACGCCTACTTGTCCACCGAGCACCTGCTGATCGGGACCGCCGTCAAGGGCGGACCCGCCGGTGAGCTGCTCGCCGCCCAGGGCGCCAAGGCCAAGAGCCTGCTCGACGCCTTCGAGACCGCCCGCGGAGGGCAGCGCGTGACCACCCAGGACCCCGAGGGCACGTACAAGGCCCTGGAGAAGTACGGCACCGACTTCACCGCCGCCGCCCGCGAGGGCAAGCTCGACCCGGTGATCGGCCGCGATCAGGAGATCCGCCGCGTCGTCCAGGTGCTGTCCCGCCGTACGAAGAACAATCCGGTGCTGATCGGCGAGCCCGGCGTCGGCAAGACCGCCGTCGTCGAGGGCCTGGCCCAGCGGATCGTCAAGGGCGACGTGCCCGAGTCGCTGCGCGACAAGCGGCTGGTCTCGCTCGACCTCGGCGCGATGGTCGCGGGCGCGAAGTACCGCGGCGAGTTCGAGGAGCGGCTCAAGTCCGTCCTGGCCGAGATCAAGGACAGCGACGGCCAGGTCATCACCTTCATCGACGAGCTGCACACCGTCGTCGGCGCGGGCGCGGGCGGCGACTCCGCCATGGACGCGGGCAACATGCTCAAGCCGATGCTGGCCCGCGGCGAGCTGCGGATGGTCGGCGCGACGACGCTGGACGAGTACCGCGAGCGGATCGAGAAGGACCCGGCGCTGGAGCGCCGCTTCCAGCAGGTGCTGGTCGCCGAGCCGTCCGTCGAGGACACCGTGGCGATCCTGCGCGGCCTCAAGGGCCGCTACGAGGCGCACCACAAGGTGCAGATCGCCGACTCCGCGCTGGTCGCCGCCGCCACCCTCTCCGACCGCTACATCACCTCCCGCTTCCTGCCCGACAAGGCCATCGACCTGGTGGACGAGGCCGCGTCCCGGCTGCGCATGGAGATCGACTCCTCGCCGGTCGAGATCGACGAGCTCCAGCGGGCCGTGGACCGGCTGCGCATGGAGGAGATGGCGCTCAAGAACGAGACCGACCCCGGCTCCGTACAGCGGCTGGAAAAGCTCCGCAAGGACCTCGCCGACCGCGAGGAGGAGCTGCGCGGGCTCAACGCGCGCTGGGAGAAGGAGAAGCAGGGCCTCAACCGGGTCGGTGAGCTGAAGGAGCGGCTGGACGACATCGGTACGCGGATCGAACGCGCCCAGCGCGACGGCGACTTCGAGACCGCGTCCAAGCTGCTCTACGCCGAGAAGCCCAAGCTGGAGGCCGAGTTGGAGGAGGCCACCAGGGAGGAGGAAGAGGCCGCGGCCCAGGGTCCCTCGACGAACATGGTCAAGGAGGAGGTCGGCCCCGACGACATCGCCGACGTCGTCGCCGCCTGGACCGGCATCCCCGCGGGCCGCCTGCTGGAGGGCGAGACGCAGAAGCTGCTGCGCATGGAGGAGGAGCTGGGCAAGCGGCTGATCGGCCAGACCGAGGCCGTACGCGCCGTCTCCGACGCCGTACGCCGCTCGCGCTCCGGCATCGCCGACCCCGACCGCCCCACCGGCTCCTTCCTCTTCCTCGGCCCCACCGGCGTCGGCAAGACCGAGCTGGCCAAGGCGCTCGCCGACTTCCTCTTCGACGACGAGCGGGCGATGGTCCGGATCGACATGAGCGAGTACGGCGAGAAGCACTCGGTCGCCCGGCTGGTCGGCGCGCCTCCCGGCTACGTCGGGTACGAGGAGGGCGGCCAGCTCACCGAGGCGGTACGGCGCCGCCCGTACAGCGTCGTGCTGCTGGACGAGGTGGAGAAGGCGCACCCCGAGGTCTTCGACATCCTGCTCCAGGTGCTGGACGACGGACGGCTGACCGACGGGCAGGGCCGTACGGTCGACTTCCGCAACGTCATCTTGATCCTCACCTCCAACCTGGGCAGCCACTACCTGGTCGACCCGGCGCTGGACCCGGCGCAGAAGAAGGAGCGGGTGCTGGAAACGGTCCGCGCGTCCTTCAAGCCGGAGTTCCTGAACCGGCTGGACGACACCGTGGTCTTCTCCGCGCTCGACCCGACCGAGCTGCGGCAGATCGCCCGGCTCCAGACCGACCGGCTCGCGGACCGGCTGCGCGACCGCCGCCTCACCCTCGAAGTCACCGACGGCGCCCTCGACTGGCTCGCCGAGGAGGGCAACGACCCGGCGTACGGCGCCCGGCCGCTGCGCCGCCTCGTGCAGACCGCGATCGGCGACCCGCTGGCCCGCGCGATCCTGTCGGGCGAGGTGATCGACGGGCAGAACGTACGGGTGGACCGGGCGGCCGACGGCCTGATCGTGGGGCCGACGACGGGGCCCGACCTCAGCAAATGAGGTGCCCGACGGGCAGGTGGTGACGCCCTTCGGGGGCGGGTGGTGACGCGCTTCGCGGGCAGGTGGTGACCCCCATCACCGGCGGGTGGTGACGCCTTTCACCGGCGGCCCCCCGGCGGTACGCCCAACGCGTATCGCCGGGGGTTGCCACCGCCCGGCGGGAATGGGGGAGGATGGAGGAGAAACGTCTCGAAGGGAACCTTCACCGTGAGCATCGACCCGTCCTCGATCCCCAATTTCGGGGGCCAGGACCCCGAGCCGAACGGACCCGCCGGCAGCGTGGTCATCCCTGACCAGGAACTGGTCAAGCAGTTGCTCGAACAGATGGAGCTGAAGTACCTCGTCGACGAGGAGGGCGACCTCGCCGCGCCGTGGGAGGAATTCCGCACGTACTTCATGTTCCGCGGCGAGGGTGAGCAGGCGGTCTTCGCCGTCCGGACCTTCTACGACCACGCGTACTCGGTCGACGACAAGCCTCAGCTCCACGAGGTCATCGACGACTGGAACCGCCGCACCCTGTGGCCCAAGGTCTACACGCACACGCACGACGACGGCTCCGTCCGTCTGATCGGCGAGGCCCAGCTCCTGATCGGCCTCGGCGTCGGCCTCGAGCACTTCGTGTCCAGCACGGTGAGCTGGGTGCGCGCGTCCATCGAATTCGACAAGTGGGTCGGCGAGACGCTCGGCCTGGAGAAGGACGTCGAGGGCGGTACGGACGGCGGCGCCGAGGGCGACGGCGGCAGCGACGACTGACGCGGTCCCCTCGCTTCGGAGGGGCACGGGTCCGTCAGAGGGGCACGGGGACGACCGTCAGCAGGTACGTCCCGTAGCCGAGTGAGATCCCGGCCAGCGCCGCCACCGTCACGGCGGCGGTGCGCGGCCGGGCTTTCGCGAGCGCCGCCGCGCACGGCACCAGCAGCGGGAAGGCGGGCAGCAGGAAGCGCGGCTTGCAGGAGAAGAAGCCCGCGCCGCCCAGCGCGATCACCACCAGCACCGCCGCGTACACCAGCAGCGGCAGCGGCATCCGGTCCAGCAGCGCCAGTACGAGCAGGACGGCCGCCGCCGCGCACACCGCCGTCGCCATGTAGGCGGAGAGTGTCTCGGGTTCGAGCACCATGTGCTTGACGTAGTGCAGCGCGTAGTGGCCGAAGTCGAACCGCGAGCCCCAGCGGGTCTGCACGTCGAAGTAGCCGCGGACGGCTCCGGTCCGCAGGCCCACCCAGCCGAGGTAGCCGCACCAGCCGAGCGGCGCGGCGACGGCCGCGGCCCAGGCCCGCCAGTCGCGCGGGTCCCTCCGGCAGTGGGCGAGGGCCGCGATCGAGACGGCGGCGGCCACGGCGACGGCGTTCGGCCGGGTCAGCCCGGCGAGTACGGCCAGCAGCCCGGCGGTCAGCCAGCGGCGCGTGACGGCCGCGTACAGCGCCCAGGCGGCGAAGGCCGTCATCAGCGACTCGGTGTACGCCATCGACAGCACCACCGAGTGCGGCAGCAGCCCCCATACGAGGACCAGCGCGGTCGCCGTCCTGCGGCCGTAGCGGTGCTCGGTCACCGCGTAGATCCCCCACGCGGCGGCCACCGCGCCCGCCCACGCCACGAGCAGCGCGCACGCCACCGAGCCGACCGGGAGCACCGCGTCGGCGGCGCGCACCGTCATCGGGTAGAGCGGGAAGAAGGCCAGATCGTCGTACCGCAGGCCCGGCGCCTCCCAGGCCGGGATGAAGGTGCCGTAGCCCCACTCCGCGATCCGGTGGTACCAGAGGCCGTCCCAGCTCAGGCCGAGCAGATCGCGCGGGTGGCGGTGGGTGCGGTGCGCCCACAACGTCAGCACCACCAGGCCCGCCATCCGGGCCACGACGAAGCCCGCCACCGCGGGGCCGGCCCCCGTCGCCGCCCGCACGGCCAGTGCTTTCGGCGACGACGTCACCGGTTCGACGACGACCAATGGACCCGGCTCCTCGGGGGGCTCGCGAACTTCTCTTAGTCGGACAAACCGACTATCGCGCTCCGCGCCCCGTGGTCCGGGTCTGACACGCCCGAGGAGGCCGCACGTTCACCCACGGTCGGGGGTGCCGGGGGGTCGCTTTTGCGGTCACCGGGTGATGGCGGGGTGACCGGCGTGGGCGGTCGCTGGGGCGCCGGTGGGTGACCGGTGTGAGGTTGCCGGGTGGTGGCGGGTGACCGGCGTGGGCGGTTGCTGGGGTGCCGGTGGGTGCCGACCTGACCGTCGCCGAGCGGTCCCGGGGCGACCGCCTCGGGCCGTCGCCGGGTGATCGTCGGGCCGCCCCGGCCCCCGGCTTAGGGTGCGGACATGACTTCCGCATTCGCCCGCAGCCTCACCCCGCACGAGCTCACCGCAGGTGACCTGCGTCTGCGCCCCTTCGCCGAGTCCGACGAGCCCGCCGTCGCCCGCGCCATGCAGGACCCGGAGATCCTGCGCTGGGCCGGTGGCCTGGCCGTCAACGCCGCGCCGGTCGCGGACCGCGCCGCCATATGGCTCGCGCCGCGGCTGGTCTCCTGGCAGAACGGTTCGGCCGCGCTCGCCGTCACCGACGCTGCCTCGGACGACCTGCTCGGCTACGTCACCATCCGCGACGTCCACCGCGTCCCCGGGCAGGCCGAGGCCGCGTACTGGGTCACCCCGGCCGCCCGTGGCCGCGGCGTCGCCGCCCGCGCCCTGCACGCCGCCGCCGGCTGGGCCTTCGCCGTCCCCGCCGCGGGCGGCCTCGGCGTGTACCGCATCAGCCTCGACCACTCGCTGGCCAACCCCGGCTCCTGCCGGGTCGCCGCCCGCGCGGGCTTCCGTGAGGAGGGCCTGATGCGGGCCTTCTTCCTCGACCCGGCGGGCGCGCGCCACGACTCCCATCTGCACGCGCGCCTCGCGACGGACGCGGTCGTGCCGCCCGCGTGAGGCCGTCGGGCCCTACGCGTCCTGCTCCAGCACGGACAGCACGTTCCCGGCCGGGTCGGTGAACCACGCGATCAGCGGGCCGCCGCCGCGGAAGATCCCCTTCTCGTCCGTCGGCATCCCCTCGTACCGCTCGAACCGCACGCCCCGGCGGCCCAGCTCGTCCACGGCCGCGTCGATGTCCGGCACGGGGAAGTTGAGAATCGTGAAGGTCGCGGGCCGGTGGTCCGCCCCCTTCGGGTACACCAGCACGTTGCGGTCCCCCGCGAGGTGCAGCGTCAGCAGCCCGTTCGCCTCGGACACTCGGATTCCGAGCGTCTCCCCGTAGAACTTCCTCGCCGCTTCCACGTCGTCCACCGAGAATCCGCTGAACGCCTGCGTCTGTCCGAACATGACCGCTCCCTGTTCCTCGTAGGTACACCTCCCCCTACGACCGCCGGGGCACGGAAAACTCATCGCTCCCAGGAATCGGTCCGTCCTGTCGGTCCTCGAGGTCAGCTCTCGTAGTGGTACCGGCACTGTGCGATCAGGACGCTGTCCTCGGTGACGCGGTAGATCAGGCGGTGCTCGTCATTGACGCGGCGTGACCAGTAGCCCTGGAATCCGTGCTTGAGGGGTTCCGGTTTGCCGATCCCCTCGTTGCCGTTCCGGGCGATATCCGCGATGAGGGTGTTGATGCGCTTGAGGATCTTCCGGTCCTGAAGCTGCCACCACAGGTAGTCCTCCCAGGCGCGGGAGGAGAAGGTGATCTTCACGTGCGGCCCTTATTCGCCCGTCGTGTCCGTCACGAGTTCGCGTACCGTGCCGCCGCCGTTCTCCAACTCGTCGATGGACGCGAGGAGGCGCCGGGCATTCGCCGGGCTGCGCAGCAGGTAGGCCGTCTCCTTCAGGGACTCGTAGTCCTCGAGGGAGACGATGACGACCGGGTCGTGTCCGGCCCGGGTGATGACGACCTCTTCGCGGTCGTCGTTGACGGAGTTGAGCACTTCGGCGTACCGCGCGCGCGACTCCGAGTACGTCATGGTCTTCATAGTCGGCCTCCTTTACGTACAGGAAATTGTACGTCGATCTCCTGGGGTGTGACAAGCGCCGGAGCGCCCGGCGCGACTGTCACCGTCGTGACCGTGTCACCGCCGCGTCCTGACCAGCAGATACACGAAGTACGGCGCCCCGATGACCGCTGTCATCAGGCCCGCGCCGAGCTGGGCGGGGGCGATGACCGTGCGGCCGAGGAGGTCGGCGACGGAGACGAGGGTGGCGCCGAGGAGGACGGCGACGGGGATGACGCGGATGTGGCGGCGGCCGACGAGGGCGCGGGCGGCGTGCGGGGCGACGAGGCCGACGAAGCCGATCGTGCCCGCGGCGGCGACCGCGGTGGCGCTGAGCAGGACGCTGACGGCGAGCAAGCCGAGGCGGGTCGGCCCGAGGGCGAGGCCGAGCAGGCGCGGGGTGTCCTCGTCGAGCGAGACGAGGTCGAGTTCGGCGCGGCGGGAGAAGGCCACGGCAGCGCCGACGACGAGGACGGCCGCGACCGGCAGCACATCGGTCATGGTCCTGCCGTACGTCGAACCGGACAGCCAGATCAGCGCCTTCGTCGCGTTGAACGGGTCGGTGAGGACGATGAGCAGGCTGATCAGGGCCGAGGTCCCGGCGGCGGCGCCGACACCGACCAGGACGAGCCGGTTCTGCTGGAAACCGCCCCGGGCGCAGAGCCCGAAGACGACCGCGGCGGTGGCCGCCGCGCCCGCGAAGGCCGCGCCCGCCACGCTCCACGACCCGGCGGTCGGCACGGTGGTGACCAGCAGCACGGCGCCGAGACCGGCGCCGCCCGAGACGCCGAGGATGCCGGGCTCGGCGAGCGGATTGCGGGTGACGGCCTGGACGAGCGTCCCGGACAGGGCGAGCGCGGCGCCCGCCAGGAGCGCGGCCAGCACGCGGGGCACGCGGGTGTCGAGGACGAAGGTGACGACGTGGTCGGCCCTGCCCTGCGCCCAGTTCACGACGTCGCCGAGCAGCAGCTTGGTGTCGCCGAGAAGCACCGCCGCGACGGCCGCGGCGACGAACACGGCCACGAGTACGGCCAGGACGGCGACGAACGCCGCCCGGCTGGGGATACGCAGCCGGTCCGGCGCGGCGGACGCGCCGGAGCCGCGGGTGCGCAGCGCGATCACGACGAGGAACACGGAGCCCGCGACGCTCGTGATGACCCCGGTGGGCACGGCGACCGCCGACTCGGCGCCGACCGTGGCCCGCAGCAGCACGTCGGAGCCGAGGACCAGCGCCGCGCCGGCGAGCCCGGCGACCGGAACGGCCGCCCGCGCCCTGACCAGACCGCGGAACCGCCGGGCCAGCGGGCGGACGAGCGCGGGCGCGCACAGGCCGACGAAGCCGATCGGCCCGGCCAGTGTCACCGCCGCCGCGGACAGCAGCGTCGTGAGCAGGACGACCGTGACGCGGGTGCCCAGGACCGGCACGCCGAGCCCGCGGGCCGCGTCGTCGCCGAGCGCGAGCGCGTCGATGCGGCGGCCGGCCAGCAGCAGCCCGAGCAGGGCGAGCAGCGCGATCGGCGCCATCTGGTTCACGCCGTCGAAGCCGTTCTGGCTGATGCTGCCCTGGCTCCACTGGTAGAGGCCGTTGGTCTGCTCGGGGAAGAGCAGGAGCAGCGCGTCGGTGACCGAGCCGAGGCCGAGCGCGAGGGCGCTGCCCGCCAGCACCAGCCGTACGGTCCCGGCCCCGAGCCCGGACAGCGCGAGCACCAGCGCCGCCGCCGCGAGACCGCCGACGAACGCGACGCCCGAGGAGGCGAGCAGCGGCAGCGAGGCGCCGGTGACGGTGAGGATGCCGAGCGCCAGGTACGAGCCCGCGTTGACCGCGAGCGTGTCGGGCGCGGCGAGTACGTTCCGGCTGACCGCCTGGAGCGCGGCGCCGGCCGCGCCGAGCGCGACGCCGACGACGAGGCCCGCGACCATGCGCGGCAGCCGCGAGGCGATGACCACGGAGGCGTCGCCGTGCTCCGCGCGTCCGGTCAGCGCCTTCCACACCTCGCCCGCGCCGACGTCGGCGGTGCCCTGCGTGATGTCGACGACGGCGAGGACGGCGACCGCGAGGACGAGGACGAGGACCAGTCCGGCCGTCACCGCGGCCGCGCCCGGGGCGGGCGCGGGCGTCCGTGCGTCGGCCGCGGGCTCGGTGGTGCGCGGGGGAGTCGTGACGCTCACGGCGCTGCTTCGCCCTTTCGCTACTTCGTGAGGGCGGCGACGACGGCGTCCACGTACGCCTCCATCGACGCGGGACCGCCGAACATCCAGACGCCGTCGGGCAGTCGGCTCACGTGGCCCGCCTTGACGAAGGGCAGCGACTTCCACACGGCGTTCTTGGCGAGGGTGTCGGCGAAGGGGTCGCCGTCGGAGGCGTTCGCGATGTAGGTGAAGCGGATGTCGCCGAGCCCGGTGAGGCCCTCGACGTCGGTGGTGGCCAGGCCGTAGTCCTTGTCGCCCTTGACCTTCCAGGCGTTCGTGAGGCCGATCCGCTCGTTGACGTTCCCGATCAGGGAGCCGCTGGTGAACGGGCGTATCGAGACCTGGTTGGCCTGCACGTACCCGTCCCCGAAGGCGTACGGGGTCCCGGCGAGACCGGCGTCCGCGAGGGCCTTCTTGCCCTCCGCGAGCTTCGCGTCGAACGCCTGCTTGACCTCGGTCGCCTTCCGCGTGGTGCCGGTCGCCTGCGCGATGAGGTCGAGGGACTTCGTCATCAGGCCGATCTGGTCGGTGGAGTCGGCGGACCTGATCTGGAGGACGGGGGCGATCTTCCGCAGTTGGGTCACGGCGGACGAGGTGAGGTCGGTGGTCGCGACGATGAGGTCGGGCGACAGGGCCGCGATCGTGTCCATGCTCGGCTCGCCGCGGGTGCCGATGTCCTTGGGGGAGTTCTTCAGCGGGGCGGCCTTGTCC
The DNA here is from genome assembly GCF_040610915.1 of Streptomyces sp. NPDC003300. NCBI lineage: Bacteria > Bacillati > Actinomycetota > Actinomycetes > Kitasatosporales > Streptomycetaceae > Streptomyces > Streptomyces sp. NPDC003300. Next base: position 73,054 of record NZ_JBEXNE010000024.1, on the reverse strand, counting down.
CAGTCCGTGTACCCCTTCACATCGGCGACGCCGACCGGGTCGACGCCGAGCGCGACCAGGTCCTCGACGACGTTCCACTCGGTGCCGATGACCTTGGCGGCGGGCGCGTCGAGGCGTACCTCCGTACCGCTGGCGTCGGTGAGGGTGATCGGCCCCGAGGCCGAAGCGGAGGCGGAGTCCGTGGACTTGACCGACTCGTCGGCGGCGGAGTGCGTCGTTCCGCATCCGGTCAGGGCGAGGGCCGCGACGGCGGCGACGGTGGCTGCGGCGGCGGGTACGGGGAGGCGTCTCATGAGGTGGGGTGGAGCCTTTCGCTTCTGTTCCGGTCGCTTGTGGTCCGGTCGCTTGTGGTCCGGTCGTTTGTGGTCCGGTTCTCGGTCTGGCTTCTGCTGTGGTGGCGGCCGACGGCACGGGTCCGCAGCCGGCCGGTCGAGGGGTCGGTGTCGACGTCGACCCGGATGCCGTAGACCTCGGTGAGGCGTTCGGGGGTCAGGACGTCCTCGGGGAGGCCGTCGGCGACGATCCGGCCGTCGTGGAGCAGCGCGACGCGGTCGGCGACGGCCGCGGCCTGGTCGAGGTCGTGCAGGACGACGCCGACCGCGATCCCGTGGTCGTCAGCGAGGTCGCGGATCAGGTCGAGCAGTTCGATCTGGTACCGCAGGTCGAGATACGTCGTCGGCTCGTCGAGCAGCAGCACGCCGGTCTCCTGCGCGAGGCAGCTCGCGAGCCAGACCCGCTGGAGCTGTCCCCCCGACAGGTGCTCGACGCCCCGCGCGGCCAGGTGCTCGACCCCGGTCAGCGTCAGCGCCCGCTCCACCGCGCCGGTCCCGCCGGGGTCCGGCCGGCCCCAGCGCCCCCGGTGCGGATACCGGCCGAACTCCACGACGTCCCGCACGCTCAGCCCGCTCGGCGTCGGCCGCCCCTGGGTCAGCAGCGCCACCTGCCGCGCGAACTCCCGTGACGTGAGCTGGAATCCGTCCGTCCCCGCGTCCAGCGTCAACGCGCCCTCCCGGGCCCGCTGCAACCGCGCCAGCGTCCGCAGCAGCGTCGACTTCCCACTGCCGTTCGGCCCCACCAGTGCCGTCACCTCGCCCGGCCGCAGCGACACGGCGGCGTCATGCACGACATCCACCCGGTCGTACGCGACCGTCATCCCTGTGGCCGCCAACTCATGCCCCCGCGAGGGCATCCCGCCGCCAGCACTCTCCCCAGCTCTCACACCGCTTAGGTTAGCCTAACCTAATCCCCCTTCGCCGCCGGGGTCACCTTTGCCCCTCCGGGACCCTCAGCCGTTGAACGCCTTGCGGAGGCGGTCGGCGGCGTCGCGGAGGACTTCGGGGCGTTTGCAGAAGGCGAAGCGGACTTGGGTGCGGCCGGCGGTGGGGTGGTCGTAGAAGACGGAGTTGGGGACGGCGACGACGCCGCATTTCTCCGGGAGGGCGCGGCAGAAGGTCAGGGCGTCGGTGCCGGAGGCGAGTTCGGTGATGTCGGTGGTGATGAAGTACGTGCCCTGGGGGTCGTAGGTCCGGAAGCCGGCGTCGCGCAGGCCCGCCGCCAGCAGGTCGCGCTTGGCGCGGAGGTCGGCGGCGAAGTCGGCGTAGTACGTGTCGGGCAGGGCGAGGGCCTCGGCGACGGCGTACTGGAACGGCCCGGAGGCGACGTAGGTGAGGAATTGCTTCGTCGTGCGGACGGCGGCCACCAGCTCCCGCGACCCCGTCACCCAGCCGACCTTCCAGCCGGTGAAGGAGAAGGTCTTGCCCGCTGAGGAGATGGAGACCGTGCGGTCCCGCATGCCGGGGAGCGAGATCAGCGGGATGTGTTCGCCGCCGTCGAAGACCAGGTGTTCGTAGACCTCGTCGGTGACGACGATGAGGTCGCGTTCGACGGCGAGTTCGGCGATGGCCGCCAACTCGTCGCGGGTGAGGACCATGCCCGTCGGGTTGTGCGGGGAGTTGAGGAGGAGCAGCCGCGTACGAGGTGTGACGGCGGCGCGCAGGGCGGCGAGGTCGGGGCGGAAGTCGGGGGCGCGCAGGGTCAGGGGGACGCGGACGGCGCCCGCCATGGCGATGCAGGCGGCGTAGGAGTCGTAGAACGGCTCGAACGCGATGACCTCGTCGCCCGGTTCGAGCAGGGCGAGCATCGCGGCGGCGATGGCCTCGGTGGCGCCCGCGGTGACCAGGACCTCGGTGTCGGGGTCGAAGTCGAGCCCGTAGAAACGGCGTTGGTGGTCGGCGACGGCGCGCCGCAGCTCGGGGACGCCGGGGCCCGGCGGGTACTGGTTGCCGCGGCCGTCGCGCAGGGCGCGGACGGCCGCCTCCCGTACGGACTCGGGGCCGTCGGTGTCGGGGAAACCCTGGCCGAGGTTGATCGCGCCGGTCGAGAGGGCCAGCGCCGACATCTCGGCGAAGATCGTCGTACCGAGGCCGTCGAGGCGGCGGTTCAGCAGCGGCCTGTCCCGAATGCGCCCGCCCGCTTCCAGCCCGCCCGCTTCCAGCCCGCCCGCTTCCAGCCCGGCCATTTCCCGCCCGTCTGCTCCCAGCCCGTCCGTTTCCGGCCCGTCCGCTTCCCACCCGCCCATTTCCCGCACCCACTCTCCGTCGGAACCGTACGGGGACCGTACCGGGACGCGTCCCGGGTTCCGTACCGTACGGCGTCCGCCGCCGGGGGTGTGCGCCGGGCGCGCCCGGAAGCGGTGTGGGAACGACGTAGTGAACACGTGAGCCCTTAAGCGCTCCAAGGGATGGAAAGTACGCACAGATGGGTAAAAACGCTGAGGACGGCGCGAGTTTCATGATTCCGTAGCTCTCGGATCTACCGGACCCCACGTGGGCACCGAGCCGCCGCGTCTCTCCGTCAGACGCGGGTCGGCCCATCATCCACTGCGTGCTTGCGGAGCCGACCCATGCTCACCACCCTCCAGACCGCCTACACCGACACCCGTGCCGGAGACCTCGCGTGGTGTCTCGGGAAGGACCCGCTGCCCGCGCTCGCCGTGCTCGACCTCGAAGTCGGCGACACGCGCGGGCTGCGGGCCAAGGTCCAGATGCGGCTGCTCGGCGCGTCCCACCAGGTACTGGTCGACACCGGTCGTGACGGCGGGTGTTCGGAGACCGTCGCGTGCATGCCGGGCAGCCAGGCGCCGCTGCCGTTCGGCGTGGCACGCAGGGTCGGCGGCTGGGACTACGAGTTCGCGGCCCGGATCGAGACGCTGTCGCAGGGCTCCTTCGCGGGCCGCGCCCAGGAGTTGCTCGCGCTGGTCGCCGACCACCCCAACGGCCTCGCGGGCACCTTCCCCGGCGACCCGCACGCCTTCACCGCGATGCTCGTGCAGTGCGCGGAGGGCAGCGTGCGGTGGCGCACCTGGCACGCGTACCCGCAGGAGGGACGGCTGGTGACCACCAGGACCCGGGTGAACGCCCTTCCTTGAAGGGGTGTTGGGGCGTACGGCGCCGGTCCGCGCGGAGCCGCGCCTCCCGACCCGTGCGGTACGGACGTACGTCGGCGGCACCCGCACGCGGGCGGTCCGGCGCGCGAACCGTACCTCCGTACGCACCGGCGGACGAACGCCCGTACGGCCGACGGTACATACGTCCACACCGTGCGCCGCACCCGTACCCCCGTGCGCCGGTGCGGTCCGCGAAAGCGCCGTCAACCGCCCCTGATTACACCCCTGTGGGTGACTTGTGCCGCCACCGGACTGACATAGCGTGCACTCATGATCGACCAGCCAGGCCGCACCGCGGCACCACTCGACCTGCGGCTTCCCGTGGCCGCGGGCGCCGCACGCGCGCTGGTCCTGGCCGCCGTCTTCGTCTGCGCCGCCTGCGGTCTGGTCTACGAGCTCGAACTCGTCGCGCTCGCCTCCTACTTGGTCGGCGACTCCGTCACCCAGGCGTCGGTCATCCTCTCCGTGATGGTCTTCGCGATGGGCTGCGGCTCGCTGCTCGCCAAGCGGCTGCGGATATGGGCCGCGGCCGGTTTCGCCGCCGTCGAAACGGCGCTCGCGCTGGTCGGCGGGCTGTCGGTGATGGCGCTCTACGCCTGCTTCGCGTGGGCGGGACAGGCCCGACTGGCCATGATCGGCTGCGCGTTCGCGATCGGCGTGCTGATCGGCGCCGAGGTACCGCTGCTGATGACGCTCGTCCAGCGGATCCGGCGGCAGGACGCGGGCGGCGCCGTCGCCGACCTCTTCGCCGCGGACTACGTGGGCGCGCTCGTCGGCGGCCTCGCCTTCCCCTTCCTTCTCCTGCCGCACTTCGGGCAGTTGACCGGCGCGCTGGCCACCGGCGTGGTCAACGCGGTGGCGGGCGGCGCGACCGTGCTGTGGCTCTTCCGCGGCGACCTGTCCGCCCGCACCCGCTGGTGGCTGCTGGCCGCGAACGTCTCCGTGCTCGCGGTGCTCGGCGCCGCCGCCGCTGCCGCCGGGCCCTTCGAAGCGGCGGCGCGGCACGCGGTGTACGGGGGACAGGTGCGCGTCGCGGAACAGACCGCCGTGCAGGAGATCGTCCTCACCGGCGGCGGCAGGACCGGAGCCCCGCTCCAACTCTTCCTGGACGGACGGCTACGGGTCTGCGGCACGGACGAATTCCGTTACCACCAGGCCCTGGTGCACCCCGCGATGAACGGCCCGCACGGCCGCGTCCTCATCCTCGGCGGCGGCGACGGCCTCGCCCTGCGCGAGACGCTGCGCTACAGCGGGGTCCGCGCCGTCACCGTCGTGGACCTCGACGACGAACTCGTCCGCCTCGCCCGTACCGACCCCGGCCTGTCCGCGCTCAACCGGCACGCGTACGACGACCCGCGCGTCACCGCCGTCACGGCCGACGCCTTCGACTGGCTGCGCGAGGAGCGGCGCGGACCGTTCGACGTGATCATCGCCGACCTGCCGGACCCGGGGATCTCGCGCAGCGCGAAGCTGTACTCGGAGGAGTTCTACGGGCTCGCCGCGCGCACGCTGGCCCCCGGCGGGCGGCTCGCCGTCCACGCGGGCACGCCCAGCGCCTCCACGCACACCTTCTGGACCATCGAGGCCACCTTGCGGGCGGTGGGGCTGCGGACGGCGCCGTACTGGATCACCGGGCGTACGTGCGGGGCGCAGGCGGGGCCCGACCGCTGGTCGGGCTCGGTGCCGCCGTCCGCCACGAACTGGGGCTTCGTGCTGTCCGGCCTCACCACCCCCGCCATCGCCCTCCCGCCCCGCCACCCCCCTGACCTCTGGCTGACCCCCGCGCTGCTGCGCAAGGCCGCCGCCGCCCCGCTGGCCGGCCGCCCCACCGAGTCCCTCCCGGCCTCGACGTTGCTGCGCCCGAGGGTGCGGTGAGACGGCCGGCCGGCGGGGACGCCAGGTGGCGTAAGGGGACGGGACGCCCGCGTACGGGTGCGGGGGCGGGCGTACGGCGGCGGGCGCGTCGACAGGGGGACGGGCGTACGGCGCCGGGCGTGTGCACAAGGGGGCGGGTGTACGGCGGTGGCGTACGGCGGCGGGCGCGTCCGTACGGGCCTGGGCCCGCGGGTGTACGGCGGCGGGCGTACGGCGGCGGGCGCGTCCGTACGGGCCCGGGCCGCGTGCCACGTATGCCCGTAAAAAGTTCCGCCCGCGAAGCCGCGTGGCACCGTCCCGGTGGGTAGGCTCCGCCGCATGGAGCACGAGGTCTTCGTCCCGGTCAGCCCCACCCGCATCGGCCACGCCCTGCGCAGCCCCGCGCGCGTGACCGCGAGCCTGCCCGGCTGGCAGCCGGACGCGTCCGGCGCCGCGGACGTCGCCGACGGGGCTGACGGGTCCGCGCCGGAAGGCGGCGCCGCGGGCCGCCTCCGCCTGCGCGTGGGCGGCTCCACGATCACCTACCGCGGCACGGTCCGCGTCACCGGCGCCTCGTCGCCCTTCGCGGCGGAGGCGAGCGGTACGGAGGTGCGCGGTACGGGCACGGTCAAGGCCACGCTGGAGATCGTCGTGGCCGAGGCCACGCACCCGGAGCCGGGCGCCCTGCTGATCTTCCGCGGCGCGGCCCAGGCCGAGGGCCGCCTGGCGTCGTACGAGCCGGACGTCGTGGAAGCGGCGGTACGGCGGCTGCTGGACCGTTTCTCCGCGGACCTGGCGGCGCACGCGCCGGAGGAGGAGACGGCCCCCGACCCGGCGCCCTCGGACGTGACCGTCGAAGAAACGATCGTGCCGGTCGTGGAGGCAGGGGCGGCGGACGCCGCGGCCGAGGAAGCCGCTGACACCGCTGGCGATACGGCTGACACCGTTGAGGACGCCGCCGACACCGCCGCCGACACGCCCGCCGGGGACCCCCGGATCACCACGGAGTCCGACCCCTCCGACACCGACGCCGACGCCGCCGCCGCCGACTCGGACGAGGCCGACTCCGCCGAGGCCGACTCCGATGAGGATGCCGAGCCCGCCGAGCCCGAGGCGGACGTCGTGGACGACCTCGGCGAGCCCGCCCCGCCGTCCGACCTGGACGACTTCGAGCTGGTCGAGGTCGAGGTGGAGGTCCCGGAGAGCGCCGCCGCGCTGGACGACCTGGTGCCGCCCGCCGAGGCCGCGCACGCCCGCCGCACGATGATCGGCCGCAGCGCCGAGGAGGTCGACCACGCGCCGCCGCGCGGACGCTACGCGCCCGTACCCGCGCCGGACGCCACCTCCGCGGCGGCGACCCTGCGCTGGGCGGCCCCCGCCGCCGCGGCTCTCGTCGCGTCCGCCGTGGTCGTCGGCCGGGTGCTGCGACGCCGCAGGTAACACAGCCCGGTTACTCTCGTTCCGTGTCGAACGAGACGAAGCTGACGGCGGGCGACGCCGAACTGATCCTGCGGCCCCACGACGGCTGCCGGATCGCCTCATTGAAGGTCGGCGGGACCGAACTCCTGCGCCAGGGAGACAAATTCGGCGCCTTCCTGATGGTGCCGTGGTGCGGCCGTACGGAGAACGGGGTGTTCCGCAACGGCGGCGTCACCCATCAACTCCCCGTCGACGCGCCCCCGCACGCCATCCACGGCACCGGGCGCCACACCGCCTGGCAGGAGGCCGCGCCCGCGACCGAGACCACCGCCGCGTACTACTTCGACCTCGCCGAGCCGTGGCCGTACCCCGGACGGGTGACGCACACCGTCGAGTTGGCCCCGCACTCGGTGAAGCTGACGCTCAGCGTCGAGGCCGACGCGTCCGGCGACTCCTTCCCCGCGCAGGCGGGCTGGCACCCGTGGTGGCTGCGCAACCTCGGCCAGGGCGGCCAGGACGTCGAACTGGCCTTCACCGCCGCCTGGCAGGAGGAGCGCGGCGACAACCACCTGCCGAACGGCAACCGCGTCGACCCCAGGCCCGGCCCCTGGGACGACTGCTTCGGCATGCCCGACGGCGTGGACATCACCCTCACCTGGCCCGGCGAGATGACGGTCCGGGTGACCAGCCCCTCCGAATGGGCGGTCGTCTACACCGAGCCGACCGAGGCGGTCTGCGTCGAGCCCCAGTCCGGCCCGCCGAACGGCCTCAACACCCTGCCCCGCCTGGTCACCCCGATCGACCCGCTGGAGATCAGCACGGAGTGGACCTGGCACCGGATCGGCTGAGCCCCCGGCCTGCCGGGATACTAGTCGGCATGAGTGACCAGACGCGAGACGCGCTGCTGCGGCAGATCAAGGACAAGGCCGTGGTGCACGGCAAGGTGACCCTCTCCTCGGGGCTCGAGGCCGACTTCTACGTCGACCTGCGCCGGATCACCCTGGACGGCGAGGCCGCGCCGCTCGCCGGACAGGTGATGCTCGACCTCACCGCCGAACTGGACTTCGACGCGGTGGGCGGGCTGACGCTCGGCGCCGACCCGGTGGCCACCTCGATGCTGCACGCCGCCGCGGCGCGCGGGCAGCGGCTCGACGCGTTCGTGGTCCGCAAGGCCAACAAGGCGCACGGCTTGCAGCGCCGTATCGAGGGCACCGAGGTCAAGGGCCGCCGCGTGCTGGTGGTCGAGGACACCTCGACCACGGGCGGTTCGCCGCTGACCGCGGTCGAGGCGGTACGGGAGGCGGGCGGCGAGGTGGTGGCCGTCGCCGTCATCGTGGACCGCGGCGCGGCCGGGGCGATCGCGGACGCGGGACTGCCGTACCTGGCCGCGTACTCGCTGGACGACCTGGGCCTCGCCTGAGCCGCGTGAGCCGCCTGAGCCGCGTGAGCCGCGCAGCCGTGTCGCGGTCCTGAGCCGGTCCTGAGTCAATCCTGAGCCGGTCCTGAGCCGGCGCTGAGCGGGCTCCGAGCTTGCCCCGACCGGGTCCTGAGCGCTTTCGACCGGCTCTGACCTGCGTTTTTCCGGCCTCTGGAGTGTTTCACGTGAAACACTCCAGAGGCCGTCGTCCACTGGGTGTGCACGGAGGTGGTGTATCCGTTCGAGTCTGGGAAGATGGGAGCGACAAAGACGTCGCCACGCCAGTAAGGCCACAGCAGGACCACCCGCAGATCATGAGGAGCGGACACGATGCCCATCGCAACCCCCGAGGTCTACAGCGAGATGCTCGACCGGGCGAAGGCAGGCAAGTTCGCCTACCCGGCCATCAATGTCACCTCGTCGCAGACCCTGCACGCCGCGCTGCGCGGCCTCGCCGAGGCGGAGAGCGACGGCATCATCCAGATCTCCACGGGCGGCGCGGAGTTCCTGGGCGGTCAGTACAACAAGGACATGGTGACCGGCTCGGTCGCGCTCGCCGAGTTCGCGCACATCGTGGCCGAGAAGTACCCGATCACGGTCGCGCTGCACACCGACCACTGTCCCAAGGACAAGCTGGACGCGTACGTGCGTCCGCTGCTGAAGGTCTCGCAGGAGCGCGTGGCCGCGGGCCGCGACCCGCTGTTCCAGTCCCACATGTGGGACGGCTCGGCGGAGAACCTGGACGACAACCTCGCCATCGCCAAGGAACTGCTGGCCGAGGCCGTCAAGGCCAAGATCATCCTGGAGATGGAGATCACCCCGACCGGCGGTGAGGAGGACGGCGTCTCGCACGAGATCAACGACAACCTCTACACCACCGTCGACGACGCCTACCGCACCGTCGAGGCCGTCGGCCTGGGCGAGCAGGGCCGCTACCTGCTGGCCGCCTCCTTCGGCAACGTCCACGGCGTCTACAAGCCGGGCAACGTCGTCCTGCGTCCGGGCATCCTCAAGGAGCTCCAGGACGCGGTCGCCCAGAAGTACGGCAAGGCCAACGCCTTCGACTTCGTCTTCCACGGCGGCTCGGGCTCCACGCTCGAGGAGATCAACGAGGCGCTGGAGAACGGCGTCGTCAAGATGAACATCGACACCGACCTCCAGTACGCCTTCACCCGGCCCGTCGCCGACCACATGTTCCGCAACTACGACGGCGTCCTGAAGGTCGACGGCGAGGTCGGCAACAAGAAGACCTACGACCCCCGCGTCTGGGGCAAGGCCGCCGAGGCCGGCATGGCCGCCCGCGTGGTCGTCGCCGCCGAGAACCTGCGGTCGGCGGGCAACAAGCGCAAGTAGTCCTCCGGACGGGTTCCGGGACGGCGTTCTGCACAGGGCCGGCTTCCGGACGGGACCGGCTTCCGGACGGGTTCCGGGACGGACCGCATGACGTTGTCGGCCCTCGTACGGCTGCGTGTGCGGGCGGCCTCCGGGCCTCCCCGCGCGGTTTCGGGCTCGCCGCCGAAGGCCCCTGGCATCTACCGGGGGCCTTTACGGTGGGGGCTCGGGCAGACTGGAACGCATGGCCATCAACGAGAACCTGCTCGGGGGACCCGCCCCGACCCATCTGCCCGAAGACCCGGAGCCGCGCGAACTGCTCGCCTCCGGTACCGCGCCCGCCGAGGTCGCGGCGAAATACCCGGCCTCCTCGCTGGTCTGGGCGCAGCTCGCCGACGACGCCTTCGAGGCCGGCAGCGTCGTGGAGTCGTACGCCTACGCCCGTACCGGCTACCACCGCGGCCTCGACTCGCTGCGCCGCGCCGGGTGGAAGGGCCACGGTCCCGTGCCCTTCGAGCACGAGCCGAACCGCGGCTTCCTCCGCGCCCTGCACGCGCTGGCCCGCGCCGCCCAGGCGATCGGCGAGCAGGACGAGTACGAGCGCTGCACGGTCTTCCTGCGGGACAGCTCGCCGACCGCCGCCGACACCCTGACCTGACGGCCGGCCCGCCCTTCTTTTCCTGTTTCCCTCGCGTTCCCCCTGGGTCTCACCAGGGGGAACGTGCTTTGTCGCAGTCGTGCCACAAGGGCGGACCGACGCCTGAGCCCCCGTATCAATGTGCGATTCTGATCCGGTTGTCCACACGCAGCACGGGGTGAGACCGGCCGGGGAGCCGGGGCCTCGACGACCGCTGCGCCAGCGCAGGGGGAGTCTTGGCACAGCCACGCCGTCAACCGGGCCGACGTCGGACGAGGGGCCGCGCCGCGATAGTCGGCTCCGCCCTGGCCGTGGGACTGATCATGGTGACCGCGGGCGTCGGGTACGCCACCTGGAACCACGGCAGGAACGTCGACTCCGCCGCCGCCATCGACCACGGCCTCGGCGCCACCACGGCACCGGCCCGCGACGGCAGCGGCAGTGACGGTGACACCGGGGGCGGCACTCCGCCGTCCGCGAGGGACAAGGCGGAGCCGCCGAAGGTGCCCGTCTCCGGCACCGGTCGCTTCAGCACCGCCGACGCCAGCGGCAAGGCCACGGGACACGGCACCGTCCGCCGCTACAAGGTCGAGGTCGAAGGCGGTATCGACCTGTCCGCCGCCGACGCCGCCCACGAGATCGCCGCCATCCTCGCCAACCCCCGCGGCTGGACCGCCGACGGCCACGACGGCTTCCAGCTCGTCTCCTCCGGCCGCGCCGACTTCGTCGTCAAGATCGCCACCCCCGACACCGTCGACGACATCTGCGGCGCCGCCGGTCTCCTCACCCGCGGCGAGGTCAACTGCGACGTCGGCTCCACCGTCGTCGTCAACCTCAAGCGCTGGCTGCTCGGCTCCCCCGAGTTCAAGGGCCCCATCGAGGGCTACCGCGCCCTGATCATCAACCACGAGGTCGGCCACCGCATCGGCCACGGCCACGAGGGCTGCCCGGGCCCGGGAAGGCCGGCCCCGGTGATGATGCAGCAGATCAAGGGCCTGAACGGGTGCCGAGCGAACGAGTGGCCGTACGACCCGAAGGGGACGTACGTGGGAGGTCCGGGGGTGGAGTGAGGGGTGATCCCTCTGGCGTTGGATAGGGGTGGCGGGGGGACGTGCGGGGGAGCCGCCTTGCGCAGGCTCACCGTCCTTCCCCCTTTTTTGCCGCCCTTCCGCCTCCGGGCGCTTAGATCCGGTGTCGACGGTCCTCTTCGACGGTCGCTCGTTCCTCGCTCCCTGCTCATCGTCGCTTTCGACACCGGCGCGCCCTTCGGCTCCATGGCTACCGGCGAACCCACCTGCGCAGCGGTGCCGGAGGGGCGCAGCCCCTCGCGCGAGCGCACCCCGGGGGCGGTGGCCCTTGCGCAGGGGCACCCTGGGGGGAGCCGGGCCTTGCCGGATTGGGCCGCACCGCAGATGATCTCGGCGTAGCCCGGTGATCCCGGGTCCGCTTCTGGAGGTAAGACCATGTCCGACGCACCGACCGATGAGGCGGCGACCCCGAACCTCTCGTTCGAGGGCAGCACGCCGTACGAGGACTACGTGCAGGCGTCCGTACTGACCCACTTGCAGCACCCGTTGTCCGACGAGCCCGGCGAGATGGCCTTTCTGGTCACCACGCAGGTGATGGAGCTGTGGTTCACGTTGCTGGTCCACGAATGGACCACCGCGGCGGCGGCGCTCAGGGAGGACGACCTGCCGACGGCGATGGCGGCGCTCAAGCGCAGCCTGCCGGAGCTGGAGTCGCTGAACGCCTCGTGGAAACCGATCGCCAATCTCACCCCCGCGCAGTTCAACGCGTACCGGTCGGCCCTCGGTGAGGGCTCCGGGTTCCAGTCGGCGATGTACCGGCGGCTGGAGTTCCTGCTCGGGGACAAGTCCGCGTCGATGCTGGTGCCGCACCGGGGCACCCCCAGCGCGCACGCGGAGCTGGAGAAGGCGCTGACCGAGCCGAGCCTGTACGACGAGGTGCTGCGACTGCTCAGCCGCCGCGGCTATGCGGTGCCCGCCGAGGTGCTGGAGCGCGACCCGGCGCTGCGGTACGAGCCGCACGCGGAGGTCGAGCGGGCGTGGCAGAGCGTGTACGCGGACGCCGACCAGGACACCGAGCTGATCAGGCTCGGCGAGGCCCTGACGGATGTCGCCGAGCTGGTCTGGCGCTGGCGCAACGACCACCTGGTGGCCACGCGCAGGGCGATGGGCGCCAAGTCGGGCACGGGCGGCTCGGCGGGGGTGGCCTGGCTGGAGAAGCGCGCCACGAAGAACGTCTTTCCCGAGCTGTGGACGGCGCGCAGCCATGTCTGAGGCCGTCGCGGCAGGGGATGCCGCCCTTCAGGACCGCGCGGACGCGCTGGACGCCGCCGATCCGCTGGCCGCCGTGCGGGACCGCTTCGTGCTGGACGACACCGTCTATCTGGACGGCAACTCGCTGGGCGCGCTGTCCACCGCCGTGCTGCCCCGGCTGAGCGACGTCGTCACCCGGGAGTGGGGCGAGCTGCGCATCCGGTCCTGGGAGGAGAGCGGCTGGTGGACCGCACCCGAGCGGATCGGCGACCGGATCGCGCCGCTGGTGGGCGCCGCGCCGGGGCAGGTCGTGGTCGGGGACTCGACCAGCGTGAATGTCTTCAAGGCGCTGGTCGCCGCCGTGCGGATGGCGCCCGCCGACCGCACCGAGATCCTGGTGGACGCGGCGACCTTCCCCACGGACGGCTACATCGCCGCGTCGGCGGCCCGGCTGACCGGTCACACCGTGCGCGCGGTGGACGCGGCCGAGATCGCGGACGCGGCCGGTGACCGTACCGCCGTGGCGCTGGTCAACCACGTGGACTACCGCACCGGGCGGCTGCACGACCTGTCCGCCGTCACGGCGGCCCTGCACGCGGCGGGCGCCCTCGCGCTCTGGGACCTGTGCCACAGCGCGGGCGCGCTGCCCGTCGCGCTCGACGCGGACGGCGTGGACCTCGCGGTCGGCTGCACGTACAAGTACCTCAACGGCGGGCCCGGCGCGCCCGCGTACCTCTATGTGCGGCGTGAGCTTCAGCCGCGCTTCGACTCGCCGCTGCCGGGCTGGAACTCGCACGCCGACCCGTTCGGCATGGCCCCGGAGTACGCCCCGGCGGACGGCGCGCCCCGCGGGCGGGTCGGCACGCCGGAGATCCTGTCGCTGCTCGCGTTGGACGCGGCGCTCGACGTCTGGGACGGTGTCGGCGTCGCGGACGTGCGGGCCAAGAGCCTGGCGCTGACCGACTTCTTCCTGGACTGCGTGGCCGCGCTGGTGCCGTACGGGCGCGCCGAGCCGATCACACCCGCCGACCACGCGGAGCGCGGCAGCCAGGTCTCGCTGCGCTGCGCGGGGGCGGGCGAGGTGATGCGCGAGCTGACCGCGCGCGGCATCGTCGGCGACTACCGGCGCCCCGACGTGCTGCGCTTCGGCTTCACACCGCTCTACACCCGGTACGCCGACGCCTTGCGCGCCGCCCGCGTACTGGCCGACGTCCTGGCCGGCGGACCGGGCACGCCCGTCGCGGCCCGACCCACCGCCGTACCCCAGAAAACCGACCCGCTCGACGTACCCGAAGGGACCACGTAACCGATGTCCGCTGCCGACCCCTCCACGTCCCCGCCCGCCGCCGATGCCGCCTCCGGGCGACGGGCGGCGGCCGAGGAGGCGTCGGCGTTCGGCCACGCTCCGGTGCCGCCGGATGCCACCGCGTCCTACGGCGACCACCCCGACCAGGTGGTCGACTTCTACCGGCCCGCCCCTGCCGAGGGCGCCCCCACCGGCCGTCCGGCCCCGCTGGTGGCCCTCTTCCACGGGGGTGCCTGGCGCGCCGCCCACGACCGCGCCCACGTCTCGCCGCTCGCGGCCCACCTCACCACCCACGGCTACGCCGTCGCGTCGGTCGAATACCGCCGCGGCCCGGCCCTCGAGGCGCCGCAGGAAGGCCGCGACCGCTCGGACCCCGCGCCCGACGCGCTGCCACCGGCCGGGCGCTGGCCCGACACCTTCGACGACGTGGCCGCCGCTCTGGACGCGCTGCCCGCGCTCGCCGTGCGGGCGCTCGGCGCCGACGTGGTCGACCCCCGCCGCACCGTCCTGACCGGCCACAGCGCGGGCGGCCACCTCGCGCTGTGGGCCGCCGCCCGTCACGTCCTGCCCCCTGAATCCCCCTGGCACCGCCCCTCACCTCCCCCCGTACGCGGCGTCGTGGCCCTCGCCCCGATCGCCGACCTCACCTCGGCGATCCGGCTGGGTGTCTGCTCCGGCGCGGTCGTCGACCTGCTGGGCGGACCCGAGCACCTGACGGCACGTCTGCCCGACGCCGACCCCGCCGCGCTGCTGCCCACCGGTATCGCCACAACCATCGTGCACGGCACCACTGACAATGAGGTTCCGTCGCAGGTCAGCCACGCTTTCGCCCGTGCCGCGGCGGTCGCGGGCGAGGAGGTCGTCGCCGCGTGGCTGCCCGGCACCGGCCACTTCCCGCTGATCGACCCGTCCACGGCGGCCTGCGCGGCCGTCGCGGACGAGATCGCCCAACTCGCCTGGTAGCCGGGGCTGCCCGCAGCGCGAAGGCCCCCGCCCGGTTCGACCGGGCGGGGGCCTTCGTGTGCGTGCGGTGCCGAGGGCGTCAGCGGGAGCGCTTGGCCAGCCGCTCGACGTCCAGGAGGATCACGGCGCGGGCCTCCAGGCGGAGCCAGCCGCGGCCCGCGAAGTCCGCGAGGGCCTTGTTGACGGTCTCGCGCGAGGCGCCGACGAGCTGGGCCAGCTCTTCCTGCGTGAGGTCGTGGACGACGTGGATGCCCTCTTCCGACTGCACGCCGAAGCGGCGGGAGAGGTCGAGCAGCGCCTTGGCGACGCGGCCGGGGACGTCGGAGAAGACCAGGTCGGACATGACGTCGTTGGTGCGGCGCAGGCGGCGGGCGACGGCGCGCAGCAGGGCGGTGGAGACCTCGGGCCGTACGTTCAGCCAGGGCTGGAGGTCGCCGTGGCCCAGACCGAGCAGCTTCAGCTCGGTCAGCGCGGTGGCGGTGGCGGTGCGCGGGCCGGGATCGAAGAGCGACAGCTCGCCGATCAGCTCACCGGGGCCGACCACGGCGAGCATGTTCTCGCGGCCGTCGGGCGAGGTGCGGTGCAGCTTGACCTTGCCTTCGGTGACGACGTACAGCCGGTCCCCGGGGTCACCCTCGTGGAACAGCGAGTCGCCACGCGCGAGCGTGACCTCCGTCATGGAGGCGCGCAGTTCAGCGGCCTGCTCGTCGTCGAGCGCCGCGAAAAGCGGGGCACGGCGCAGAACGTCGTCCACGAGCTCTCTCCTTGTCGACATCGCTGGGATTTCCCCATGATGCATGACGTCTCAAACAGTGCGATCAATCACAAGGATGTCTTATCCAGGCCCGTAGCCGTGCTCCGGGGGTCCGATTGGGGGTCCGATCGGGGTCCGTAAACGGCTCAGGAAGGGCCGAACGGGTGGCCCCTGAGCCGGATTCCGCTATGAGCGAACAACATAACGGCTGGGGCGTCGGAGTGGGCCCTTCGCGCACGGCCGTACGAATTTCGTACGAATTCCTGCGCGCCGGACGGCTCGAACGCCCGCGTCGGCGCGGGTTTACCGGACCTTCGCGGATTTACGGCACCGGCACCGGTTCAGGCGCCGGTGCCTGCGCCGCGGTGGACGCTCCCTCGTGGGCGCCCTCGTGGGCGCCCTCGTGGGCGGCCTCCGGTGCTTCCGTCCCCGGTGCCGCCGTCCGGAAGCGCGCGGCCACCGACCGGTTGTATTTGGTGAACATCGCACCCAGCGTGCGCCGTTCCTCCTCGGTCCAGCCGTCGAGCAGTCCCGCCAGGCTCTCCGCGCGCCGGGCGCGTACCTCCTCCATCCGCCGCAGCCCCTCGGCGGTCGGCGTGACGATGCTGCGCCGCCGGTCGGTGGGGGCGGGGGAGCGGGCGACCAGGCCCTGGGCCTGGAGCGCTGCCGCCTGGCGGCCGGCCGTCGAGGGGTCGAGGCCGAGCGCGGCGGCGAGCGAGTTGATGTCCTGCGGGCCGCCCCCGGCCAGGGTGCGCAGCAGCAGGTACTCGGCCCGGTCCAGGGTGTCGTGGATGTCGGTGCGCCGGTAGAACAGCTCGAAATTCCTGACGAGCACGGCGGTCTGATGCTCGATCACATCGAGCGCGGCGGAGGTCCCCTCGGTCCCCTCTGCCTTCGCGGTCCCTGCCACGGCCACTCCAGATCCAGATATCGGTA
Source organism: Streptomyces sp. NPDC003300 (assembly GCF_040610915.1). NCBI lineage: Bacteria > Bacillati > Actinomycetota > Actinomycetes > Kitasatosporales > Streptomycetaceae > Streptomyces > Streptomyces sp. NPDC003300. The sequence goes on along the minus strand of NZ_JBEXNE010000024.1, from coordinate 56,712 downwards.
CGATGCACGTGTTAATATCGGCATCATACCGATGAATTCGGCGAGGCCGAGCGGGAGGGGACGCGGTGGGGTCGAGCGGCTGGACGCGCGAGGTCTGGGACCGGATAGTCGGATCGGACCCGGGCCTGCAAAGACTCCGCACGGCGTTCGGCGCGGCGGTCGCCATGAGCACCACCCTGGCGATCGAGTACGGCTACGGGCGCGCCACGCACGCGGGTCCCCAGGGCACCCTCGTCGGCATGCTGCTGGGCACCGTCATGGCGATGATGGGCTCGATGGCGCTGGACGGCACCCAGGTGCTGCCGAAGATCCGCACGGCCGTGTTCTTCCCGGTCGCCATCGGCACCGGCATGGTCATCGGCGTCTCGGTGGCCGGGCACACCGACGCGATGCTCGCGGTCTTCGTCGCCGTCATGTTCGTGGCCGTCTTCATCCGCCGCTTCGGACTGCCGTACTTCTTCTACGGCTTCATGATCTGGATGGGCTACTTCTTCGCCGCCTTCCTCGACGCCCGCCTCGCGCAGCTCCCCGACCTGCTCGCGGCCGTCGGCATCGCCACCGGCTGGGTCTTGCTGCTGTCCACCACCGTGCTGCGCGCCCACCCCCAGCGGACGCTGACCCGCGTCCGCCGCGCCTTCGGCGCCCGTGCCGGGGCCGTCGCCCGGGTCTGCGCCGACCTGCTGGAGACCGACCCCAAGGACGTGCGGCGGCTGGCCCGGCTCCGCCGCGAGCTGCACTCGCGCCAGCTCAGGCTCGCCGAGACCGCGCTGGTCATCGAGGGCTGGTCGGCCCACCCCGGCACCCTGCCGCCGGGCCGGTCCGCGGCCGGAGTACGCCGCAGGACGCTGGACGCGCATCTGGCGGTGGACGCCGTGGCGACCGCGGCCGACGCGCTCGCGGGCACCGGAGGGCGCCTCGCGCCCGAGGCCGCGGCCATCGCCGCGCACCTGGCGCGCAGCGAATACGCGGCGGCCGAACGGCGGGCCAGGGACGTACTGTCACTCGTCGACTCCGACGACCCGGTGACGGCCGCGCGCGCCGAACCCGCCACAGATTGCTTCGCCTATCACCTGGCCACCGCCGCCTGGGAGTTCACGGTGCTGGTCAGGGAGGTCAGGCGCGCCGCGGAGGCGGACGTCGGACGATCCCACAACGGAAGCGGGCACAAGGTGCGGCGCCCGAAGGCCGCACAAGGCGCGGCAGACGGCCCCGGCCGCGACCCCCGTCCCGCTCACGGCACCCACGACGACGCTCTCGACGCCCCGGCCGACTTCGCCCCCGCCGTGACCCTGGCCATGGGCGGGCTGCCCGGCTCCGCCGCGGTCGCGGGCGGTGTCTCGGCGCGCGGCGGCTGGCGGCGGCTCAGCGGCCTCTCGCTGACCACCCGGCAGGCGATCCAGGTGGCCGTCGCGGGCACCCTGGCCATCGTCATCGGCCGCGAGCTGTCGGAGGCCCGCTACTACTGGGCGGTGATCGCCGCCTTCATCGCCTTCACCGGCACCGCCACCCGCTCGGAGACCTTCATCAAGGCGACCAACCGCGTCGTCGGCACCCTGCTCGGCCTCGGCGCGGGCATCGGCCTCGCGCACCTGACCGCGGGCCACACCCTGTGGGTGATCGCGGTCATCGTGCTCAGCATGTCCTGCGGCTTCTACCTGGTCAGCCTCTCCTACGCGGCCATGATCTTCTTCGTCACGATCATGGTGTCGCAGCTCTACACCCAGCTCCACGAGTTCTCCGCCGGTCTGCTGATGCTGCGTCTCGAAGAGACCGCCATAGGCGCCGCCATCGGCATAGCGGTCGCCCTGGTCGTCCTGCCGACCAGCACGCGCGACACCGTCAGCAGCGCGCGCGGCAGCTACTTCGCGGCCGTGGGCGAGCTGCTGCACGCCGCCGCCGCGCGCCTGGAGCACGACGGCCGCCCCGACCGCGAGGACGGGTCCGCAAGCCCCGACGGCGCCGACCTCGACGCCCTGGTGCGCGTGGTGGACCACCGCCTCCAGCAGCTCGCCCTGGTGGCGCGCCCGCTGACCCGCCCCCTGGTGTGGGGCAACGACCCGCGCCTCGTACGGCACCGGCTCACCCTCTACGCGGCCGTCACCCGGCAGACCAGGGCCCTGGCGCTCGGCCCGCGCCGCTCACCCGGCCTCGCGCCCGCGCCGCACCTGGCGGAGGCCAGCCGCGCGCTCGGCCACGCGGCCACCGCCCTGGCGCTCGCACCCGCCCCGCAGGGCCGGCCCGCGGCCGAGGTCGCCCGCGCCCTGCGTACCGCCGACGCGGCGCTCCTGACCAGGCTCCCCGCCGCCGGTACGGTGCTGCCGCCGGTCACCAGGCCGTTGCTGCGGCTGCGGCAGCTCCTGCACGAACTGGCCGTACTCCCGCCGGGACACGGCGTCGGCCGCGGCTTCACCGGGCGTGGCGCGGGCCCCGCCGACACTTCGCGGATCGTCACCGGCTCGCATGCCGCCGGGCCCGTACCGGACAGGCCGCACGGCGTGACGGCGGGTGCCGCGGGGGAGCGCCCCGGACCGGGGGACGACCTCCCGCACACGTCCGGCGCGGCCGGTGACGGCGCGCCCCGCCGCCCCTGAGCCGCCGGTCCCGACCCGGGCCACCGCGCCCCGATCGTTGTGGCGCCCTGTGTCGGCGGCGGCCCGTAGGCTGGCGGCATGGCGACGAGTGGTGCGGTGGTCAAGAAGATCAAGAAGGCGAAGGTCGCGCAGACGCATGCGGGACTGGTACGGCAGGCGCGGCGGATCAACCGCGAGCTGGCGGAGGTTTATCCGTACGCGCATCCAGAGCTGGACTTCGAGAATCCCTTCCAGCTCCTGGTCGCCACGGTGCTGTCCGCGCAGACCACGGACCTGCGGGTGAACCAGACGACGCCCGCGCTGTTCGCGAAGTACCCGACGCCCGAGGACATGGCGGTGGCCGACCCCGAGACGCTGGAGCAGATCCTGCGCCCGACGGGCTTCTTCCGCGCCAAGGCGAAGTCCGTGCAGGGGCTCTCGGCGGCGCTGCGGGACCGGTTCGGCGGTGAGGTGCCCGGCCGTCTCGAGGACCTGGTGACCCTGCCGGGCGTCGGCCGCAAGACGGCCAATGTCGTACTCGGCAACGCCTTCGGGGTCCCCGGCATCACCGTGGACACCCACTTCGGCCGCCTCGCCCGCCGCTTCGGCTGGACCGAGTCGCAGGACCCGGAGAAGGTCGAGGAGGACGTCGCCGGGCTCTTCCCGAAGTCGGACTGGACGATGCTGTCGCACCGCGTCGTCTTCCACGGCCGCCGTATCTGCCACGCCCGCAAACCCGCCTGCGGCGCCTGCCCGATCGCCCCGCTCTGCCCGGCCTACGGCGAGGGCGAGACGGACCCGGAGAAGGCGGAGAAGCTGCTCAAGTACGAGAAGGGCGGCGCCCCCGGACAGCGCCTGAAGCCCCCGCCGGACTACCCGGGCCAGCCCGCGCCCCCGCTGGCGGCCTCATGACCCACGCGCGGGGGGCGGGCACCGGAGCGGACGCGGGTGCCGGGCCGGACATGGGCGCGGGCTTCGGCACGGACCCGCGAGCGGGCCTCGGCGCCGACGCGCGAGCCGGCTTCGGCGCCGATGCCGGAGAAGGCACCGGGGTCGAGATCAGCACGGCCGGGCTGCCGCGGTGGCTCGAACCGGTGGCCGACGCCGTCGCCGGGGTCCGGCCGGAACAGCTCAGCAGCTTTCTGCCGCCCGAAGGCGGCGGGCGGCAGTCCGCCGTCCTGATCCTGTTCGGCGACGGCGACCGGGGTCCCGAGATGCTGCTCATCGAGCGGTCGAGGGCGCTGCGTTCGCACGCGGGCCAGCCCTCCTTCCCCGGCGGCGCCCTCGACCCCGAGGACGGCGACCCGGACGGCGACGGGCCGGTGCGCGCCGCGCTGCGCGAGGCCGAGGAGGAGACCGGCCTCGACCCGACGGGCGTCCAGGTGTTCGGCGTGCTGCCGCGGCTCTACATCCCGGTCAGCGGCTTCGTCGTGACCCCCGTGCTCGGCTGGTGGCGCAGGCCCACCCCGGTCGGCGTGGTCGACCCGGCCGAGACCGCGCGCGTCTTCCGGGTGCCTGTGGCCGATCTCACCGACCCCGCCAACCGCGCGACCCTGACCCACCCCAGCGGCTTCCTCGGGCCGGCCTTCCTGGTCGAAGGCGCACTGGTCTGGGGTTTCACCGCGGGGCTGATCGACAGGATCGTGCAGTTCGCGGGCTGGGAGCGGCCCTGGGACCGCGACCGCAAGGTGCCGCTCGCCTAGGGCGTGTCCGCGCCGTCCCCCGCCTCTGCGGGGCTCGTACGGCGGTCCCCGGGGGCGCGTGCCGGGGCGCGTACGGCGGTCCCCGGGGGCGCGTGCCGGGGCTCCTCCGAAGGGTGTTCGGGGGGTGTCCGGGGCGAGTCCGGCCTCCTGGTGCCGGTCATCGGCCGTACCGCGCAGGTCACCTGGGCCGTACGGTGCCGTCGGGCGGGGCGGCCATGAGACCGTGTCCAGGTGAACGTGCTGGACTTTCTGCTCATCCTCGCCGCCGTCTGGTTCGCCGTGGTCGGTTACCGGCAGGGCTTCGTCGTCGGAGTCATGTCGGTGGTCGGCTTCCTCGGCGGCGGTCTCGCCGCGATCTATCTGCTGCCGCTGTTCTGGGACAAGGCGACGGACCACTCCTCGCCGGGCTCGGTCGCGGTGATCACCGCCGTGGTGGTCGTCATCGTGTGCGCGTCGGTGGGGCAGGCGTTCACCACGCACCTGGGCAACAAGCTCAGGACCCGCATCACGTGGTCGCCCGCCCGCGCCATCGACGCGGGCGGCGGCGCGCTGGTCAATGTGCTCGCCATGCTGCTGGTGGCCTGGCTGATCGGCAGCGCGCTGGCCACCACGGCGCTGCCGACGATAGGCCGCGAGGTGCGCTCGTCCAAGGTGCTGCTCGGCGTCTCCAGGGTGGTGCCGCAGGAAGCCGACACCTGGTTCACCGACTTCAGCTCCACCCTCGCGCAGAACGGCCTGCCGCAGGTCTTCGGGCCCTTCGGGTCCGAGCCGATCACCTCGGTGCCTCCTCCCGACCCGAACCTCGTGCACAGCGCCGTCGTCACCGACGCCCGCCGCAGCATCGTCAAGATCGTCGGCACCGCGTCGGGCTGCGGGAAGGTCCTCGAAGGGTCCGGCTTCGTCTTCGCCAAGGACCGCGTGATGACCAACGCGCACGTCGTCGGCGGCGTCTCCGAGCCCACCGTGCAGATCGGCGGCAAGGGCCGCCTGTACGACGCCCGCGTGGTCCTCTACGACTGGCAGCGCGACATCGCCGTCCTGGACGTGCCGCGTCTGAACGCGCCGGCGCTCACGTTCACCAGCGGCGACGTACAGTCCCGCGACGACGCCATCGTGGCCGGTTTCCCGGAGAACGGCGCCTTCGACGTACGCGCCGCCCGCGTCCGCGGCCGTATCGAGGCCAACGGCCCGGACATCTACCACCGCGGCACCGTCCACCGCGACGTCTACTCGCTGTACGCGACCGTCCGCCAGGGCAACTCCGGCGGCCCGCTGCTCACCACGAACGGGCAGGTGGCGGGCGTCGTCTTCGCCAAGTCACTCGACGACTCGAACACCGGTTACGCGCTCACCGCCGACGAGATCCGCCCGGACATCGCGGCGGGCAGGGCGGCGAGCCGGCAGGTCGACACGGAGAACTGCGCGCTGTGAGGTGACCGACGGCCGGCCCGGCGTACCTGTCGGCCGGGCCGTCCGTAGGCCGGGCGGTCACTGCGCCCTGGCGTGCCGCAGCCGGGCGCCGACCCAGCGGGCCCGGCGCCGCAGGATGCGCGGGATTCCGATCTGGGGCTCCCCCGGCGGGAGCACGGCCAAGGGCGCCCCGCTGTTGACGGAGACGGAAGTGTTACGGCGATTGCGTGATACGTCACGGTAGTCGTGCGTCCAACCCATACGAAGCTAAGTGCCCGCAGCCCTTGGTCGGTAATCGCCCTTCGGTCGCCCGGTTGGCGTATGCGTCCGGCATTTTGCGGATCATATGACCGACACGCGGACGCCTGATGCGTACGGGGCGGGCGCGCTGGCAGAGGGACACCTGATGGCGGGTCAGAGCCTCGCTGAGGGTGAGTCAGTTACGACGCGAGGCCGTGCGGAGGCGGCGGCTTGGGCCCGTCGGGAGCGTACGGCTCAGCGGTCCGGCTCCGGGTCCTTCAGCCAGTTGATCAGCTCGGTCGAGAACGCGGCCGGGTCCTCCTCGTGCGGGAAGTGCCCCAGGCCGTCGAAGAGCCGCCAGCGGTACGGCGCCTCGACGTACTCCCCGCTGCCCGCCGCGCTGCGGCTGCGGATCGCCGGGTCGAGCGAGCCGTGCAGGTGCAGCGTCGGCACCCGGACCGGCCGCTTCATCCGCCGGTTGAACTGGATGCCGTCGGGCCGCGCCATCGACCGCACCATCCAGCGGTACGGCTCGACCGCGCAATGCGCCGTCGAGGGAATCTGCATCGCGCGCCGGTAGACGTCCACGGCCTCGTCGTCCGGCAGCCGCGGCCCCGACCACTGGTGGATCAGCCGGCCGACCAACTCCGCGTGGTCCGCCACCAGGTGACGCTCCGGCAGCCAGGGCGACTGGAAGCCCCAGATGTAGGCGCCCGACTTGCTGTGCCGCAGATCGGTCAGCATCGCGTTGCGCCAGCGGCGCGGGTGCGGCATCGACTCGACCGCGAGGCGGCGTACGAGCTTGGGCCGCATCGTCGCGGCCGTCCACGCCAAGTAGCCGCCGAGGTCGTGGCCGACCAGCGCGGCGTCCGGCTCGCCCAGCGACCGGATCACCCCGGTGACGTCGAGCGCGAGGTTGCCCGCGTCGTAACCGCGCGGCGTACGGTCGCTGCCGCCCACACCGCGCAGGTCCATCGCCACCGCGCGGAAACCGGCCTCGGCGAGTGCGGGCAGTTGGTGCCGCCAGGTCCACCAGAACTGCGGGAAGCCATGCAGCAGGAGGACGAGCGGGCCGTCGCCCATCTCGGCGATGTGGAAGCGGGCTCCGTTCGCGGCCACGTCACGGTGGGTCCACGGCCCTTCGAGGCGGGGGACGGAACCGCCGCCGCCCGCACCTGACGGCCCGGTTCCCGGCCCGTTCCCCGAGCCGTTCCGCGACTCTTCTCCCGAACCGCTTCCGCTGTCGTTTCCCGTGGCACTGCCCGACCTGCCGACGACCCTCATGGTGGAGAGAGTGTCACATCTTCAGGTCGGGTGCTCTGGTCGAACCGGCCATCGAATCCGGCCCGGCGCCGGACACCGAATCCCGGACGCCGCCGCGTCCCGCGTCCCTGTCCGCGCGGGGCAGCGCGGGCTTGGCGGCGGCCTTGTCCAGACTCGTGGCCGTGTCCTGCGGACGCGGGTGCGGCTTCGCGTTCTTCATCACCGCGGCGGTCTGCTTGGCCGACTCGATGGAGCGCTCCGGCTTCTTCACCTTCTTGAACCGGCCGTACGCGATCAGGCCGAGGAGCGCGGCGATCAGCACGTACGCCCCGGCGACGATCAGGAACGACCACCCCAGGGTGATCCCGAGCGCGTGGATGCCGTACGCGGCGGCCATGCTGAACATCGGCATGGCGAAGAAGGCCAGGGTCAGGGCGACACCGATCGCGCCGCTGCCGAACAGCGCCCGCTTCACGTCCTGCCGCAGTTCCACCTTGACGAGGGCGATCTCGTCGTGCACCAGGGCGGAGACATCCGCCGTGGCGGAGGCGAACAACTGGCCGAGGCTGCGCCCGTCGTCGTCGTGGGCTGCGCTCATTGCGTCCTCCGTCGTCAAATCGTTGTCGTTCCGTCAGATCATGCCTCAGCCGGAGTCATCTCCGCCGTCGCCCCCGGCCAGACGGGCGAGCCTGCGGTGTTCCGCGGCCTTCCGTTCCAGGATCTCGGCCATCCGCAGGTGGTAGGCGGGCTGGTCCTGCTCGTACACGTCGGGGACTCCGTCGCCGTCCTCGTCGCGCTCCTCCTCGTCGCACAAGGCGCGGTATTTGTTGTTCCGCAGCTTCAGCAGAATCGTCGCCAGCACCGCGGAGAGCAGCGAGCCGACCAGGACGGCGGCCTTCGCCTCGTCGGCGAGCAGCGCGTCGTCCTTGAAGGCGAGTTCGCCGATCAACAGGGAGACGGTGAAGCCGATCCCGGCGAGCGAGGCGACCGCCAGGACGTCGGGCCATTTGAGGTCGGCGTTGAGCCGCGCCCGGGTGAAGCGGGCCGCCAGCCAGGTGCCGCCGAACACGCCGACGATCTTTCCGACCACCAGTCCGATCAGCACACCGAGCGTCTCGGGCTTGGTGAACACATCGCGCAGCGAGCCGCCCGAGACCGCGACCCCGGCAGAGAACAGGGCGAACAGCGGTACGGCAAGGCCCGCCGAGATCGGCCGCACCAGGTGCTCGATGTGCTCGCCGGGAGATTCGCGCTCACCCTCGCGCCTGGTGCAGCGCAGCATCAGGCCCATGGCGACGCCCGCGATGGTGGCGTGCACGCCGCTGTTGTACATCAGGCCCCAGATGACCAGCGCCAGCGGCACGTACACGTACCAGCCGCGTACTCCCGAGCGCAGCAGCAGCCAGAAGACGACCAGCCCGGCCGCGGCTCCGCCGAGCGCGGCGTAGTTGATCGAGGAGGTGAAGAAGACGGCGATGATCAGGATGGCGAAGAGGTCGTCGACGACGGCGAGGGTGAGCAGGAAGGCGCGCAGCGCGGCGGGCAGGGCGGTGCCGATAACGGCGAGGACCGCGAGCGCGAAGGCGATGTCGGTGGCGGTGGGGACGGCCCAGCCCTTGAGGGAGCCGCCGCCGGTGGCGCTGACGACGGTGTAGAAGATCGCGGGGACCGCCATGCCGCACACGGCCGCGATCACCGGGAGCGCGGCGGCCGAGGGGGTGCGCAGCTCGCCCGCGACCAGTTCGCGCTTCAGCTCGATGCCCGCCACGAAGAAGAAGACGGCGAGCAGGCCGTCCGCCGCCCAGTGCGCGACGGACAGGTCGAGGCCGAGCGTGGAGACGCCGAAGTGGAAGTGGCTGACGCTCTCGTAGCTGTGGTGCAGGGTGTTCGCCCAGATCAGCGCGACCACGGCGGCCACCAGGAGCAGGACTCCGCCGACGGTCTCCGCGCGCAGCGCGTCCAGGACGAAGGTGCGTTCCGGGAGCGGCAGCCGTCCGAGGACGGTGTCGGCGCGACGGCGCGGTTGCTCAGTCACGCGGGTACTCGGTCATGGGGGCGGCCTCCTGGGCGGGTGTGGCTGGCTGCGGACACAGGTGTCCCGTGTGCCGACCAGACTTCCCGGCGCGCCCTTAAGTTTTGTCGCGATCCTGCCGCGATGTGTTGTCAGCCTAACCCGAACGTGTGAGGGGCGTCCCGGTGGTTGCCGGGGCGCCCCTCACGGGTGTGGTCGCGCGGGTGTGGCCGCGCCGAGTGTGCCGGGGGCCGGGGGTGTCAGTCCTCGCTGGGCGCGCTCGGCAGCTTGCTCTGGATGAGGTCCATCACCGTGGAGTCGGTGAGGGTGGTGACGTCGCCCAGCTCGCGGTTCTCCGCGACGTCGCGCAGCAGGCGGCGCATGATCTTGCCGGAGCGGGTCTTGGGCAGCTCGTTGACGATGAGGATCCGCTTGGGCTTGGCGATCGGGCCGAGCGCCTTGCCGACGTGGTCGCGCAGCGCGCCCGCGAGGTCCGCGCTGTCCTCCGCGGTGCCGCGCAGGATGACGAACGCCACGATGGCCTGCCCGGTGGTGGCGTCGGCGGCGCCCACGACGGCGGACTCGGCGACCTTCGGGTGCGAGACCAGCGCCGACTCGACCTCGGTGGTGGAGATGTTGTGGCCCGAGACGAGCATGACGTCGTCGACCCGGCCGAGCAGCCAGATGTCGCCGTCCTCGTCCTTCTTGGCGCCGTCGCCCGCGAAGTAGCGGCCGGGGAAACGGGACCAGTAGGTGTCGATGTAGCGCTGGTCGTCGCCCCAGATGGTGCGGAGCATCGACGGCCACGGCTCGGTGAGGACCAGGTAGCCGCCGGAGCCGTCCGGCACCTCGTTGGCCTCGTCGTCCACCACGGTCGCGGCGATGCCGGGCAGCGCGCGCTGCGCCGAGCCGGGCTTGGTCTCGGTGACGCCGGGCAGCGGGGAGATCATCATGGCGCCGGTCTCGGTCTGCCACCAGGTGTCCACGATCGGGGTCCTGCCGCCGCCGATGTGCTCGCGGTACCAGACCCACGCCTCGGGGTTGATCGGCTCGCCGACGCTGCCCAGCACGCGCAGGCTCGTCAGGTCGAACTTCGCGGGGATGTCGTCGCCCCACTTCATGAAGGTACGGATCGCGGTGGGCGCGGTGTAGAGCAGCGTGACGCCGTACTTCTGCACGATCTCCCAGAACCGGCCCTGGTGCGGGGTGTCCGGCGTGCCCTCGTAGATCACCTGGGTGGCGCCGTTGGAGAGCGGGCCGTAGACGATGTACGAGTGGCCGGTGACCCAGCCGATGTCGGCGGTGCACCAGTAGACGTCGGTCTCCGGCTTGAGGTCGAAGACCGCGTGGTGGGTGTAGCTGGCCTGGGTGAGGTAGCCGCCCGAGGTGTGCAGGATGCCCTTGGGCTTACCGGTGGTGCCGGAGGTGTAGAGGATGAACAGCGGGTGCTCGGCGTCGAAGGGCTGCGCGGTGTGCTCCGCGGACTGGCGCGCGGTGATCTCGTGCCACCACACGTCCCGGCCCTCGGTCCACTCCACGTCCTGGCCGGTGCGGCGCACCACCAGGACGTTGGTGACCTGCGGGGAGCGGGAGACGGCGTCGTCGATGGCGGGCTTGAGCGCGGACGGCTTGCCGCGCCGGTAGCCGCCGTCGGAGGTGATGACGAGCTTGGCGTCGGCGTCGGCGATCCGGGACGCGACGGCGTCGGCGGAGAAGCCGCCGAAGACCACCGAGTGCGCGGCGCCGATCCGGGCGCAGGCCAGCATCGCGATGACGGCCTCGGGGATCATCGGCAGGTAGACCGCGACCCGGTCGCCCTTCTCGACGCCCAGCTCGGTCAGCGCGTTGGCGGCGCGGGAGACCTCGTCCTTCAGCTCCGCGTAGGTGATGCTGCGGCTGTCGCCGGGCTCGCCCTCGAAGTGGATGGCGACCCGGTCGCCGTTCCCGGCTTCCACATGGCGGTCGACGCAGTTGTACGCGACATTCAGCTCACCGTCGGCGAACCACTTCGCGAACGGCGGGTTCGACCAGTCCAGGGTCTGCGTGGGCTCGGTGGCCCAGGTCAGACGGCGGGCCTGCTCGGCCCAGAACCCCAGCCGGTCGGCCGCCGCCTGCTCGTACGCGTCCGCCGTGACGTTGGCGGACGCCGCCAGTTCGGCCGGGGGAGCGAACCGCCGCTCCTCCTTCAGCAGGTTGGCCAGGCTCTCGTTGCTGCTCACGCCAGCTCCTTGTCAGGGTGTCCCACATGTCCCAGCACTACCTCACCAGTCCTGGGCCACCCTGACAATAGCTACCCGAAAAATGGTTTAGACCTTTGCGGCCTCCCGGGCGGTGTCCGGTGCGGCGTCGGGCCCCACCGCCGCGAACACACTCGTCGAACCGTCCAGGATGTACGCCTGTGCCTCCGCGACATGGAAGTACATGCCGTGCAGTTGGAGCGTGCCCTCGCTGACCCGACGCGCCACGCAGGGGTGCGCCATCAGGTGTTCGAGCTGCTGCATCACATTGACCAGGCTCAGTCTTTCGAGGTCGTCGGCGACCGGCCGGTCCGCCAGCGCCACCTCGCCGCGGCCGAGTCTGCCGATCCGGTTGAGCCGCGCCAGGCTGGGGCGGCCGTGCCGCAGCCACCGGGCCAGCGGGGTCTGCGCGCCCGGCTCGTGGTCGGAGCCCAGCAGTGCCTGCATCGCGCCGCAGCCGGAGTGTCCGCACACCGTGATGCTGGAGACCTGGAGCACGTCGACCGCGTACTCGACGGCGGCGGCCACCGAGTCGCAGGAGGCGTCGGAGCCGGGCGGCGGCATCAGATTGCCCACATTGCGCACCGTGAAGAGGTCACCGGGACCGCTTGAGGTGATCATGCTGGTGACCAGCCGGGAGTCCGCGCAGGTGAGGAAGAGCTGGCCGGGCCGCTGTCCTTCGCGGGCCAGCCGCGCCAGCTCCTCGCGGACCAGCGGCGCGGTGTTGCGCTGGAAGGCGCTGACGCCGCCGAGCAGTTGACCGCCGCTGGTGGCGGGCACGGTGCCGGAGCGGGTGCAGTGGTGGTTGCGCCACGGCGTCCAGGGGCGGCAGGCGTGCGCGCTCACCGGTTCGCTGACGGTCCGTCCGACCGCGTCGCCGAGCGTCGCGTGTCCGCCGCGCGAACGGTGCCTGGCGCACCAGGCGTTCAGCGCCTCGTAGGCCGCGTGGTCCATGAAGGAGCCGTCCAGCTCCACCACCGCGTTGGCCCCGTCGGGGACCTGGGCGAAGGCCCGGGTCAGCCGGGGCACCGCCAGGAACGTCAACTGGCCGGTGACCCGGACCCGGTGGCACTCCGGCTCCTCGGTGACGGTGATCCGCGTGTGCGTCAGGCGGCGCAGCGACAGGCACAGCGCGACCACGATCCCCACGATCACGCCCTGGAGCACACCGAACAGCACCACGGAGCCGAGCGTGGCCGCGTACACCGGGAATTCGCGGTGCCGCTGGACGTGTCTGATGTGCGCGAAGCTCACCATGCGGACGCCGACCAGCATCACCAGGGCGGCGAGCGCGGCCAGCGGGATCAGCTCCAGCGCCCAGGAGGCGAGCCCGGCGCAGAGCAGCACCCACACGCCGTGCATCACGGTTGCGCGGCGCGTCACGGCGCCCGCTTCGACATTGGCCGAGCCGCGGATCGCGCCGCCGGCCACCGGCAGGCCGCCGAGCAGGCCCGACACCATGTTGGCCGCGCCCTGGCCGAGCAGTTCGCGGTCGAGCTTGGCCGGCGGGGCGTGCGGTCCCGGACGCCGGCCCTGGAGGGTGTCGATGGCGACCGCGGACAGCAGCGACTCCATGCTCGCGACCAGGGTGACGGTGAGCACGGCGGCGACCACTCCGAGGACCGGCCCCGTGGGCAGGGTGGGTAGCACGGGCGCGCTCCACGCGGGCAGATTCACCCGCGGCAGTGACAGTCCCGCGCTCACGGCGGTGGCCAGGACGACCGCGGCCAGCGGCGCGGGGATCGCGCCGAGCAGCCGTCCCGCCCTGCCTCTCAGCCGCCGCCAGCCGAGCAGCACGGCCACGGTGATCGCGCCGATGGCGGGTGTGGCCGGGTTGGTGACCGCCAACTGGCCGGGCAGCGCGGTGATGTTGTCGAGGGCGGAGCTCTGCGGGCTGCCGCCGAGGACCACATGGAGCTGGCCGAGGGCGATGACCGTACCGATGCCCGCGAGCATGCCGTGGACGATCGCGGGACTGACCGCGAGCGCGGATCTGGCCACCCGCGCCATGCCGAGCACGAGCTGCGCGAGCCCGGCGAGCACCGTGATGGCGCAGGTGCTGCGCCAGCCGTAGCGGTGGACGAGATCGGCGGTGACCACGACCAGGCTGGTCGCGGCGCCGCTGACCTGGAGGGGCGCCCCGCCGAGCAGCCCGGCGACGATGCCGCCGACGACCGCGGCGACGAGGCCGGACTGGAGAGGCGCCCCGGTCGCCAGCGCGAGGCCGAGCGACAGCGGGACGGCGATCAGGAAGACCGTGATCGAAGCGGACAGATCGGACCGGTGGATTCTCTGCATAATTCCCGTCTCCTTCGGTGGGCGGCGGGACGTGATTGCGGAGCGTTATCGCTCGCTACTCTCAAGCGTCAGTAAATGGAGAGTAATCGACTGACTGCGGAGAGTGAAGTCCAGAGGTCTGATCGGGGCTTTATTTACTGCTATCGAGTGAATTGGCAGATAAACGGCCAGGTCGTTGCGGTCACGACAAGGTCGCATGTCACTTTTTGGTCAAATCCCTTTTTCTGTGATGTGAGGTACGAATGCACTCCCTGCGCAAGGCACCGGCGCTACTCGCCGTAGCCGCGCTGGCCGCGGGCGCGGTCGCGTGCTCCGCCGCCGGCGGCTCGGGCTCCGGCACCGGATCAGCCGCCGGGTCCGGCCCCGGCGCCGCCCCGGCCGTCGGCCGCGCCGAGCCCGGCAACGCGGGCACCCGCCCCGAAGCCGCGGCGCCCCACGCCGTCCGGCTCATCGGCGACGGCTCCACCGCCGACACCGGCCCGCAGCCCCATCAGCCGGTCTTCGCGCGCCTGAAGCCGGGGGAGCGACCGCCGCAGCTCGTCGTGTTCTCCTGGGACGGCGCGGGTGAGGACAGCCAGAAGCTCTTCTCGCACTTCCGCGAGGTCGGCGAGCGCTACAACGCGGCGATGACGTACTTCCTCAGCGGCGTCTACCTGCTGCCCGGCGACCACAAGGACGTCTACGCCCCGCCCAAGCACCCGCGCGGCGCCTCCGACATCGGCTTCAACGACCGCCAGGGCATCACCGACACCCTGCGCGAACTGCGCCTCGCCTGGCAGAACGGCAGCGAGATCGGCACCCACTTCAACGGCCACTTCTGCGGTCCCAACGGCGGCGTCGGCACCTGGTCGAGCGACGAGTGGTCCAGCGAGATCCAGCAGGCCGAGGGCTTCGTGAAGAACTGGAAGACCAACTCCGGCCTCACCAAGCTCGACCCGCTGCCCTTCGACTACAGCAAGGAACTGGTCGGCGGGCGCGCCCCGTGCCTGGAGGGCCAGCACAATCTCATCCCGGCCGCCAAGGCCGCGGGCTTCCGCTACGACGCCAGCTCGATCGGCGGCCGGCAGACCTGGCCCTCCAAGATCGACGGCGTCTGGGACTTCCCGCTCCAGGACATCCCGGTGCCGGGTCGCGCCTTCGAGACGCTCTCCATGGACTACAACTTCCTCGCCAACCAGTCGGGCACCGTGCACGGCGACCCCGCCAAGCAGGCTGCCTGGGGCAAGCAGATGCACGACGGACTGGCCGCCGCCTTCGAGCGCGCCTACAACGGCAACCGCGCCCCGCTCTTCATCGGCGACCACTTCGAGTCCTGGAACGGCGGCGTCTACATGAAGGCCGTCGAGGACACCGTCAAGGAGGTCTGCGGCAAGGAAGGCGTGCGCTGCGTCAGCTTCAAGCAGGTGGCGGACTGGATGGACGCGCAGGACCCTGCGGTGCTCGCGCGGCTGCGGACGCTGGACGTCGGCCAGGCGCCCAAGGGCGGCTGGAACACCTTCATGGGCGGAGCGCCCGCCGCCGCGACGGCGGGCGGTCCCGAGCGGATCAGGCCGGCTGTGCGCTAGCGGCCGCAGCGGGGCGGGGCAACTGCTCGTGCTGTTCCCGTTCCCGTTCCCGTTCCCGTTCGCCGAGTACGAAGTCGGGGTCGACCTGCGCCGCCAGGTCGGCGCCCGTCTTCGCGTTTCCCCAGCTCTCCGCGTTCTTGAGGTGGAAGTGCACCATCTGCTGGGTGTAGCGCGCCCAGTCCCTGCGCTCGTACGTGGCGTCCGCCCGTTCGTGCAGCGTGCGCAGCGCGCGGCGGTTGTCCTCCTCCAGCCGCGCGAACCGCGGCGGCCTGCCCTTCTCCATCGCGCGCACCCAGTCCGAGTGCCCGACGGTGACCAGCAGGTCGTCGCCGACCTCTGCGCGCAGGAAGGCCAGGTCGTCCGCGTCCCGCACCTTGTTGCCGACGACCGCGAGATCGACGCCGAAGTCGCGGGCGTACTCCTTGTACTGGCGGTAGACGGCCACACCCTTGCGGGTCGGCTCGGCGACCAGGAACGTCATGTCGAAGCGGGTGAACATCCCGGAGGCGAAGGAGTCGCTGCCCGCCGTCATGTCCACGACCAGGTATTCGTCGCGGCCGTCCACCAGGTGGTTCAGGCAGAGTTCGACCGCGCCGACCTTGGAGTGGTAGCAGGCGACGCCGAGATCGGACTCGTTGAAGGGGCCGGTGACCATCAGCCGCGCGGTGTCGCCCCCGGTGTTCCCCGCGCTCTCTGTGTCCCCGTCGTCTCGGTGGCCTCGGTCCAGGTGCACGGTGCGCGCGCAGGCCGCGTAGACGGGGTTGTCCTCGACCAGCCGCAGCAGCCGGGATCCGTGGCCGGGCGGGGTGGTCTTGATCATGGTCTCGGCGGAGGCGATCCGGGGGTTGGCACCGCGCAGGTATTCCTTGATCTCCGGCAGGTGCGCGCCGAGCGCGGGCAGCGCGGCGGCGTCGTCCTCCGCCAGCCCGAGCGCCGGGCCGAGGTGCTGGTTGATGTCCGCGTCGATCGCGACGACCGGTACGCGGGAGGCGGCGAGATGGCGGATGAAGAGGGAGGACAGCGTGGTCTTGCCGCTGCCGCCCTTCCCGACGAAAGCGATCTTCATGTTCGCTAAGCGTAGTGGCACGGATGCGTATCGTGAGCGTTTGGAGTGGGGAAGGCCACTCTTTCGGGGTCGTTCCGCGGGTTGGGGGGTGGCTAGGGTCGGAACCATGGCTACGAACGCTGATCCCGCTCCCGCCGCCGGTCGGACGGACCCGATGGCTGTCCTCGGCGCGCTGCCGGGCGTACCCGAATCGGTGGACGCCGTACGACAGGCGGTGGACAAGGTCTACGGGCACCGGGTCATGCGGCGCCGCTCCACCGAGGTCACATCGGAGGCGGCGCTGCGCGGTGCCCGCGGGTCCGCGGCGCTGGCCGGCGCCGACTGGCCGCTGGAGGAGGTGCGCAGGCGCAGCGACTTCTCGGCCGACGAGCAGGCGCGTACGGTCGGCGCGGCGCTGCGGCTGACCGCCGAGGCCGGTCAACTGCTCAGTGTCTGGCGTCAGTCGCCCGTGCAGGCGCTCGCCCGACTGCACCTGGTGGCGGCGGGCGGAGTGGCGGACGAGCCGACGGTGGGCCGCCCGCGGCGGGCGGGGGAGCCGGTGGACGAGCCGCTGGTCGAGATCGCCGAGATCCCGCTGCCCGACCCCGCCGAGGTCGCCGCCCGGCTGGACGGTCTGACCGGCCTGCTGCGGGCGGGCACCGACGCGCCCGCGCTGGTCGTCGGCGCGGTCGTGCACGGCGAATTGCTGTGCCTGCGGCCCTTCGGCTCCTTCAACGGGCCGGTCGCGCGGGCCGCCGAGCGGATCGTGCTGGTCGGCAGCGGTCTCGACCCGAAGTCGATCTGTCCGGCCGAGGTCGGTCACGCGGAGTTGGGCCGGGCCGGTTATCTCAAGGCGCTGGAGGGATACGCGTCCGGTACTCCGGAAGGCATGGTCCAGTGGATCAGCCATTGCGGGCGCGCACTGGAACTCGGTGTCCGTGAAAGTGTCGCGGTGTGCGAAGCGCTTCAGCGGGGCGCCGCCTGAGCGGTCGACCGCCGGATGTGTGGTGGCTGAAAAGAGATGCGGCGGCACCGTGAGGTGCCGCCGCTGCCATGTCCGTCAAGTTACCAGTGCGTGCACGGTAATTGCCGATCAGGCCGGGATCTTCGCCCGTCACCTGGTGCGGCTGGCCCGATAAGCGGGTCGGCTCCGCGTGGGTGCCTGACTTCCATGCTCGGTCCGTGGGGCCTGGTGCTGTGAACTGCGGTCTTCCTCTCGGAACTCCGTGGTCTCGCGGGCCGCTACGTCCTTTGTACCGCCGTGGGAGGCGCAGGGGAACCCCTCGCCCGACTTCTTTACTTTTGGGATCAATCAGGACATAAGGGCGGGCCGACGGCGTCGGGACGCCAGCCACACCAGCCCGGCCGTCGCAGCCGCCGCCCCCACGGCCGCCGCCGCGAGCACCGGCCGGGGCGGCATCGACAGCGACGGAATCCGCTGCCTCAGCCGCACGGGACGGCTGAAAGTCAGCACTGGCCAGTCACGTGAGACGGCCTCCTTGCGCAGCGCCCGGTCGGGATTGACCGCGTACGGATGACCGACCGACTCCAGCATCGGGATGTCGGTCACCGAATCGCTGTACGCGAAGGACCGCTCCAGGTCGTAGCCCTCCGACTTCGCCAGCTCGGCGATGGCGTCCGCTTTTGCGGGACCGTAGACGTAGTGCTCGATCTCCCCGTTGTACGCGCCGTCCTCCACGACCATCCGTGTGGCTACGACATGGTCGGCACCCAGCATCGCGCCGATCGGCTGGACCACCTCGGAGCCGGAGGCGCTGACGATCACCACGTCGCGGCCCGCGGCGTGGTGCTCCTCGATCAGCGAGGCCGCCTCGTCGTAGATGATCGGGTCGATCAGGTCATGCAGCGTCTCCGCCACGATCTCCCGCACCTGCTGGACATTCCAGCCCCGGCACAGCTCGGAGAGGTATTTGCGCATACCTTCCATCTGGTCGTGATCCGCGCCACCGACCAAGTACACGAACTGGGCATATGCGGTACGCAATACCGCACGTCTGTTGATGAGACCGCCCTGGTAGAAGGAGCGCCCGAAGGCGAGCGTGCTGGACTTGGCGATCACGGTCTTGTCGAGATCGAAGAACGCCGCGGTGCGCGGTGGCAGGTGGTTTTCCACGTGACGAGCATAGGCAACCACCATTCGGCGTAAGCTCGGGCGTGTGGGTTTGCCTGAGAAGGGCTTCGGGTACACCATGGAAGTCACGGATCGTTCGCGACCGTGCTAACCCGGTCTGGCTCCTCCCCCCCCGAGTCGGACCGTGGGGACGACCCCCGCTCTCCCCCCCGGCGGGGGTCGTCGCATGTCCGGATGCCTTTTCCCGGTTCTCGCGACGTCCTTCCACTCGCATCCTCATGTCGTTCCCCCTCGCGTGCGGCACGGCTGTGATGCGTACGACGTGTGACGGTCCGTAATCGTTGCCAGGCGTCGGCGAACTCACCCGTGAGAGTGGCGGAGTTATCCACAATCGCTGAGTTGTCCACAGATTCCGACCAAGATCATCTCAATTCTCCTGTCTGCCCCAACCTGATCGCAGGCGATGCACACCGGTGCTCGCGTCAGAAGCGACGGGGGACAGGAAATGACGGGATCGACGACACCCGACCAGCGGCCGACCGCCATCGAAGGGCCGGCCGGCCCGCTGATTGTCACCGAGGACGAAACGCTCCTCGACGACCTGCTGCGGCTGTGCGCCGCGGCCGGTACGGAACCGGAGGTGGTCTTCACCGCGCCCCCGCGCGCGACGAGTTGGGACACAGCGCCCCTCGTCCTGATCGGCGCCGAGGCCACCTCGCGGGTCCAGGACACCGTCCGCCGCAAGGGAGTTCTGGTCGTCGGGCGTGATCTGCACGACCACGACGTGTGGCGCAGAGCCGTCGCGATCGGCGCCGACCATGTCCTCTTCCTGCCCGACGCCGAGACCTGGCTGGTCGACCGCATCGCCGACATCGCCGAAGGCGTGAGCGAACCCGCCCTGACCGTAGGGGTGGTGGGCGGCCGGGGCGGCGCGGGCGCCAGCACGTTGGCCTGCGCGCTCGCCGTCACCGCGGCCGGTACGGGCAGGCGCACCATGCTCATCGACGGCGATCCGCTCGGCGGCGGCCTCGACATCCTGCTCGGCGCCGAGCGCGTCGGCGGCCTGCGCTGGCCCGACCTCGCCGACTCACGGGGCCGCGTCAACAGCGGGGCACTGGAGGAATCCCTGCCCAGGCTCGACGCGTTGAGCGTCCTGAGCTGGGACCGCGGCGACTCCGTGCTCATCCCGCCCCAGGCCATGCGGTCCGTGCTCGGCGCGGCCCGCCGCCGCGGCGGAGTCGTCGTGGTCGACCTGCCACGGCGCGTGGACGACGCGGTCGCCGAGACCCTCGCCCAGATCGACGTCGGACTCCTCGTCGTACCCGCAGAGTTGCGGGCGGTCGCCGCGGCCACCCGCGTCGCCGCGGCGGTCGGCATGGTCCTCAAGGACCTGCGCGTCGTCGCCCGCGGCCCCTTCGACTCTGGCCTCGCCGACGACGAGATCGCCCGTCTCGTCGGCCTGCCGCTGGCGGGCCAACTCCCTCCGGAACCAGGCTTGTCGGACACCCTGTCCGGCAGCGGACCACCGGGCTCCGCGAGCCGCGGCCCGCTCGCCCGCTTCTGCGCCGCCTTCCTCGCCCAGGCCCAGCCCAGTGGCGGGAGCGTGACGGTATGAACGCCGAACTCCTCGACGCCGTAAGGCTGCACCTGGCGGAACACGGCGGCGAACCCACCCCGGCACGCGTGGCCGCGGCACTGCGCGCCCGCGGACGCCTGCTCGGCGACAGCGAAGTCCTCGACGTGGTCGCGGCACTGCGTTCCGAACTCGTCGGCGCGGGCCCGCTGGAGCCGCTGCTCGCCGACCCCGCCGTCACCGACATCCTCGTCAACGCCCCCGACCAGGTGTGGATCGACCGCGGCAGCGGTCTCGAACGCGCCGCCGTCCGCTTCACCGACACCACCGCCGTGCGCAGGCTCGCCCAGCGCCTCGCGACCACCGCCGGCCGCCGCCTGGACGACGCCCACCCGTGGGTCGACGCCCGACTGCCCGACGGCACCCGGCTGCACGCCGTCCTGCCGCCGGTCGTGGTCGGCTCGCCGTGCCTGTCGCTGCGCGTGGTGCGGGCCCGCGCCTTCACCCTCGCCGAACTCGTCGCGGCCGGAACGCTCGACACCGAGACCGCCCGGCTGCTGCGCGCGGTCCTCGACGCCCGGCTGTCGTTCATGATCAGCGGCGGCACCGGCTCGGGCAAGACCACACTCCTGAGCTGCCTGCTCGGCCTCGTCGACCCCGCGGCCCGCATCGTCCTGGCCGAGGACTCCGCCGAGTTGCGCCCCGACCACCCGCACGTCGTCCGCCTGGAGACCCGCCCCGCCAACCAGGAGGGCGCGGGGCACGTCACCCTGCGGGACCTCGTCCGCCAGGCGCTGCGCATGCGCCCCGACCGGCTCGTGGTCGGCGAGGTCCGCGGCGCCGAGGTCACCGACCTGCTGAGCGCGCTGAACACCGGCCACGAAGGCGGCTGCGGCACCGTCCACGCCAACGCCGCCGCCGACGTCCCGGCCCGCCTCGAAGCCCTCGGCTCCACCGCGGGCCTCGACCGGGCCGCCCTGCACAGCCAGTTGGCCGCCGCACTCGCCGTCGTCATCCACCTCGTCCGCGACAGCTCCGGCCTGCGCCGCCTCGCCGCGATCCACGTACTCAAGCGCGGCTCCGACGGCCTGGTCGCCACCGCGCCCGCCCTGCTCCGCGACGCCCGCGGCCACCACGAACGCGGCCCCGGCTGGGACCGGTTGGCGGCACTGTGCTCGGCGGGTGCGTCATGAGCGCCCTGCTTTCTCAACGTGATGTCGTGCGGGCTGCCGCCCGGCGTGGTGTTTCTGTTGCTCGCCGGGGTTCGCTGGCGCGCCTCGAATCCCCCTGGCCTGGGCTGCGAGCTGCGGGTCGCGCATCGGTGGGCGGGTGCGTCATGAGCGCCCCGGTCTGTCCACCCTCGGTCATGCGGGCTACCGCCCGACGAGGTGTCCTGGCGGTCCCGGGGGTTCGTTGGTGCTGCGGTCCGGGCCGTGAGCCGGGGATCGGACATCGCCGGGCAGGTGCGTCATGAGCGCGGCGACCTTTCAGCCCTCGGTCGGGTGGGCCGCTGCCCTCTGCGCTGCCCTGGCCCTCCTCGTGACGCGCTGGCGCACCTCCGATCCCCGCCGCCGGGCGCGCGATCTGCTCATCGGACCAGGACCTGAAGAGGTGGGGGAGGGCGAGCGGGGGCCGGTCACCGGCGAGCAGCGGGCGAATCCGCTGGCACGGCTGAGGAAGGCACGGGAGACGGCTCGCGGTGAGTGGGCGATCCGGCTTGCGCGGTGGCGCGACGGACGGACGGCGGGCCGTCGCCGGGCGTGGGAGCCGCTGCGGTTCGCCGCACGGTTCGCCGGTCGGCGCGGCCGGATCGGGCCCGAGGCGGTGTGCCTGCCGGTGGGCGGTGGGCTGGGGCTGCTGACGGGATCGGTACTGCCGGTGGTCGCGGGCGCCGTGGCGGTGCCGCTGGTGGGGCGGGCGTTGCGACGGCGGGGCGAGCGGGCGGCGGCCGAGCGCCGGGCGGTCGCGGTGAGCGCGCTGTGCGGCACCGTGGCCGGAGACCTCAGGGCCGGACGGCCACCGCACTCGGCGCTGACCGACGCGGTCGAGTCGGCGGGCTGGCCCGCCTCACCCGACCTCGCCGACGCGGCACGAATGGTGCTGTCGGCGGCCAGATTCGGCGGCGACGTGCCGCACGCGCTGCGGGAGGCGTCCCGGCTCGGCGCGGGGACGCACGGGCTCGCCGCAGTCGCCGCCTGCTGGCAGGTCGCGGTGGACGGCGGCGCAGGACTGGCCGCCGCGCTCGACCGGGTCGCCGCGGCGCTACGGGCGGACGCCGATCAACGCGACGACCTGCGCGCCCAGTTGGCGGGTCCGAGGTCCACGTCGGTGCTGCTCGCGCTGCTGCCGCTGTTCGGCGTCGTGCTCGGCGCGGGCCTGGGCGCCGACCCCTCGACGGTGCTCCTGCACACCCCGGCGGGACTGCTCTGCCTGGTCGCGGGCGGCTGCCTGGAATGGGCGGGGCTCGCGTGGACGGCGCGGATCATCCGCGCGGCGGAGGGCGGACCGACGGCGGCCAGAACTCGGCCCCCCGGTCCTGCGAAGGGCGCTTCGACGGCCGCCGTTTCCGTGAAGGACGGTTCCTCGGGGGGCGGCTCTCCAGCGGCCGGTGGCGCGGTGCTTGAGACCGCGACGGTCGGCCGGCGAAAGGCGGCGACCCCGGCGGGGTCGCGGGACCGGGGGCGGCCGTGACCGCCGGGAGTGTCCACAGCCTGGGGACAGCCCTCGTGGTGCTCGCGTTGGTGGTGGCTGCGGTGGCCGCCCTCGGCGGGGCGCTGGCCGAGGCGCGGAGGGAGAAAGCGGCGACGCGACGGCTGCGCGTGGCGCTGGGGACCGGGCGGTCGCGGAGGTCCCCCCGGCGGGCGCTGCGGCGGCTCAGGGGACCGCTGCGCGACTGGGGTCCGCCGGTCGCGGCCGGGCTGGGGGCCGCGACGTTGATCAGCGGGGTGCTGGGCGGCCTGGTGGGGGTCCTCACGGCCCTCGGGGTCAGGAGATCACTCCGGGGGCGGCAGAACGCCACAGAGAGCTCCGGGGTGGACGAGGAGCCCGATCCGTCGGAACTCCCGCTCTGCGCGGACCTGATGGCCGCCTGCCTCGCCGCCGGGGCGTCACCCGGAGAAGCGGCGGGCGCCGTGGGCCGGTCGTTGGCCGGGCCACTCGGGACCGCGCTGATACGGGTCAGGGCCGAGCTGCGGCTGGGCGGCGACCCGGCGGAGTGCTGGCAGCGGTTCGGACGGCTGCCCGCCGCCCGCGAGATGGGGCGCTGCCTGGCCCGCGCCTCCACGACGGGCAGCGCGCCGGTCGCGGAGATGTCCCGGCTGGCCGCGGACTACCGGGCCGCGTACGCCCGTTCGGCGCTCGCCAGGGCCCGGCGTGCCGCGGTGCACGCCACCGCGCCCCTGGGGGTCTGCTTCCTCCCGGCCTTCCTGCTGGTCGGCGTCGCCCCCGTGGTGATGGGCCTGGCGGGCACCGTCCTCGGCCGCACGGGCTGACACCCCGCCCCGGACCGCACGGGCTGACACCCCCGCCCCGGACTGCCCGCGCCCGACGCACCACCCGAAGCGAACGACTCGAACACCCATGTCCACACGCACACCCACACGCACATCCACGACACCAGGAGATCCCGATGACGCATCAGACGATGGACCAGCACCTCGCCCGGACGGCCCAGCCGGCCCTGACGAAATCGATCAACTCGATCAACTCGAAGAACCCGCCCGGCGCGATGGCCTCGGCTCCGCCCGCGCTCCGGGTGCCGCCGGTGCCGCGCGCGGTTCGCCTGGCGCGGGCCGAGCGGCGGCGGTGGGTCGCCCGGATGCGGCGGAGGGCGGCGCGGTACAGGGACGTGAGCCGTACGGCGGCGGAGGCGGGGATGAGCACGGCCGAGTACGCGGTGGGGACGATCGCGGCGTGCGGGTTCGCGGCGGTGCTCTACAAGATCGTGACGAGCGGGCCGGTGCGCTCCGCGTTGACCGGCGTGATCGTGAAGGCACTCCATGTCCCGTTCTGAGCGGGGCCGCCCGCCGCGCGACCAGGGGTATGTGACGGCGGAGGCCGCCATGGTGATCCCGATGCTGGTGGCGCTCACCGCCGCCCTGATCTGGGGCCTGATGGCGGCCGCGGCGCAGGTGCGGTGCGTGGACGCGGCGCGGGCGGGGGCGCGTGCCGCGGCGCGCTCCGAGGCGCCGGGCGAGGTGCTGCGGGTGGCGCGGGAGGCCGCGCCGTCCGGAGCGCGGGTCGGCGTGGAGCGGTCGGGCGACCTGATCCGGGTCCGGGTCACCGTCCCGGCGCCGCGCTTCCCCGTCACCCTGCGGGCCGAGGCCGTCGCGCTCGCCGAGGACGCCGTGGGCGGGGGTGGGCAACCGTGAAGGTCCCCGCGCCCCGCGGCGACCGGGGCTCCGCCACCGTGTGGTCGCTGGGACTGATCGCCGTGCTGGGCGCGGTCTTCGCCGCCGTGCTCTTCATGGACGAGGCGGTCATCGCCAGGCACCGGGCGGGCGGCGCCGCGGATCTGGCGGCGCTCGCCGCGGCCGACCACGCGCTGGAGGGCCGTACGCGGGCCTGCGGGCTGGCGGCCGAGGTGGCGGCGGCACAGGGCGCCCGGCTGGTGAGCTGCGTGGTGGCGGGTGAGATCTCCGACGTCACCGTGGAGGTCGACGGCGCCCGTGTGCGGTCCCGCGCGGGACCGTCACTCGACCCCGGTCCCAACCCCGGGTCGGCCACCGTCGGCGGCACCGGGCGCGGCCTCAGGACCGGTCTCGGCCCAGGGCCCGGCCCCGTCCCCTGCCTCATGACCGGCCTCATGCCCGGCCCCGGCGCCGTCCCCCGCCTCAGGCGCGGCCTCGGGACCGGTCTCGGCCCCGGACCCGGGCCTGTCCCCCGCCTCAGGCGCGGCCCCGGGACCGGTCTCGGCCCCGGACCCGGCCCTGTCCCCCGCCTCAGGACCGGCCCCGGCGCCGTCAGCGGCCTCGGCGGCCTCGGCGGCGCCCGCCGTCAGCAGGCAGTCCAGGAGGCGGACGGCGGCGGCCTTGTCCAGGGGGTCGTTGCCGTTGCCGCACTTGGGGGACTGGACGCAGGAGGGGCAGCCGAATTCGCACTCGCAGGAGGCGATGGCCTCGCGGGTGGCGGTGAGCCAGGTGCGGGCGGTGTGGAAGGCGCGTTCGGCGAAGCCCGCGCCGCCGGGGTGGCCGTCGTAGACGAAGACGGTGGGCAGGCCGGTGTCGGCGTGCAGGGGTATGGAGACCCCGCCGATGTCCCAGCGGTCGCAGGTCGCGAAGAGCGGGAGGAGACCGATCGCGGCGTGCTCGGCGGCGTGCAGGGCGCCGGGCAGCTCCTCGGGGTGGATCCGGGCGGCGTCCAGTTGCGCGTCCGTGACGGTCCACCACACGGCCCGGGTGCGCAGGGTGCGCGGGGGCAGGTCGAGCTTGGTCTCGCCGAGGATCTCACCGGTGATCAGCTTGCGGCGCAGGAAGGACACCACCTGGTGGGTCACCTCGACGGAGCCGAAGTGGATCCGCGCCTCGCCCCACGGCTCCTCCAGGTCGCCGCTGAGCACCCGGATGTCGGTGGTGTCGCGGGCCATCGTGGAGTAGGACGGGTCGGCGGGTTCGACCAGCGCCACGCCGTCCTCCAGGTCGAGCCGCTTGACCAGGTAGGTGCGGCCCTGGTGGAGGTGGACGGCGCCGTCGTGGACGGCGGTGTGCGCCGAGGAGGCGTCCACCGTGCCCAGCAGCCGTCCGGTCGCCGTCTCCACGACCTGCACGGGACTGCCGCCTTCGCCGCGGATGTCGGTGAGGTCCGCGGCCCGCTCCCGGCGGGTCCAGTACCAGCCGGAGGCGCGCCGGCGCAGCAGCCCGCGCTTCTCCAGTTGCGGCATCAGCGACGCCGCCTCGGGGCCGAACAGGACGAGGTCGTCGTCGGTGAGCGGCAGCTCGGCCGCGGCGGCGCACAGGTGCGGGGCCAGCACGTAGGGATTGTCCGGGTCCAGGACGGTGCTCTCGACGGGCTGCTCGAAGATCGCCTCGGGGTGGTGGACGAGATACGTGTCCAGCGGGTCGTCCCGGCCGACCATGATCGCCAGCGCGCCCTGCCCGGTCCGTCCGGCGCGGCCCGCCTGCTGCCACAGCGAGGCCCGCGTGCCCGGGTAGCCGGCCAGCAGGACCGCGTCGAGGCCGGAGATGTCCACGCCCAGTTCGAGGGCGGAGGTGGAGGCGAGGCCGAGCAGGCGGCCGGAGTGCAGGTCGCGTTCCAGGGCCCGGCGCTCGTCGGCGAGGTAGCCGCCGCGGTAGGCGGCGACTCGCCCGGGAAGCGAGGGGTCGATCTCGGCCAGGCGTTCCTGGGCGATCAGGGCGACCAGTTCCGCGCCGCGCCGGGAGCGGACGAAGGCCACGCTGCGCACGCCCTGGACGACCAGGTCGGTGAGGAGTTCCGCGGTCTCGGCGGTCGCGGTGCGGCGCACGGGAGCGCCGTGCTCGCCGGACAGCTCGGTCAGCGGCGGCTCCCACAGCGCGAAGGCCAGGCCGCCGCGCGGCGACGTGTCCTCGGTCACTTCGGCCACCGGCACCCCGGTGAGCCGGGAGGCGGCCCGCGCCGGGTCCGCGGCCGTCGCGGAGGCGAGCACGAACACCGGCTCGGCCCCGTACCGCGCGCAGACCCGGCGCAGGCGTCGCAGCACCTGGGCGACGTGCGAGCCGAAGACACCGCGGTAGGTGTGGCACTCGTCGATCACCACGTAGCGCAGCTGGCGCAGGAAGGAGGCCCAGCGGGCGTGGCCGGGCAGGATGCCGCGGTGCAGCATGTCGGGGTTGGTGAGCACGTAGGTGGCGTACTGCCGAACCCACTCGCGTTCCTCGACGGGGGTGTCGCCGTCGTAGACCGCGGGGCGGATCGCGGTGCCCAGGGGCGCGGCGAGGCGGGTGACGGCGCGGCGCTGGTCGGCGGCCAGGGCCTTGGTGGGGGACAGGTAGAGCGCGGTGGCGCCCCGGCCGTTCGGCGCCTCGGAGCCGTCCAGCAGGGCGCTGAGCACCGGTGCCAGATACGCCAGCGACTTCCCGGTGGCGGTTCCGGTGGCCACCACCACCGACTCGCCACGCGCCGCGTGGCCCGCGGCCAGCGCCTGGTGCTCCCAGGGACGGTCGATCCCGGCCGCGCGGATCGCGTCCACGACCTCGCTTCTGATCGTGTCGGGCCAGGAGGCATGGCGGCCGACCCGCGGGGGCAGGTGCTCCGTATGGGTGATGCGCGCGGCTCGGTCTGCCCCCCTGGCGAGCCGCTCCAAAGCGGTTCGGGGGGACGGGCGGCCGTGCGCCGACTGCGGAAGATGATCCTGGGCCATCGGCACTCAGTGTGTCACCGGCGTGACGGACAATCGCAGTAAGGCGTCGTGCTCGCCCGCTGCGAAGTGATTGAATGCCATCGCGGCCGTCGATCCGTCCCCTACCTTCTGGTGGGGGCCCCAGGGGGGCGCCGCGTCGATGCAAGGTGCTGGAGGATCCGTGGACCTGTCCCTGTCGACCCGAACCGTCGGCGATCGTACGATCGTCGAAGTCGGCGGCGAGATTGATGTGTACACCGCGCCCAAGCTGCGGGAACAGCTTGTGGAGCTTGTGAACGACGGGAGTTACCACCTGGTCGTGGACATGGAGGGAGTGGACTTCCTCGACTCCACCGGCCTGGGTGTGCTCGTCGGCGGGCTGAAGCGGGTGCGTGCTCATGAAGGATCGCTGCGACTGGTGTGCAACCAGGAGCGCATCCTGAAGATTTTCCGTATCACCGGTCTGACCAAGGTGTTCCCGATTCACACCTCGGTCGACGAGGCTGTCGCGGCGACCGACTGACGATCGCCGTCGAGGGGTACCGGACGGGATCACCGTCCGGGCCCCCGTGATGCCCACCCAAAGGACCGAAGGGGAGGCCATGCCCACCGTAGAACTGCTCTTCAGCGCCCAGCCGGAGCATGTGCGAACAGCACGGCTCGTAGCGGCGGCGGTGGCGCGCCGGGCGGGGGTGGACGAGGCGGTTCTGGACGAAGTACGGCTCGCGGTGGGCGAGGCGTGCAGCCGCGCGGTGGGTCTGCACCGTGGCAACGGTGTGGAAGAACCGGTCCGGGTGATGCTGACCGAGGAGGAGAAGAAGTTCTCCATCGAGGTCGCCGACGAGGTCCCGGGCAACGCCTCGGGCTCCGCGTCCGACGCCGCGGGTGACGAGCTGAGCGACGAGGGCGAGATGGGCCTCGCCGTGATCAGTGGCCTGGTCGACGACGTCGAGGTCACCGAGACCGCCACCGGCGGTGTGATCCGCATGAGCTGGCCGATCGTCCCGCCCGTCTGACCGTAGCCCGTCCCGCCCGTCCGACCGTGGACCGGCGGACCCGCTCGACCGGCGCACCGGCTCGACCGGCGGCCCGGCCCCAGACCGGCACACCGTTCTGAGCGCGACGCGGCCCCCGGCCGCCCCTCAGATCATCTTTCTCGCCTGATCACAGGCGACACTCACTCCTGTTCACAGGCGAACGCCGCGTTCACGAATATCCTTTTTCGACGCGGCACCCTGTTTTGAAGTGCTGCGGCTCCCTACAATCCGTCCATCTTGCTCAGCTCGCCTGAGCGTTGCGGCTTGTCGAGCCGTGAAGCCGCACGCCCATGCGCCAAACGTCAAGGAGGACGAATGGCGGGGCCACTTACCCCTCACACGCTTGCCGCGACACCGGTACTGACCGACGGAAATCGTCTCCTCGTATGGATCATCGCCGTCGTCGCACTGGGCGCACTCGCGCTCGCCGCGGTGTTGGTACGTCAAGTGCTCGCAGCGGACGAGGGCACCGACAGCATGAAGAAAATCGCGGCTGCCGTGCAGGAAGGCGCCAACGCCTACCTCGCACGGCAGTTCCGCACTCTGGGAATTTTCGCCGTGGTGGCGTTCTTCCTGCTCATGCTGCTGCCCTCGGACACCACTTCGCAGCGGATCGGCCGGTCGATCTTCTTTCTCGTGGGCGCCGTGTTCTCCGCGGTCACCGGATATGTCGGAATGTGGCTGGCGGTCCGCAGCAATGTGCGGGTCGCCGCCGCGGCCAGATCGGCGACACCGGCACCCGGCGAACCCCCGGCCGACCTGACCGACGTGTCGCACCGGGCGATGCGGATCGCGTTCAGGACCGGCGGCGTCGTCGGCATGTTCACCGTGGGCCTCGGCCTGCTCGGCGCGTCCGCCGTCGTCCTGATCTACAAGGCCGACGCGCCCAAGGTGCTCGAAGGATTCGGATTCGGCGCGGCGCTGCTGGCGATGTTCATGCGCGTCGGCGGCGGCATCTTCACCAAGGCGGCCGATGTCGGCGCCGACCTGGTCGGCAAGGTCGAGAAGGGCATCCCCGAGGACGACCCGCGCAACGCCGCGACCATCGCCGACAACGTCGGTGACAACGTCGGCGACTGCGCGGGCATGGCGGCCGACCTCTTCGAGTCGTACGCCGTCACCCTGGTCGCCGCGCTGATCCTCGGCAAGGTGACCTTCGGCGACTCCGGCCTCGCCTTCCCGCTGCTCATCCCGGCGATCGGCGTCCTCACCGCCATGGTCGGCATCTTCGCGGTCTCCCCCCGCCGCAGCGACCGCAGCGGCATGACGGCCATCAACCGCGGCTTCTTCATCTCCGCGGTCATCTCCCTGATCGGCGTCGCCATCGCCGTCTACACCTACCTGCCGTCCTCCTACGCCGACCTCAAGGGCGTCGACAGCGACATCTCCGGCCACGCAGGCGACCCGCGCACCCTGGCGATGGTCGCCGTCGCCATCGGCATCGTGCTGGCCGCGGTGATCCAGCAGCTCACCGGCTACTTCACCGAGACCACCAGGCGCCCGGTCCGCGACATCGGCAAGACCTCGCTGACCGGCCCCGCCACTGTCATCCTGTCCGGGATCTCACTCGGACTGGAGTCCGCGGTCTACTCGGCGGTGCTGATCGGCCTGTCCGTCTACGGCGCCTTCCTGCTCGGCGGGACCTCCGTCTGGCTCGCGCTGTTCGCGGTCGCGCTGGCGGGCACCGGCCTGCTGACCACCGTCGGCGTCATCGTCGCCATGGACACCTTCGGACCCGTCTCCGACAACGCGCAGGGCATCGCCGAGATGTCCGGCGACGTGCACGGCGAGGGCGCCCAGGTGCTCACCGACCTCGACGCCGTCGGCAACACCACCAAGGCCATCACCAAGGGCATCGCCATCGCCACCGCGGTACTGGCCGCCACCGCCCTGTTCGGCTCGTTCAAGGAGGCCATCGACACCGCCGTCGCCAAGGCCCATCCAGCGGCCTCCGACGCCCGCTGGCTGTCCCTGGACATCTCCCAGCCCAACAACCTGGTCGGGCTGCTGCTCGGCGCGGCCGTCGTCTTCCTCTTCTCCGGCCTCGCCATCAACGCCGTCTCCCGGTCCGCGGGTTCGGTGGTCTACGAGGTGCGCAGGCAGTTCCGCGAACACCCGGGGATCATGGACGGCACCGAACTGCCCGAGTACGGACGGGTGGTCGACATCTGCACCAAGGACGCGCTGCGCGAACTGGCCACCCCCGGCCTGCTCGCCGTCCTCGCGCCCGTGGCGGTCGGCTTCACCTTCGGCGTCGGCTCGCTCGCCTCGTACCTGGCGGGCGCGATCGGCGCGGGCACGCTGATGGCGGTGTTCCTGGCCAACTCCGGCGGCGCCTGGGACAACGCCAAGAAACTCGTCGAGGACGGCCACTACGGCGGCAAGGGCAGCGAGGCCCACGCCGCGACCGTCATCGGCGACACGGTCGGCGACCCGTTCAAGGACACCGCGGGCCCGGCCATCAACCCGCTGCTGAAGGTGATGAACCTGGTGGCGCTGCTGATCGCCCCCGCGGTGGTCAAGTTCAGCTACGGCGTGGACGCGAATCTCGGCGTACGCGTCACCGTCGCGGTGGTCTCGATCGCCGTCATCGTCATCGCGGTCTACATCTCCAAGCGGCGCGGCATCGCGATGGAGGGCGACGACGACGGCGACGGCGGCGATACCGGGACCCGCACCCCGGACACGGCCGCCGTGGCCTGATCCGACGCACCGTCAAGGGCCGCGCCCGTCAAGGGTTCCGGTCCGCCGAGGGCCCGGTGGGCGACCGTACGTGATCCGGTACGTGTGCGGTCGCCCACCGCACCTTAGTGCGAATGGCTTGAATGTCGGACGAATCACCTCACGGATTCACGGTGACCACCCGTCAGCCGTGTATGTTCCGGGGCCGTAAGGCCACGGAAGGGACCCATCCGGTGAAGGTGAACAAGAAGCTCCTGGCCGCGCTCTCCGGTGCGGTCATGCTGCTCGCGCTGTCGGGGTGCAGCGACGACTCCAACAAGAAGCTGGACAACTGGGCGAAGGGCGTCTGCGACCAGGCCGCGGCCCAGACCAAGAAGATCAACGACGCCAACACGGCGATCACCCAGGTGAACAGCAACGGCAAGCCCCAGGACGTCAAGTCCGCCGACTCCGCCGCCTTCCAGTCGATCTCCGAGGCGTACAAGTCGCTCGCCGACATCGTCAGCAAGGCCGGCGCCCCGCCGGTCAAGGACGGTGCGAAGATCCAGCAGGACGCGGTGAACGACCTCAACGGCCTGTCCACCCAGTACGGGACGCTCAAGAAGCAGGTCGACGGGCTCGACACCAGCGACCAGGCGAAGTTCGCGGACGGCCTCAAGGGCGTCTCCAACTCGCTGGGCAAGGTCAGCCAGAACGGTGAGCAGGCCCTCGACTCGCTCCGCCAGGGCGACGTCGGCAAGGCCATGGCCAAGCAGCCCGGCTGCAAGCAGGCGTCCGGCTCCTCCTCGGCCTCACCGTCGGCGTCGTAGGCCCCCGGCCCCCTCAGGCCCCGGCCCCGGGCCCCCGGCCCGTGGCCACCGGACCGCGCCCGCGAAGGCCCCGCGCCCACGACCGCGCCCCCGTAGCACCCCCTTAGCACCCCCGCTGTCCGATACGCCACGGCCCGCCGCCCCGCACAAGGGGCGCCGGGCCGCGGCGATTCCGCGACAATGGCCGGTGTGAGTACGCCCCTCCTCCCCGCCGCCCGGAACGCCCCGTCCCTGCGCGACGACCTGCGCGCCGCAGCCTTCACCGCGGACGGCTGTCTCGACCTCCTCGGAGCCGCCGCCTACGCGGCCCTCTCCCGGGCCGAGACCGTCCCCGCCCTGCGCGCCACCCGTGGCGGCAGCCCCCTGGAGACCCTGGTCAGGCTCTTCCTCCTGCAACGCCCCGTGTCCTACGCGCGGGCCCGCGCCGCCCTGCCCCGGATCGACGACTACGTCGCCGGCGGCTGGCTGGCGCGCGACGGCGACGACGTACGCGCCACCGTGGACGTACGCCCGTACGCCGGTGAGGAGGGCGCGGACTGGTGGATCGTCTCCGATCTCGGCTGCGCGGTCGGCGGCGCGGGCGGTATCGGCACCGGGACCGGGACCGGGACCGACGGGGAGAGCACGCCCGGCGTCGACCGGGCCGACCTGGTGCTCGGCGTCGGCGGCGCCTCCACGACGCTGGCCGGGCTGACCGTGCGCGAGCCGGTCGGCAGCGCCCTGGACCTCGGCACCGGCTCCGGCATCCAGGCGCTGCACGCCTCCCGGCACGCCACCCGCGTCACGGCGACCGACGTCAATCCGCGCGCCCTGCACTTCGCCCGGCTCACCCTCGCGCTGTCCGGCGCCCGCGAACCCGACCTGCGCGAGGGCAGCCTCTTCGAGCCGGTCCGCGACGAGCGCTTCGACCTGATCGTGTCCAACCCGCCCTTCGTGATCTCCCCGAGCGGGCGCTTCACCTACCGGGACGGCGGTATGGCGGGCGACGACCTGTGCCGCACCCTGGTGCAGCAGTCGGCAGACCATCTCAACGACGGCGGCTACTGCCAGCTCCTCGCCAACTGGCAGCACACCGAGGGCCAGGACTGGCGCGAGCGCCTGGTCTCGTGGATCCCGCGCGGCTGCGACGCCTGGATCGTGCAGCGCGAGGTCCAGGACGTCACGCAGTACGCCGAGCTGTGGCTGCGCGACGGCGGCGACCACCGTACGGATCCGGCCACGTACGCAGCCCGCTACGACGCGTGGCTCGACGAGTTCGAGCAGCGCAAGGTGAACGGCGTCGGCTTCGGCTGGATCACGCTGCGCAAGTCCGGCGCGGACCAGCCCGTGATCACCGCGGAGGAGTGGCCGCACCCCGTGGAGCAGCCGCTCGGCCCGCACATCGCCGGGTGGTTCGACCGCCAGGACTTCCTGCGCACCCATGACGACGCGGCGCTGCTCAGCTCCCGTTTCGCGCTCGGCGACGGGGTGGTGCAGGAACAGGTGGGGCTGCCGGGCGCCGAGGACCCGGAGCACGTGGTGCTGCGCGCGGCCCGCGGTATGCGGCGCGCGACGAAGGTCGACACGGTGGGCGCGGGCTTCGCGGGCGTCTGCGACGGGACGCTGACCGCGGGGCGGATCGTGGACGCCATCGCGCAGCTGCTCGGCGAGGACCCGGTGGTGCTGCGCGACCGCACGCCGGAGTCGATCCGGCTGCTGGTGGAACAGGGGTTCCTCGACCCGGTGGAGTGACGCGGCGGAGTGACGCGGTGGAGTGACGCGGGGAGCGGCCTGGCGAGCGGCCCGGGGACGCCTCGGAGAAGGGGCCCGGCGGACTGACGCGCGGTGGAGTGGACGACGCGTCAGAACACGTTGCGGACAACCGTCCACGTCACGGCCACGCACAGCACGGCCAGTGACACCCGCGGGCTCACCACCAGCCGTCGGCGACGGCCGCGCAGCCCCTCGACCATCCAGCGCCCGCACAGCCACAGCGCCAGGGGCGCGGCCAGCAGCAGGACGGCGTTGTCGTGGAAGGCGCGCCCCACGTCGCCGTGCATCAGGTCGTACACCATGCGCGTACCGCCGCAGGCCGGGCAGAGCAGCCCGGTCGCCCAGTTGAACGGGCAGCGCGGCAGCCAGTGGCCCGGCTGGTGCGGGTCGGTGCCGTAGAGATAGACGGCGCCCGCCACTCCGGCGGCGAGCGTCGCCAGGGGAGCGGTGGCCGGGTGGCCGAGAACCGCCGACGGGCGGCGCGCCCCCGGGGAGACCGGGGGAGCGCCGACCTGTGGTCGACGGACTCCGTCAGCCACGCAGCACCCGGCCCTGCGCGTCGGTCGGGTTGTCCCCGGCCAGCAGCATGATGCCGTCGATCAGCGCCCAGATGCCGCAGCCGCCGCACGTGAAGAGCTGCCCCAGCGCCATGCCGGTGTGCCCGGTGTAGAAACGGCCCACGCCGAAGCTGCCGAGGAAGAGCTGAAGCACTCCCGCGACCACCTTGGACTTGTCCGAGTACGGCCGCCCGTAGGGGTCGTAGCCGTACGGCGCGGACGGGTCCGCGGCGTACGCGGCACCGGGCGGCGCGTACCCGCCGCCTTGCGGCGGGTAGCCGTAACCGGGTGCCTGGCCGCCGCCCTGGGGCGGGTAGCCGTAACCGGGAGCCTGGCCCCCGGGCTGCTGCGGGTATCCGTATCCGGGCTGGCCCCCGGGCTGCTGCTCCCCGTACGGATTGTCGCCCTGCGGCTTGTCACCGTACGGATTCTGGCCGTACGGATTCTGGTCGGACATGCCCCGTCCCCCTGTGCTGAACGTCGTTGAACGTCTTGTTGTGTACCGGTCGTTGCCGGACATCTTTGCAGGACGGCCCCCGCCGCGTCCCACCCCCTGGGAGCGGAGACCTGTGTTCACCCGTGGTTCGCGTGCCGGACGCCCTGGCGTGGCAGCGTCCGGGAGCACACACCTGGACAGGACGAGACGGGACGAGGGGACGCATGGAGCGGGTGCCCGCACTCTTCGCCGGAACGGTCTTCGCCGTCTTCGGGGCCGCGCTCCTGCTCTGGACGGCCGCCCGGCTGCGCGCCCGGCAGCCCGTGACGGCAGCGGGATCCACCGCCGCAACTGTCATGTCCATTTTCTTCGGTGCGGTCGCGCTCCTCACCGGCGTCTGGTGTCTCACACAGGTCTGACCGCCACCGCCCTTCCCCGACCCTCCTGACGTGCGTGAAATCACGCACGCGCCCCCGGGAACGCGCCCCCGCGCCCCTCCGGGAAACCGACCGGAGCGGCCGTCCATGCGGCAGACAGACCGGTTGTCGGGTTACCGTTCCAGTGGCGTTGTGGACTTTTCCCGTTTGACACGGGACAGGGAGGTACGGTCACACTCCGCAGCGACACACCTTCGACCGGGAGAGAAGAGCGACGTTGTCCCCGACCCGCGAGACCGCACACAGCGGCCAGCGACTCGTCATTGTCGAGTCGCCTGCCAAGGCGAAAACGATCAAGGGATATCTGGGCCCTGGATACGTCGTCGAGGCCAGCGTCGGGCACATCCGCGACCTCCCCAACGGGGCCGCCGAAGTGCCGGCGGAGTTCAAGGGCCAGCCCTGGGCGCGGCTCGGCGTCAATGTGGACAGTGATTTCCAACCCATCTATGTGGTCAATGCCGATAAAAAGGCACAGGTCAAGAAGCTCAAGGACCTCCTCAAGGACTCCACTGAACTCTTCCTCGCCACCGATGAGGACCGCGAGGGCGAGGCCATCGCCTGGCATTTGCAGGAAATCCTCAAGCCCAAGGTGCCCGTTCACCGGATGGTGTTCCACGAGATCACCAAGGACGCCATCCAGGAGGCCGTCCGCAATCCGCGCGAGCTGAACCAGCGCCTGGTCGACGCCCAGGAGACCCGCCGCATCCTCGACCGGCTGTACGGCTACGAGGTCTCGCCGGTGCTGTGGAAGAAGGTCATGCCGCGGCTGTCGGCCGGCCGCGTGCAGTCCGTCGCCACCCGGCTCGTCGTCGAGCGCGAACGCGAGCGGATGGCGTTCCGTACCGCCGACTACTGGGACCTGACCGGCACCTTCGCCACCGGCCGCACCGGTGACGCCTCCGACCCCTCCACGCTCGTCGCCCGGCTCACCACCGTCGACGGCCGCCGGGTCGCGCAGGGCCGGGACTTCGACGCGGCCACCGGCCAGCTCAAGTCCGGCTCGCAGGTGCTCCAGCTCGACGAGAGCGCCGCCCGCGCCCTGGCCGCCGCGCTCGCCGACACCCAGTTCGCCGTACGCAGCGTCGAGTCCAAGCCGTACCGCCGCTCGCCGTACGCCCCCTTCCGCACCACCACCCTCCAGCAGGAGGCGTCGCGCAAGCTGGGCTTCGGCGCGAAGGCCACCATGCAGGTCGCGCAGAAGCTGTACGAGAACGGCTTCATCACCTACATGCGTACGGACTCCACCACGCTCTCGGAGACCGCCGTCCGCGCCGCCCGCGCCCAGGTCACGCAGCTCTACGGGGCGGACTACCTGCCGGACAAGCCGCGCGTCTACGCGGGCAAGGTCAAGAACGCGCAGGAGGCGCACGAGGCGATCCGCCCCTCGGGCGACCGCTTCCGCACCCCGGCCGAGACCCGTCTGACCGGCGACCAGTTCCGGCTCTACGAGCTGATCTGGATGCGTACGGTCGCGTCCCAGATGAAGGACGCGGTCGGCCAGTCCGTCACCGTCAAGGTCGGCGGCGCCTCCGCCGACGGCCGCGACGCCGAGTTCAGCGCCTCCGGCAAGATCATCACCTTCCACGGCTTCCTGAAGGCGTACGTCGAAGGCGCCGACGACCCCAACGCCGAGCTGGACGACCGCGAGCGCAGGCTGCCGCGGGTCACCGAGGGCGACGCGCTGAGCGCCGAGGAGATCACCGCCGACGGCCACTCGACCAAGCCGCCCGCCCGTTACACCGAGGCGTCGCTGGTCAAGGAGCTGGAGGAGCGGGAGATCGGCCGCCCGTCGACGTACGCCACGATCCTGGGCACGATCCTCGACCGCGGCTACGTCTTCAAGAAGGGCACCGCGCTCGTCCCGACCTTCCTCTCCTTCGCGGTCGTCAACCTGCTGGAGAAGCACTTCGGCCGTCTGGTCGACTACGACTTCACCGCCTCCATGGAGGACGACCTCGACCGCATCGCCCGCGGCGAGGCCCAGGCCGTGCCGTGGCTGCGCCGCTTCTACTTCGGCTCCGACGACGGCAGCGCCACCGTCGGCTCCGCCGCCGACGCGGGCAACGGGGACGGCGACCACCTCGGCGGCCTCAAGGAACTCGTCGAGGACCTGGGCGCGATCGACGCCCGGGAGATCTCCTCCTTCCCGATCGGCGACGGCATCATGCTGCGCGTCGGCCGCTACGGCCCCTACATCGAGAAGGGCGAGCGCGGCGAGGACGACCACCGCCGCGCCGACGTACCCGAGGACCTGCCGCCGGACGAGCTGTCCGTCGAGTACGCCGAGGAGCTGTTCGCCAAGCCCAGCGGCGACTTCGCGCTCGGCGACGACCCGGCGACCGGCCGCCCGATCATCGCCAAGGACGGGCGCTACGGTCCCTACGTCACCGAAGTCCTGCCCGAGGACACCCCGAAGACGGGGAAGAACGCGGTCAAGCCGCGTACCGCCTCGCTCTTCAAGTCGATGTCCATCGACACCGTCACCCTTGAGGACGCCCTCAAGCTGATGTCCCTGCCGCGCGTCGTCGGCAAGGACGCCGAGGGCGTCGAGATCACCGCGCAGAACGGGCGCTACGGGCCCTACCTGAAGAAGGGCACCGACTCGCGCTCGCTGGAGACCGAGGACCAGCTCTTCTCGATCACCCTCGACGAAGCGCTCGCCATCTACGCCCAGCCCAAGCAGCGCGGTCGCGCCGCCGCCAAGCCGCCGCTCAAGGAACTGGGCACCGACCCGGTCAGCGAGCGCCCCGTCGTCGTCAAGGACGGCCGCTTCGGCCCCTACGTCACCGACGGCGAGACCAACGCGACGCTGCGCCGTGACGACGAGGTGGAGTCGATCACGCCCGAGCGCGGGTACGAACTCCTCGCGGAGAAGCGGGCGAAGGGGCCCGTGAAGAAGAAGACCGCCGCCAAGAAGGCACCGGCCAAGAAGGCTCCCGCCAAGAAGACGGCGG
This sequence comes from Streptomyces sp. NPDC003300, assembly GCF_040610915.1. Lineage (NCBI taxonomy): Bacteria > Bacillati > Actinomycetota > Actinomycetes > Kitasatosporales > Streptomycetaceae > Streptomyces > Streptomyces sp. NPDC003300. Next base: position 18,726 of record NZ_JBEXNE010000024.1, on the reverse strand, counting down.
CTTCCGGCACCGCGAAGAAGACTGCCGCGAAGAAGGCACCGGCCAAGAAGGCGGCTGCCTCCGCGGCGGCGAAGAAGTCGACGGCCTCAGCCGACTAGGGCGTGTCCGGCACACCGGGCCGGTGGGCGGGCGACGACAGCGCCTGCCCCACCGGGCCGGTGGTGAACCGCGCGCCGGTCATGGGCCGGTCGCGCGGGTTCCCGCGCCCCTGAGGAACTGGCCATGCGTCAGCGCGCCGTACCTTCCGCCTCTCCTGCCTCCCCTTCCTCCCCCTTGAAGGGCCCGCGGAAGGGCCCCTCGAAGGGCCGTCTTCGCCCAGGTGAGTGCGCTTCCCCGCCCTCCTTGAGGGGTGGTCCGCCCGGGAGTGGGACCGGCTCCGTGTAGGGCGTCGTAAGGCGGATAGGCTGTTGGGATGACGCCATCCGAGCAGCCCAAGCCGCCCGCCGCAGACGTCACGGCCGCAGATGTCAGGGCCGAGGACGTCGAGGGGGACGTGACCGACGCGTTCGCCACCGACCTCGCCGCTGACAGCCGTGAGCGAGCGGTCGGTGCGCTGCTGAAAATCCCGGCGCTGCGCAAATTGTGGAGCGCGCAGCTCACCGGGGCGGTGGCGGACCGACTGGGTCTGCTCGTCCTGCTGTGGCTCGCCGTGCAGGCGGCGGTGGCCGACCACGCGTACGGCGGCGGCTACCGGGGTATCGCCTTCGCCACCGCGGCCGTCTTCGGGGCGCGCCTGGTCTCGACGCTGCTGTTCGGCGCCGTCCTGCTCGGCCCGCTGTCGGCGCTGACGTCCGAGAGCGGCCGGCTGGACCGCCGGTGGACGATGATCGGCGCGGACGCCGTACGACTCGGGCTGTTCATCGTCGCGCCGCTGTGGATCACCTGGTCGCAGCACACCGCGCTGACCTGGCTGCTGGTGACCGCCTTCGTCACCGGGGTGGCCGAGCGGCTGTGGGCCGTCGCCAAGGACGGCGCCGCCCCGCTGCTCCTGCCGCCGCCCGGCGACACCTCCGTGCGGCCCGCGCCCGACCACCTGGCGACGCTGCACCGGCTGGACCTGCGGACGAGCTTCGTCGCACTGCCGCTGGCAGCGGCCGGTCTCGTCGTCGTCACGCTGGTGAACACGCTGATCGCGGTCGGCGTCACCTGGTTCGACCAGCACCAGGTGGCGCTCGCCTCGTACGTGGCGGCCGGGCTCTTCTCGTCCTCCATGTCGGTGCTCTACCTCCTCGAACTGCCCTCGGGCACGGTGGCGCGTCCGCGCTCCCCGCTCGAAGGGCTGCGGCTGCCCAAGGGCCCCGCGGGCGCCGAGCGCGGCAGGACCGGCGTACTGCCGCTGCTGGTGCTGGCGACCGCCGCGGTCGTCGGCGCGATCGGCGCGGCCGTGGCCGTGGCCGTCCTGCACGCGCTCGCCCTCGGCTTCGGCCCGACCGGCTTCGGCCTGCTCGTCCTGGCCCTCACCGCCGGTACGGTCATCGGCATCCGCCTCGCCCCCCGTACGCTCCCGGCGCTGTCCAGGCGCCGGCTGCTCGCGCTGTCCATCGGCGTCACCGGGCTCGGCCTGCTCCTCACCGGCATCGTCGCCGACCAGACCACCGTCCTGCTGCTCGCGCTGCTGGCCGGCGCCGCGGCGGGCGTCACCGCCAACACCGGGCACATCCTGATCGAGCAGGAAGCCGAGGCGGGACGGCGCGGCCGTACCACCGAGCACCTGCACGCCGTCTCGCGCGCCGTTCTCGCCCTCGCCGTGATCGTCGCGCCGCTGGTCGCCGCCGCGATCGGCCCGCACCGCATCCAGAAGGGTCACTTCACCTTCGACCACGGCGGTGCCGCGTACACGCTGATGCTGATCGGCGCCCTGCTGCTGCCGGTCGCCGCGCTCGTCCTCGGCAAGACCGACGACCGCAGCGGCGTACCGCTCCGGCGTGACCTGCGCGAGGCCCTGACCGGTGCGGAACCGGCCGTCGCCCCCGCCGCCACCGGATTCTTCATCGCCATAGAGGGCGGCGACGGCGCGGGCAAGTCCACCCAGGTCGAAGCCCTCGCCGACTGGATCCGCGCCAAGGGCCACGAGGTCGTCGTCACCCGCGAGCCCGGCGCCACCGCCATCGGCAAGCGCCTGCGCTCCATCCTCCTCGACGTCTCCTCCGGCGGGATCTCGCACCGCGCCGAGGCGCTGCTCTACGCCGCCGACCGCGCCGAGCACATCGACTCCGTCGTCCGCCCCGCCCTCGAACGCGGCGCCGTCGTCATCTCCGACCGCTACATCGACTCCTCCGTCGCCTACCAGGGCGCCGGACGCGACCTCGCCCCCACCGAGATCGCCCGCATCTCCCGCTGGGCCACCGACGGACTCGTCCCGCACCTCACCGTGCTCCTCGACGTCAGCCCCGATGCCGCCCGCGAACGCTTCACCGAAGCGCCCGACCGCCTCGAATCCGAACCCGCCGCCTTCCACCAGCGCGTCCGCGCGGGCTTCCTCACCCTCGCCGCCGCCGACCCCGGCCGCTACCTCGTCGTCGACGGCGCCCAGGACCCCGCCGCCGTCACCACCGTCGTACGCCACCGCCTCGACCAGCTCCTCCCGCTCTCCGCCCAGGAGATCGAGGCCCGCGCCGAGGCCGAGCGCCAGGCCGCCGCCGAGGCCGCGCGCCTCGCCGCCGAAGAGGCCGCCCGCAAGGCCGAGGAAGAGCGCCAGGAGCGCGAGCGCCAGGCCCAGCTCGAACGGCTCCGCCGCGAGGAAGAGGAGCGCCGCCTCGCCGCCGAGGAGGCCACCCGCCGCGAGATCGCCGAGCGCGCCGCCGCCCGTGAGGCCGAGGCCGAACGCCTCCGCGCCGAAGAGGCCGCGCGCATCGCCGCCGAGGAGACGGCTCGCCGCGAGGCCGAGGAGGCCGCCCGCGCGGCCGAGCAGGAACGGCTCCGCCGCCTCGCCGAGGAGCAGGCACGCCTGCGCTCCGAGGCCGACGCGCGCCGCCTCGAAAAGCAGCGCAAGGCGGAGGAGGCCCTTCTCCGCGCCGAGGAGGCCCGCACCGCCGCGGCTGCGGCTGCCGCCGCCGCGAGTGCCGGTTCGGCCGGCTCCTCCGGCTCCTCCGACTCCGAGAAGACCACCGAGCTGCCGCAGACTTCGGACTCGGCCGAAACCACGACGGTCAATGTCGTGCCTCCGCCGCCTTCCTCGGCTCCCGCCGAGGACGAGACGGCGGTTCTCCCGGCCGTTCCGGCCGTTCCGGCCGAGCCGGACGTGCCCGCTGGTCCGGGTGCCGATGAGACGGCGGTTCTCCCGGTCGTTCCGGCCGAGCCGGAGGATGCTCCCGCGGAGGGCGCCTCGTCGGCTGACGGCACCACTTCTGACGAGTCGGCTTCGGATGAGGACGGTTCTCGCTCTCGCGGAGACAGCCCTCGTGAGGACAGCCCTCGTGAGGACAGTTCCGAGACCACGACGGTGCTCCCGCCGGTCGTACCCCCGGTCGGGTCCCCGGCCTCGGACGACCCGACCGACCGGGTCCCGCCGTGGCTCTTCCGCCCCGAGGATCAGCCGGGCAACGAGCGCACCCGCGAATTCCCCACCGCAGAGACGCCCTCGGCCGCTCCGCGCCGTCCTCGCCCCAACTGGGCCGAGGAGACCCCCCTCGACGACCTGCCTACTCTCGCCGACGAACTCCTCGGCCCTCACGACGACGACCGTCGGCCGCCGGGGCGTTCTTGACCTTTGTCTTTCCCGCCCGCCCACCCGTGCGGGTGTTTTGTCGTCTGCGGGTGCCGCTTGTGCCTGGTCGGTGCCGGTCCGGGGTACCTCCTCGAAATCCGTATCACCTGGCCTTTGCGCATTCGGTACCCGGCCGTCAACGTATTTCTGCGGGGGCACCCCGGCCCGTCCCCTCCCGGTACGTCGGCGTCCGGCGGTCCGGTGGGGGTTGCCGGGCAAGGGGGTCTTTCCGGCGTGCCGCCCTGCGCCGGTGCCCCCTCCGAGCGGATCGGAGAGCTCGGGCCCTTCCCCAACCGCCCAACCGCCCAACCGCCCAACAGACCCCTCCGGTCACGCCCCCTCCGACTCCCCGCCACCCCCCCAGCACCCGCCAGCCCGTCGGCCCGCGCAAATCCCGGCCCAACGTCAGGCGCGGCGGGTCCCAGCCCCCGCACCCCTTCCGCCCACCCAGGTGACGCAGGTCTCGCACCCCACCCACGCCCTTCCGCCGACCCGGGCGGCCGTCCGGGTGGCGCAGCTCCCGCATCTCACGCACCCGTTCCGCCTGCCCCGCCCGCCCCGCCTGGACGTCTATTGGCGCAGGGACCTGGCCCCCCAGCCTCCTCGCCCGCCCCGCCTGGCCGTCATGTGAGGCGAGGCTCGCACCCCACCCACCCCTTCCGCCTGCCCCGGCTGGACGTTGGGGGGCGCAGGTCCCGGTCCTCACCCCCCTCCGTTCACCCCGGGGCGGACCGTCGGCCGTACAGGTCCCGCACCCCACCCACGCCCTTTCGCCCACCCCGCTGGGAGGTCGGGGGGCGCAGGGGCCTGGCCCCCGCCCACCCCCCTCCCGGCCACCCCCACCGGACCGTCGGACGCCGACGTACCGGGAGGGGACGGGCCGGGGTGCCCCCGCAGAAATGCGGTGACAAGAAGGGCACTGGATACCCACGACCAGGTAGCCGCATTTCGAGGAGGTGCCCCGGACCGGCACCGACCAGGCACAAGCGGCACCCGCAGACGAAGAAAGCACCCGCACGGGTGGGCGGGCGGGCAGAACCCCCACCCCCACCCAAGGACGAAGGTTCGCTCTTTTGGGGCGCCGTCCGCGAAGATGACCCCGTGCGGTATCGGATTCTTGGGGTCACGGAGGCCCGCCCCTCCGACGACGGGCCCGAAATCGGCCTGGGCGGCAGCCGCCTGCGAGCCGTCCTCGCGGTGCTGGCCCTCAACGTGGGCCGCCCCGTACCCCCCGAAGCCCTCATCGAACAGGTCTGGGCGGCCGACCCCCCGGCGGACGCCGCCGGCGCCCTGCAAGCCCTGATGTCGCGGCTGCGACGAGCCCTGGGCCGGGACGCCGTCGTCTCGGAACCCGGCGGCTACCGCCTGGCCACCCCCCGCGACTCGGTGGACCTGTACGAGTTCGAACGCCTCGCCCGCGAGGGCGATACGGCTCTGGCGGCCGGAGACGCCGCCACGGCGGCCGACACCCTGACCCGCGCCCTCACCCTGTGGCGCGGCCCGGCCCTGGCCGACCTCCCGGACCGCACGTCCGCCGCGGCCCGCCCCGAAGCTCTGAAGCTGGCCGCCCTGCGGAACAGGGTGGAAGCCGACCTCCGCCTCGGCAGGGCGGCGGACACCCTCCCTGGCCTGCGCGCGGCCGTGGCAGAGCACCCGCTGGACGAGTCGTTCAGGGCCCAGTTGATGCGGGCGTTGCACGCCGAGGGCAGGACGGCCGACGCCCTGGCGGCGTACGAGGAGACCAGGACCGTACTCGCGGAAGCGCTCGGCACCGATCCGGGCCCGGAACTGCGGTCGCTGCACGGCGAGTTGCTGCGGCGCAGGCCGCCGCCCCCCGCGCAGGGCAACATCCGCGCCCGCCTCACCAGCTTCGTCGGCCGCGAGGCCGAACTCGACGACATCAGAAGCGACTTGGCCGCGGCCCGGCTGGTGACGCTGACCGGCCCCGGCGGGTCGGGCAAGACGCGCCTGGCGCAGGAGGCGGGCGACGCGGCGGCGCGCCGCCACCCTGACGGCGTGTGGCTGGTCGAACTCGCCCCGCTGGACGACCCCTCGGCGGTCCCGCACGCCGTGCTGAGCGCCCTCGGTCGCCGCGACACGCTGCTGCTCGGCGGCGCGGGCCGCGACCAGTTCCTGTCCGAGGCGTCGCACGGCGAGGACCCGCTGGCCCGGCTGCTCGAACACTGCGCGCAGCGCCGCCTGTTGCTGGTGCTCGACAACTGCGAGCACCTGATCGGCGCCGCCGCCTCCCTCGCCGCCGAACTGCTGGCGGCCTGCCCCGGCGTGGCCGTACTGGCCACGAGCCGCGAGCCGTTGGGCGTACCGGGCGAGGTCGTACGCCCGGTGGAGCCGCTGCCGCCCGCGACCGCGTACCGGCTGTTCGCCGACCGCGCGGCGACCGTACGCGCGGACGCCCGCCTCACCACGGCGGAGAACGACGCTGCCGTACGCGAGATCTGCCGCCGTCTCGACGGCCTGCCGCTGGCCATCGAGCTGGCCGCGGCCCGGCTGCGGGCCCTGTCGCCGCGGCAGATCGCGGACCGGCTGGACGACCGGTTCCGGCTGCTGACCAGCGGCAGCCGTACGGTGCTGCCGCGCCAGCAGACGCTGCGGGCGGTGGTCGACTGGAGCTGGGAGCTGCTGACCGAGCGGGAGCGTACGACGCTGCGCGGGCTGAGCGTCTTCTCCGGCGGCTGCACGCTGTCGGCCGCCGAGGCGGTGTGCGGTCCCGACGCGCTGGAGACGGTGGCCCAACTGGTGGACAAATCCCTGGTGGTGGCGGTCCACGCGCCCACTCCCGGCCAGGACGTCCGCTACCGCCTGCTGGAGACGATCCACGAGTACGCCGGCGAGCGCGCCGCCGAGCGGCCCGAGGAACTGGCCGCGGCCGAGCGGCGGCACACCGCGTACTTCCGCGAACTGGCCCGCACGGCCGACTCCGAACTGCGCGGCGCCGACCAACTCCACTGGCTGGAAGTGCTGGAGACGGAGCTGGACAACGTCCGCGCCGCGCTGAACCGCCTGGTCGAGCCGCCCTCAGGCGGGAAAGAGGACACCGGGAGCCAGGACGCGGAGCTGGACGCGATCACGATCGCGCTGTCCATGGGCTGGTTCTGGTGGCTGCGCAATTACCGCGACGAAGCGGACGCCTGGTTGGAAAGGGTGACGGAGCTGGGCGGCGACCCCCCGCCCGACCCGGCGGACCGGATGTTCTGGCCACGCCTGGACCTGCGGATGCTGCACTTCTTCGTGAAGAGCGACCACGCCTCGGAGGCGCAGTGGTCCTCGGCCGACTCGCGGGCGATGGCCGCGCTGCTGGCGGCGGCGTACAGCCAGGGCGGCCCGCCCGCGGCGCGCTTCCCCGGCATGCTGTGGCCGTTCACCACGTATCTGCTCGGCAGGGACGAGGAGATCGGCCGGCACGCCGACACCGTCGTCGCCAACTGCCGTGAGTACGGCGGCGAGTGGGAGATCGCGGTGGCGCTGATGCTCCGTACGCACATCGCCGTGGACACCCCGGGCGGGCTCGCGCGGATCGACGCCGACTGGGCGGAGCTCCAGGAGCGCAGGGAACGGCTCGGCGACCGCTGGATCCGCGCCCAAGTGCACGGCGCGAGCGCCGAGATCGAGGTCGTCCGCGGGCAGTACGCGGCGGCGCACGCCGACTTCGAGGCCGCGCACCGGCTCGGCCGGGAGCTGGGCGCGGACGGCGAAGGGGCCTTCCTGCTGGCCCGGATGGGGGAGTTGGCGCACCGCCGCGGGGACGACGAGGAGGCGCGCAAGCTGGTCGAGCAGGCCGGGGAGGAAGCCGAGCTGTACAGCGTGTGGGACGCCCGCACGTACATCCGCTACCTCAAGGCGCTGCTGCTCCTGCGCCGGGGCGAGCCGCGGCAGGCCAGGGAGCTGTGCGAGACGGCGGTCGGGCACCTGGCGGACGGTACGCCGCCGCCGACGTTCAAGGTGCTGCTCGCGAGCCTGGGCGCGCGGATCACGGCGGCCGAGGGCGACCCGGTGGCGGCGCTGCTCGGTCTCGCCGAGTCGGCGAGCCTGGCGCTGGCGGAGGGCTGCACGGAGCCGGTGGTGGGCGCGCAGCTCGACTCGGCGGCCGAGGTGCTGGTCGAGCTGGGCGACCTGCGGTCGGCGGCCCGGATGTCGGCGGCGTCCTCGGCCGTACGCGGGCCGCTGCCGCGTACGGTGCCCGAGCTGGTCACCGCCGACGCCGTGGAGGAGCGGGCCAGGGCGGGCCTCGGCGACGGCGAATGGGCGGCGGCCTGCGCGGAGGGCGCGGTGCTGGACGCTTCAGAGGCGGTGGCGGCGCTGCTGGAGACGGCGCACGCGATGGCGGCGGGCTCGTAGGCGGAGCGGGGGCGTACGGCCGTACGGGAATAGGTCCCGCGCGCGTCCTCGTTGACGAGGGAAGCCTTGATTGAGCATTCAAGGAATAGCCAGCGCCCGCCTACGCCCGGAAGTGAAAAGCCTTGAAAGTTGAGATCTACTCCGATATCGCCTGCCCCTGGTGCTACCTCGGAAAATCCCGCTTCGAGCGCGCCCTCGCCGCTTTCCCGCAGGGCGATTCGGTCGAGGTGGTCTACCGGCCGTTCCAGCTCGACCCGACCGCGCCCGAGAGCCCGCAGCCGCACCGTGAGGTGCTGGCGAGGAAATTCGGGCCGCAGGCCGTGGCCATGGACGACCGGCTCGCCGCGATGGGCGCGGCCGAAGGGCTGACCTTCGACTTCGACACGGTCGTGGAGAACAACTCGCTGCTCGCCCACCGCCTGCTGCGCTTCGCCCTGGACACGTACGGCCCCGAGACCCAGAACCGGCTCAAGGGCCGCCTGATGACGGGGCACTTCGGCGAGGGCCTGGACATCGGCGACCGTACGGCCCTGACGGACGCGGCCGTCGCGGCCGGCCTCGACCGGGACGCGGTCGCCGCCTTCCTCGCCGGTGACGACCTGCGCGACGAGGTCGTCGCGGAGATCGACCAGGCCCGGCAGATCGGCATCACGGCCGTGCCGACCTTCGTCTTCGAGGGCAAGTGGGCGGTGCAGGGCGGCCAGGAGACGTCCGTCTTCCTCCAGGCGCTCGAACAGGTCGCCAAGGACTCGGCCGCCGAGGCCGCTGCCCTCGCCGGTACGGAGGACGCGGCCGCGGACGCCGCCTGCGCCGACGGCGTGTGCGCGGTCCCGCCGGCCACCACCGCGGACGCACCGGCCGCGAACAGCTAATCGGTTCATAACCGCAGAGCGCTCATCGCCGAGAGCGCTCGTGACCGCAGAGCACTCATCGCCGAGAGCGCTCCTGGTCGCAGACCCCATGGCCCGGGCGCTCTCTGTACGAAAACGCCCGGAGCCCACGGACCGGCCGCCCACGGACCGGCCGCCTATGAGCAGCTGATCACCGAATCCGCCCAGTCGGCCAGATTCGCCAGCCCCAGACCGGGCCCGCCGCCGTGCCGCCCCTCGGGATCGACCACCAGCCGGATCGTCTTGTACCCGGTGATCCCGACGTGCACGGGCACGGCCGCGTCGCCGCCGCGTACGACACCCGACTGCCACAGCCGGGTGTCGTCGCCGTACACCGAGAAGCTGGCCGCGCCGAAGCGCCCGGTCAGGCCGTCGATCCCGGCGCGCGCGTCATAGGTGACGCATGCCTGGTTCAGGTCGATGGTCAGCGACGACGGCGCGTGGACGGTGATGCCGTGCTCGTACTGCGTACCGCCGATCGTCAGGCCCCAGCGGTTCCACCACCAGCTCGTGGCCGACGGCCGGATCGTCGGCCCGGAGGTGTCGCCGAAACCGCTGATGCCCAGCGAATTGACCTTGTACGCGGTCGGCGCGGGCGGCGGAGGGGTCGGTGTCGGCGTCGGTGTCGGGGTCGGCGTGGGGGTCGTCGGGGCCGGCTCGGGCGGCGGAGGGACCACCGGCTTCGGCTTCGGCGCGGGCTTGGGACTCGGCTTCGCCGGGGTCGGCTTCGGCTTCGGCGGCGGAGTCGTCTTCTCGACCGGCTGGACGGGCGGCGGAGGGACGACCGGCTTCGGCTTCGGCGCGGGTTTCGGCGCGGGCGGCGGGGGAGTGGTCACCACCGCGACCGGCGGCGGCTTGGGCTGGGCCTTCGGCGGCGCCTTCTCGTGGCCCCCGGTGAGGGCCAGCGCGAACGCCGCCGCCGCGGCGGCGACCACCACGGCCGCGGCGATACCGACCTTGGCGGGCGCGCCGAGCCCTTCGGACGCGGCGCCTCCCGCGGCCGCGCCTCCCGCGCTCGACGTCGTACCCGACCCGGCAGCGGCGGCGGCCACGCCTCCGGCCCCCGCCGCGCCGACCGCTCCGCCGACCGCGACGATCCCGGCGGCCTTGGCGGCGTAGACGGCGGCGAACCAGCCGATGTACGCGACCGGCAGCAGCCCCTTGAGCGCCGAGTTGAGGTCGGCCAGCTCCAGCGAGGCGGCCGTGCACCGCTCGCACTCCTTCAGGTGCCTGCTCAACTCGCGGTCCGCGCGCATCCGCAGGCCCCCGCGCGCGTGCGCGCCGAGCCGGTCGGCGTACCGCGCGCACTCGCCCTCGGCGGTCAGCGTGGAGCTGACGTGCGCCTGGAGATACGCCTGGCGCAGGCCCTCGCGGGCCCGGTGGGCCAGGACGGCCGTGGCGTTGGGCGTGAGGCCGAGCAGCGGCGCGATGGCGGACGGCGACTCGTCCTCGACTGCGGTGTGCCACAGCACGGTCTGCCAGCGCTCGGGGAGCGTACGGAACGCCTGGATGGCCAGCGTCTGCTCGGCCTCCTGCATGGCCCGTACGTCCGCGCCGAGTTCGTTGGTGTCCTCGGTGGCCGTCGAGCCCGCCGCGGAGACGGCGAAGACGGCGAAGTCCTCGACCAGGTGCTCGCGCTTGGCGGTGTTGCCCCAGGACGCGGCGACCCGGCGCACCGTGGTGAGCAGATACGCGCGGACCGCCGACTCGGGGCCGCTGCCGCCGCGGATCGCCTGGAGCGTACGAGCGAAGACCTCGCCGGTCAGATCCTCCGCGGTGTGCGCGTCCCGGCAGCAGGTGCGTGCGTAGCGGCGAACCGATTCGGCATGCCGCCGGTACAGCTCCTCGTACGCGCTGTCCTGCCCGCCGCGTACCCGTGCCACCAACTCGGCGTCGGACAGCGCGGACTCGAGGGCGTCGGCCTCGGCGGAGGCGGTGTGCGCGGGATGGCCCTGGACGGAGAGCAGGTCGTCGTCGGCCGGCGCCTCGGTGGCCGGTGCCTCGGTGGCCGGTGTCCCGGCGGACGGCGGCGCGGCGGGGGCGGGTACGCGGCCGGGCTCCGGGTCGGCGGTACGGCCCGGCTCGCGGTCCGTGCCCCAGTCGGTCTCACGCGCGCCGTCGCCGGTCCCCTCGCGGGTTTCCTCGCGGACGTCGTCGCGTGCGGCCGGGTCGCGCTGCCCCGGCACTTCGCGCTGCCCCGGCACCCTGCGCGAGGGCAGCCCGTCGCCGGTCTCCGGGCCCGCGGCGGGAGCGCCGGACTCGCCGTTTGCCTCTTCCACGGGGCAAGCGTGGCACAGGAGGGCGGGCCGGGGTCACGGGATACCGGGGAACCACTCATCCGTGGAGAGATCGTTCACGATTCCTCTACGTTCACCCGATCGGTGGAGCGCGTGACGCCGACCCGAGTGGCGCCGGGTCGCGCGACGTCCCGCCGCGTGACTCCGAGCGCCCGGTGCCGAGCCGTTTATATCGAGCCGGGTCCTTGAGCCGAGCCGTGTTGCTCGGCTGATCCGAGTCGCTGAGCCCGGCGCTGTCGTAGCGCCCCGGCCCCGCGGGGTGAGCCGCGCCGCGTTACGCCGGCTCCTGACCGTCCGTCACGCCTTCGCCCCGCGCCGCCGCGCCCCCTGACGGGGTGTCGGCCGCCCGCTCGCCGGGCCGCGAGCGCAGCCCGTCCAGCAGGATGTCCAACAGCCGCGCCGAGGCCGCCGCCTGCTGCTCGGGGTCGGGCAGCGAAGGCGCCGAGGTGGCGATGACCAGCAGGACGTCGGCCACCGACACGTCGAGGCGCAACTCGCCCGCCTCGCGCGCCCGGTCCACGAGCCGTCCGACGACGTCGAGCAGTGCCCGTATGCCGTCCTGGTCGCTGCTCCGGTCGGCGCCGCCGTCGCTTCCGCCGATGTCGTCACGGCCCGCGTGGTCCGCGACCTCACCGGCCGTGCCCGTGACCGTGCCCGTGACCGTGCCCGCAACCGGACCCGTGCCCGCTGACGTCGTCGCCGCGACGCTCCCGGCCGCCGTCGCGAACGGATTGCGCTGCTGCGGCACCCGGTTCGGCTCGACGCCCAGCGGCGGCGTACCGCCGTGCTCCGTACCGGCGCCCGTCGACGGGCTCTGCACCCGCAGCACCTGCGGCGGCAGCAGCCGCCCGGCGCCCGAGGCGACCGAGGTGCGCAGGAAGCGCGCCAGCGCCGACCACGCCTCGTTCTCCTGGCCGAGCGCCGTACGCGCCTGCTCGGTCAGCCGCGCCGTCTCCTCCTCGGCGATCCGCCTGACCAGCACGTCCTTGCTCGGGAAACGGCGGTAGACCGTACCCACGCCGACCCGCGCGCGGCGGGCGACGTCCTCCATCGGAGCCCCGTACCCCGACTCGCCGAAGACTTCACGCGCGGCCCGCAGTACGTGTTCCAGATTGCGCTGCGCGTCGACGCGCAGCGGTGCCGGACGGTTTCCGCCGACGGCGCCGTCCGAACCGGCCGCGGCCGTCGTCCACTGAGAGTCCTGAATGTGCATATACGTATCCCCCGGAAAATTCGCGTCTCCCCCCGGAGACTCCCCGCTCATGGGCGATCATCAGTACGCGTCCCCCGCAGTACTACGAGATACGAACATAGTTGAGCCCACGTCAAGAAAGAAGGGGGTTGTGATCCGACCGGCGCGCGCCCCCGATCGGAGCAACGGGCACCGTGCACTTCCGCGCGGCCTTTGCCCGGTGATGGGTGCACCGCTGACCTGCTGCGTCGCCGAACCCGTCGAAGAAACCGGGGAATCATCACGTCCGCGCTGTGGACAAACGGCTATGGTCCATTGCGTCATGGAGCAATGACGGAGTCGGCAGCGAGGAACAGAGCAGGCATCCCGCGCATTCTCGTGGTGGGCGGTGGCTATGTCGGGATGTACACCGCACTGCGGTTGCAGCGGAAGCTCAAGCGCGACGAGGCCGAAGTCGTCGTCGTCGAACCGCAGCCGTACATGACCTACCAGCCCTTCCTGCCCGAGGCCGCCGCCGGATCCATCTCCCCTCGCCATGTCGTCGTACCGCTGCGGCGGGTGCTCGGCAAGTGCCGGATCGTGGTGGGCGAGGCGCGCGGCATCGATCACGCCAAGCGCGTCGCGAGCATCGCCACCCCGGTCACCGACGAGGAGGGCGGCGACCTGCTGGAGCTGGCGTACGACCAGCTCGTGATCGCGCCGGGCTCGGTCTCCCGCACCCTCCCGGTCCCCGGACTCGCCGAGCACGGCATCGGTTTCAAGACCGTCGAGGAGGCGATCGGGCTGCGCAACCACGTGCTGGAACAGCTCGACATCGCCTCCTCCACCCGTGACGTCGACGTCCGCGAGGCCGCGCTGACCTTCGTCTTCGTCGGCGGCGGATACGCGGGCGTCGAAGCGCTCGGCGAGCTGGAGAACATGGCGCGTTACGCCGTGCGGTACTACCACAACATCCGCCCCGAGGACATGAGATGGGTCCTGGTCGAGGCGACCGGCCGGATCCTGCCCGAGGTCGGCGAGGAGATGGGCAAGTACGCGATCCGCGAGCTGCGCGGGCGCAACGTCGACATCCGGCTGGAGACGCGGCTGGAGTCGTGCGAGAACCGGATCGCCGTACTGTCCGACGGCGAACGGCTGCCCACCAGGACGGTGGTCTGGACGGCGGGCGTCAAACCGCACCCGGTGCTGGCCGCGACGGACCTGCCGCTCACCGACCGCGGACGGCTGCGCGCCGAGGCCACCTTGCGGATCGCCGGTTCGGAGACGGCGTGGGCGGCGGGCGACGCGGCGGCCGTGCCCGACCTGACGGCGCGGGAGCCCGGCACCGACTGCGCCCCCAACGCCCAGCACGCCCTGCGGCAGGCCCGCGTCCTGGCCGACAACGTCCTGGCGACCCTGCGCGGCCGGCCGCTGACCGAATACCGCCACAAGTACGCGGGCTCGGTCGCCTCGCTCGGGCTGCACGAGGGTGTCGCCTTCATCTACGGGCGCAAACTCAAGGGTTACCCGGCCTGGTTCATGCACCGCGCCTACCACCTCAGCCGCGTCCCCACCTTCAACCGCAAGGCCCGTGTCCTGGCGGAATGGCTGCTCGCGGGGCTCTTCAAGCGCGAGATCGTCTCGCTCGGCTCACTGGAACACCCGCGCGCCGAATTCGAACTGGCCGCCGGATCGCACCGCGATCCCGACGCCCCCTGACCCGCCCCGGACGCCGCGCGATTCCCCCCGGGGGCGCCAGTCGGCCACACTGGTGGTGTGACCACGCGTGCGCCAGCACCTGCAAAGAGTGACAAATACGAGGAATCGGACGTTTGAACCTTACGCGTTGGAGCGCCCGGCTCCCCGGAACACAGCGACGCAGTGCCGTACCCGCGGCGCGCGCCAAAGTCGGCGACCCCGTGCGCGCCGACGCGGCCGACCCCGCGACGGCACCGCAGGACGCGGGCAGCGGCATCGCCCCTGACGCCGACCCCGAAGGCACCCGCCAGACCCCCGGCTCACCGGCCGGCCGGGCCACGGGTCCCGTCCCCGCCGCCGGCGCCGTCACCGACGAACCGTCAGTCACCGGCGTCCTCAGCCGCCTTCCGGCCCTCATCGCCGTCACACACGGCCCCGCCCACCGCGTGGACTTCGTCAACGACGCCTACACGGAGGTCTTCGGCGCCCGCACCACCGGCGCCCCGGCCCGCGACGCGCTGCCCGAACTCGACGAGCTCGGCCTGCTCCCGCTCATGGACCAGGTCCACCGCAGCGGCAAACCGCGCACCGTCAAGGCCCGCAAGGTGGTCGGCGGCGACGACCGCTCACCCGCCAAGCCCGGCTACTTCACCTTCACCTGCACCCCCGTCAGGGCCGGCGACCCCGACCCCGAGCGCCGCGGCGTCCTGGTCTTCGCCGCCGACGTCACCGACCAGGTGCACTCCGCCGAGCGCCTGCGCGAGAGCGAACGCCGCCTCCACGAGACCGCCGTCACCCTCCAGCGCAGTCTCCTCCCGCAGGAGCTCGAACAGCCCGACGACCTCCGCGTCGCCGCCACCTACCAGCCCGGCGGCACCGACGCGGCCGTCGGCGGCGACTGGTACGACGTGATCACCCTCGGCGCGGGCCGCACCGCCCTGGTCATCGGCGACGTGATGGGCCGGGGCGTCCGTGCCGCGGCCGTCATGGGCCAGCTCCGTACCGCCGTACGCGCCTACGCCCGGCTCGACCTGCCGCCGCACGAGGTCATCCAGCTCCTGGACGGCCTCGCCTCGGAGATCGACGCCACCCAGATCGCCACCTGCGTCTACGCCGTGCACGACCCCAGCGAGGGCCGCCTGTCGTACGCCACCGCGGGACACCTGCCGATCCTGATCCGCGACCCGGACGGCACCGTCCGCCGCGCCGACGAACCCACCGGACCGCCGCTCGGCACCGGCGGCTGGATCCACACCTCGGGCTCGGTCGCCCTCGGCCCCGGCTGCACCGCCGTCCTGTACACCGACGGCCTGATCGAGCGGCGTGGCGAGGACATCGATGTCGGTGTGGACGCCCTGATGTCGGCCCTGTCCGGCGCCACCGGCGCGCCCCAGGTGATCTGCGACCGCCTGATGCGCGCCCTCGGCGTCACCTCGGAACACGACGACGACGTGGCCGTCCTCGTCCTCCAGTACCCGGACCACACCGGCAGCGAGGCCGAGCTCTTCCGCAACGCCTCGCTCGAACTCCTCGGCGGCGTCGAGGCCGCACCCCGCGCCCGCGCCTTCGCCTCCGGAGTGCTCGCCTCCTGGCGCTTCCCCGTCGAACTGCGCGACCTCGGCGTCCTCGCGGCCAGCGAACTCGTCGCCAACTCCCTCAAGCACGGCACCCCGCCCATGCGGCTGCGGCTGCGCCGCACCGACCGGCGGCTGATCATCGAGGTCACCGACGGCGACGACCACCTGCCGCGCCGCCGCCGCGCGGAACCCGGCGACGAGGCCGGGCGCGGCATCTCGATCATCGCCACCGTCGCCTCGTCCTGGGGCTCCCGCCGCACGCCGGGCGGCGGCAAGGCCGTCTGGTGCGAATTCGCCCTGCCGGGCTGAGGGTGCCCGCGGGGTGAGGCGGGCGGGGTGACGGTGTCGCCGCCGCTGGGCCGGGTCCGGGGCCGTTGGGGGTCCGGGTCCGTTCGGGTCCGAGTCCGCTCGGGTCGTGGGCCGACCGCCTGGCCGAGGGCCGGGAAGGCCCTCGGGCCGGAGGGGCGGGGGCGGCGACTACCGGGAGACGGTCGCGGCCGGTTCCGGTCGCGCTTCGGCCGTGGCGCCGACGGGCGCGGCCGGTATTCGGGCCGCCGGGTCGGCGTCCGCGGTCACCCGCGAGTCCAGGTCCAGGTCCTTGGCTTGAGCCGAGTCCACGACCACGTCCACGGTCGTGTCCGTGTCCGTCCCGGCAGGGAGCCGCGGCGCGGAACGGGCGACCACGCGGGCCGCCGCCAGATGCGGACTGTCCTGCAAGAGCGTGAGGTGCCGCCCCATCCGCAGCGCGGTCACCGAGATCGCCAGCGAGCAGAACACCAGCATCACGATGTACACCCCGTACGCGCCCGCACCCGCCATCAGGCCGCCGACGGCGGGACCGAGGGCGAGGGCCAACTGCTTGACCAGCGCGAACGCCGAGTTGTACTGACCGACCATCCGCGCGGGCGCCAGATCGGCGACCAGCGGAGCCACGGTCGGCGCCAGCATCGCCTCGCCGAGCCCGAACAGCGCGTACGTCGAGATGATCGCCGCGACCGCCATCGCGTGACTGCCGTGCACCAGCCCGGACGCCCCGGCCACCAGCCAGGCGACCGTCCAGACCAGACCGACCGCCGCGATGACCCGGCTGCGCCTGCGCTGCTCGACCAGCCGCAGCACCACGAACTGCGCCAGCACGATCACGGCGGTGTTGGCCGCGAGCGCCACGCCCAGCGTGGTCGGCGAAATCCGGGTGACCTCGACGGCGAACGCCGAGAGCCCCGACTCGAACTGCCCGTAGCAGGCGAAGAACATCACGAAGCCCAGCACGGACACCATGACCATCGCCCGGTCCCCGAGCAGCAGCCGCCAGCCGCCCGAGGCGGCGCCGTCGGACCGCACCGCCCCGTCGACCTGCGGCGCGTGCGGCATGCGCACGGTCGCTATCACCGCGCCGAGCACCAGGAACATCGCCGCCTCGATGGCGAAGAGACGGATGAACGACGCCGGATGCGCGGTGTCGACCAGCAGACCGCCGAGCAGACCGCCGAGGCCGAGCCCCAGGTTGTTGAGGAAGAACTGCGTGGCGAAGGCGCGCGACCGCGTCGCGGTCGTCGAGCACCACACGATCATCGTCGCCAGCGCGGGCTGCACCACCGCTATACCGGCCCCGAGCGCACCGGCCGCCGCGATGACCACCGGTTCACTGCCGGACAGCCCGAGCCCCAGTGACCCGGCGGCGGCCAGCACCGTACCGACCACCGCGACCGGCACCGGCCCGCGCTGATCGATGACCCGACCGGTGAAGGGCAGCACGAAGAGCGCCGCCACGGCGAACGTCGCGAGCACCACACCTGCGGTACCCGCGCCCAGCCCCCGCACCTGCGAGACGTAAATAAAGGTGAACGGGACCGTGAAGCCGTTCCCGAACGCGCTCAGCGCTGTCCCCACCTGGATCCGGCGCAGCGCCGCGCCCATCGCCGTTGTCACACTCACCCCACTTGACCATTGAGTCTTCGCCTTGAAGACTTCAGCACTAAAGTTCGAAGCTAAAGAGTACATCGCGAAGGGCTTTAGCGCAAAGGGTTCCGTGCCATACTCGAAGGATGACCGCAGCCGCAGGTTCACCGGGGGCGCCGCAGGAGCTGGACCTCGACGCCCAGATCGCCGCCTACCAGCGCGAATTCCCTGAGGTCGACCCCCAGGTGGAGAAGGTCGTCACCGCCCTGGGCCGCCTCAACCGCCGGATGAACGTGGCGTACGGCCGCCAGCTCGTCGACCTCGGCATCAGCAGCGCCGAGTGGGAAGTCCTCAAAGCACTCGTCGTCGTCGGCAAGCCCTACCGTCTCGGCCCCGGCGACCTCGCCAAGCGCCTCGGCCTCACCCCGGCCGCCATGACCCACCGGATCGACCGCATGGTCGCCGAGGGCTTGGTCACCCGCGAGCGCGACGAGGCCAACCGCGTCCGCGTCATCGTCGAGCTGACCGACGAGGGCCGTGACAAGTGGCTCCAGACCATGCGCCTGGCCGCCGTCTTCGAGGACGAGCTCCTCCAGGACCTCACGACGGTGGAACGCGCCGCCCTCGGCGAGATCCTCACCCGCCTTCTGCGCCGCGTCGAGTACAGCCAGCCGGACGCCGGCGGCCGGCTCGAAGACCTGGACTGACCCGTGTGATCGGGACCACCTTGCCCCGAGTTGACATGGGTGGTCCTCGTCCGTAGTGTTCTCCGAGTTGTCCGACGTGAGCGCCGACTCCGGTCGGTCCCCGGACAGCCATTTCGCAGGAACCTTTCGACCATGACCGACAGCCTTGTGTTGTCGCGTTGTTGTCGTGCGTTTGTGTGTTTCCGCGGAATGCAGGCGGTGTTTCGTTCGACCGGGCCGATTTGGCCGGGCGGTACGGGATCAGCTAATGTCTCACTCGTCGGAACGGCCAAACAGCCGGAAAGACAAGCCCCGCTGACTGGGGGTCAGGCACTGGAAAGCGTCTGATAGAGTCGGAGACACGACGAAGGGAAAGCCCGGAGGGCCGGTGAAACGGTCTGAAGGAAGCTTCCGTTCCTTGAGAACTCAACAGCGTGCCAAAAGTC